>NZ_CP018221.1:2243437-2570625 GCF_001890385.1 Tardibacter chloracetimidivorans | reverse complement strand
GGGAGTGGCGGCGGATTACTGCCTCCTGCAGCGAGTGGCGCTTAGCCTCTATGGCGCGCGAGCTGTTGTCGTTGTTGTGGATCATGAGATCGTTTCCTTGAGCGGAGATGGCGCTGGCGCTGCCGGGCCAGGTAGATTGGCTAGGGCCCTGCCGTCCGCTTTGGAGGAGCCAACCAACTTGTGGCAGTCGGGGCGTAGCCGAGCGGGCCAGTCTCACTTGGCGAGCGCCGAAGAAGCTAGCGGGCCGCAGCCAGCGGCGCGGATCGCTCAAGTTCCGCCGCGTAGAGGCGAGCCATCTGGCGATGGGCATGACGTGAGGCGACACAGGCAGCCGCATCAGCTCGCGTCATTTCGACCTGCTGACGGTGAAGAAGATAGTCGAGGGGCATAGAATGTGCTCCGGCATCAAGCGGGAGCGCATGTGTCTCTCAGGCGCTGGCGAGCTCAGGGACATCTGCCAGCGATAGGAGCTTGTAACACGTGCCGGGAGAAGCGCCTAATCAACACCGCCTACTTTGAATCTGACGGGTAGCGAGGGCATCAGGAGCTCCCTTCATCGCGCCCGGCGTGGCATGCGACTGACCGTGCCAGCGATAACTTTACCTGCATAAGCGTCAGCAATCGTCTGGGCCGCCGCGACGTTCTTCATGACGACGCGAGTGCCGCTAGGATGCAGTGGTTCGATCGAACTGATTGCCATCCTGTGCTCGGCGCAGGTCCGCTCCACGTGGTCCTGCGTAGCGTCGATGTTGATGGCGCGTGACATCCGAAAGCCTTTCTTCGCCGGCGGGCGAACCCCGCGGTGCCTCGGGGCGCGGAGACTGCGCGCCGGGTGATGAAGCATGAGAGGGATGAGGGAGGCTGGAGCTGCCCCGATCCATCGCAGGCGACGATCACGGTGATAGGTGGTGATCGCGGCCGGGTTCTGAAAGGTGAGGCGACGAATAGTTTCCGCGACGGAGTCCATGCGAGCATTGTCATGGTTCCGCGCCGCCGAACCCCCATATAGGCCTTATCGCTCCGCCCTCACGAGCAACGAAGCGACTGAGAGACGCGTCGCGCTCCCGCTCACTCCGAGGATGAAGAAGCATGAGCGAACCCAGCGTCCTAGTGCCTCCCGCGCCAACGGAGCTGTCGGACAGCGAACTGGCCGAGCTCGGTATCACGCGCGTGGCCGCCGAATTTTTCGAAGTTGGACCCTATCGCTACTCGAAACTGGTCGATGCGATTGCACAGGTGCAGCGCCAGCATCGGACCGCGTCTGTCGGATAGCGCCCCGTTCGCGCGGTCGCGCTGGGCGGTGCCCTCAGCGGCAACCGCTGTGACTCTCCGCCTCGCGGCTGGGTGGAGCGCCGTAGCCGTTTTCCTGTCCCCCAGCGGGATCGGCAAGGTTCAGCTGCATCAATCCGCGCTGGGCCCACTCGTCTTTCTATGGCTGCTGGGCGTAATCATCTGGTGCGCGTTCGGGGTTGTCGCCGAGGCGGAGAAGCTGGCTCACCGCCTCGGCGAGCCGATTGGCACGCTGGTGCTAACGCTCTCGATCGTGATCATTGAGGTGGTGCTGGTCGGCGCGGTCATGCTGAGCGGGTCGCACGTCCCGACGCTCGGTCGCGACACGATGTTCGCCGTGCTGATGATCGTCCTCAACGGCGTCGTCGGTCTTGGCCTGCTCGTTGGCGGCATCCGCCACCGCCAGCAGAGCTTCAACCTTGAGGGCGCGACCTCCTATCTCGCGCTGATCATTCCGCTCTCGCTGATCGCTCTGGTGCTGCCGAACTTCACGCTCTCTGCAGCGCACGGCCGGCTCTCGCTTCTACAGGCGCTGTGCTTCTCAGCCTTCACTGTCCTGCTCTACGGGCTTTTCCTGTGGCTCCAGACCGGACGGCACAAGGGCTTCTTCCGCCCGGCGGATGGCGTCGATCCGCTCCCGCCAGTCGCGGCTTCATCCGGAACAGACGCGATCGCCGTCTCGACGGGAAAGAGCGTCCTGTTCCTGCTGCTCAACCTGCTGCCGATCATACTGCTGTCCAAGAGCCTCGCCAAGCAGCTCGACGCCGGCATCTCGCACCTTGGGGCGCCGGCTCCGCTCGCGGGCATTGTCGTCGCGATGATCGTATTTACGCCCGAGGGCATCTCCGCCTTGAAAGCCGTGGCGCGCAACGAGCTCACCCGGGCGATCAACCTCTGCCTGGGCGCGGCCGCCTCTACGGTCGGTCTCACCGTGCCGGCCGTTCTCATCATCGGGCTAATCACCGGCGAGCCGGTGATCCTGGGGTGTGAATCGGCGTGGAATATTGACCCCGTTGAGGGCGGATCGGCTTCCAAAATTGACCCCCTGAACTGACGTGGTTCACGCTCGTCGCTTTTGTGCGAGGGCGGTCGGGGAGAATGCTGGTCGTGGAGACGGTGGCGCGGATCCGGCGCGAATATTTCGTCAAGGGCAAGACCATCAAGGAAATCGTCCGGGACCTTGGGGTGTCTCGGAACACGGTGCGCAAGGTGGTGCGGTCGGAGCGAACGGACTTCACCTATGAGCGCGCGGTGCAGCCGCTGCCCAAGCTGGGGCCGTGGTCTGCGGACCTCGAGCGGCTGCTGGAGAGCAACGAGCGCAAGCAGCGCCGTGAGCGGCTGACGCTGATACGGATTTACGAAGAACTCCAGGGGCTCGGCTATCGCGGCGGCTATGACGCGGTTCGTCGCTATGCGGCGGGCTGGCAGCGCGAGCGGTCGGCGATGACGGCGGCGGCGTTCGTGCCGCTGAGCTTCGCGCCGGGGGAAGCCTATCAGTTCGACTGGAGCCACGAGGTCGTCGTGCTGGCGGGTGTGACGACTACGGTGAAGGTCGCGCACATGCGGCTCTGCCACAGCAGGATGTTCTTCGTGCGGGCCTATCCCCGCGAGAGCCAGGAGATGGTGTTCGATGCCCATGACAGGGCGTTCGCCTTCTTCGGCGGCGCCTGCCAGCGCGGCATCTACGACAATATGAAGACGGCGGTGGACGCCATCTTCCTTGGCCGCGAGCGGCAGTACAACCGGCGCTTCCAACAGATGTGCGGGCATTATCTGGTCGAGCCGGTGGCATGCACACCGGCGTCGGGCTGGGAGAAGGGCCAGGTCGAGAACCAGGTCGGTCTGGTGCGCGAGCGCTTCTTCACGCCGCGTCTGCGCTTCAAGAGCTATGACGAGCTCAATGCCTGGCTGCTCGACCGCTGTGTCGCCCATGCCAGGCGGGCGCTCCACCCGGAGATCAAGGACCGGACCGTCTGGGAGATATTTGAGGGGGCTGACCGTCCGGCGCTGATAGCCTACCGGGGGCCGTTCGATGGCTTTCATGCGCTGCCGGCGTCGGTTTCGAGGACCCTGCTGGTCCGCTTCGACCACAACAAATATTCAGTCCATGCGAAGGCGCTCGGGCGCCCGGTCGAGGTCCACGCCTATGCCCAGCGCATCGTTATCCGGCAGGACGGTGAGGTGGTGGGCGAGCATGCCCGCCGGTTCGGGCGCGACCAGACCATCTATGACCCCTGGCATTATGTGCCGGTGCTGGCCCGCAAGCCTGGCGCGCTGAGAAACGGCGCTCCGTTCAAGGACTGGGAGCTGCCCGCCGCGCTGGGACGGATAAGGCGGCGCCTGTCGGCCCATAGCGATGGTGACCGTCAGATGGTCGGCATCCTGGCCGCGGTGACGACCGATGGGCTGGAGGCGGTCGAAGCGGCCTGCGCCGAGGCGCTGGCGGGCGGCCCTGTCAGCCGGGACGTGGTGCTCAATATCCTGACACGCCAGCGCGAGCTGCCGCCACCCGCCAACATCACGACGCCCGACGCGCTCCGGCTGCGCCACGAGCCCGCCGCCGACTGTGCCCGCTATGACAGCCTGAGGAGCCACCATGGAACGCCACGACATATTGGAGATGATGGGAACGTTGAAGCTTGCCGGCATGCGCCATGCCTATGACGAGGTCATCGCCGATGCGGTGAAGCGGCAGCATAGCGCTCAGCGGGTCGTCGGGGATCTGCTCAAGGCGGAGATCGACGAGAAGCACGCTCGCTCCATCAAATATCAGATGACCATCGCCAAGCTGCCGTTGGCCAAGGAACTGGCCGACTTCGATTTCACCGGAACGCCCATCAACGAGGGATTGGTGCGCGAACTCGGCAGTGGGGCCTTTCTCGAAGCCCAGCGCAATGTCGTGCTGGTCGGAGGGACCGGCACCGGCAAGACCCATCTCGCCATTGGCATAGGGCGGGCCTGCGTCCGCGCCGGCGCCAGGGTCCGCTTCTACAACACCGTCGACCTGGTGAACCGCCTCGAGGCCGAGACCAGGGCTGGCAGACCAGGGCGTATCGCCGACCACCTGTCGCGCCTCGACCTGGTCATCCTCGATGAGCTCGGATACCTGCCCTTTGCGATGTCCGGGGGGCAGCTGCTGTTCCACCTGGTCAGCCGGCTCTATGAGCAGAGCTCCGTCATCGTCACTACCAACCTGGCCTTTGGCGAATGGCCGTCCGTCTTTGGCGATGCCAAGATGACGACCGCGCTGCTCGACCGCCTCACTCACCACTGCGACATTGTCGAGACCGGCAACGAGAGCTGGCGCTTCAAGACACGCGAAGCCGCCTGACCCCTTCCCCCGGACCCCCATCCCCCGAGTTGACCCGGTGGGTCCACAGGTACCTCCCACGGTCGCCGCCGCCTGCGCTCCTGACGGCGCGCGGCGTCGACCGCGGGTCCCTCCTATGGACTACCGGGACAACTCGAACTGCCAATTCCAAGGGGGTCACTTTTGGACGCCGATAGGGGGTCAGTTTTCCGGGCCGATTGACATGGAGGACGATCTCGCGGTCTCGCGAGATGCCGAAGGCGAGCAGCAGCGCTGTTATCGCCGCAAGCGCGCCTGCGACCACGACCAGGAAGTTGCGCTGGCGAAGAACCCGCTGGTTGCTTGCGTGGCTGAATGCGAGGTCCATCTCAGCCCGCCATCAGTCGGAGATAAGAGGGTGGCGTGGCCCTCAGGCCGGTGAAGCCGGCCGGAAGATGCCAATAGGCCAGATGGAGCAGCCAAGACGCGGCACGACCCGCTTTTGCCTTTTTCAATCCCCACCAGCCGGCGAATGCCAACGCCGTTCCGATGACGATGTGCTGGGTCATGATCCCCCAGACGAATGGCGTAACCATCGCCAGGAACTCATCCAGCGTCCACAGCCCGATCAGTTCTGGATCGTCCAGATGAGATGGGATCGCGTACTTGTCTGCGGCCATTGCACCACCCTCCCCCTGTGCGGCGCCGAGGCTGCCACCCCGACGCGCCAGGCTCGTTGCGTTAGATCGTCGCCGTCACCGTCGAGGTGACGATCGGAATGCCCGTGCCGGCGCCGACACCGACGCCGACCGGAATGGCGATCTGACCCATGGAGAAGCGGCCCGAGGCGAGCGCCACGATGCCGCCGGCGAGCGACAGCACGGTAATGACCTTGCCGCCCGACCCCTCGAGAAAGTCGGTGAACTTCGTGAGGGCCGTGTCGAACGTGGTATCCGCCCCGGCAAAGGCCGGCCCGGCGAACCACAGGAGCGCGAACAGCATCACAGCGAGGGCGAGGATCGCCATCTCCATGCGCCCGCTCCGATTCAGCAGAGACTGCATAAGAGTTTTCCCTTCGATGGAGACGCGGCACCTCCGCGCCCAATTGAAGGGTGGGTCCCCAACGACTTTCGCTACAACCGGCTTTTGTTGGAACCGCCGGGCTCTCGGCGGATTTATCTAGCGGCCGTGCCTAAAGAACCTTCGGCAGAGCCAAACATCGTCCGCGAACAACGATTCTTCATCTTGATTCGCGGACACCTTGTCCCGGCTTTCAGGCGCGCTGTCCGCGGTTGCGGACCCAGGTCCGGCTTTGCGGGCAAGTCCCTGTGCGGGTACACTTGGCTCGCCCCGGACGAGTCGTATAGGGCGATGTCACTTCACCTTGGCGACTTCAGCCGAAGCCAGGCAAGCAAGGACATGCGGGAATGGGCGGGCAGGCAATGCGGGGGTACACCCTCGACGTATCCGAGTATCTGTTTCGGCTGACCACCGAGAGTCTGCGGATTCACTCCAATCAGACACGGCGCTACCAGTCGCTCGGGAACCTCGTGAACGCGCGCGCCACCGCCGGCGCCGCAGGCGCGATCGAGCAGCACGACGTGGAAACGCTGCGCAAGCACCTCGAGAAGGTGCCGACCAAGGGCCCGATCCGCATCCATCTAAGCATCACGAAGACGAGCGCGGAAAGCCTGACGGAGGCCAAGCGGCGACTCGAAAAGCATCTCGGATCGGCCCTGACGGTCGGCGACGCTATCTCCATGCTGCTGTTCGATTATGTGGTCGAGCAGGGCACCGCCAAGCTGTTGAGCAAGATCGGAATCGACGAGCAAAAGCCGCCAAAAGGCGCGCGCGGGCGTGGTCGTGACGAGGGCGAAAAGGTTGTGCGAATTAGATAAATTCGGTTGTGAGGGGTGCGCGGGCTTTTCTCGAAGGGCTTGCCAAGATCGATAAGGTTTGATTGTGTCGCTCTGTCCGCAAAAAGGACTGCGGGGGCGAAAAGTGTCATCGCTTACGAATCGAATGGAGCAGGAGCTGCCCCTCGAGGCAGAAGCTGAAGCAGCGGCCGACTATGTGCCGATGATCATGCGCGCGATGGAGGCCAACGACATCGGCATCCGGACGATGGCGCTGCGCTCAGGTATCAAGAAGAGCAGGCTCGGCACGATCCTTCACCGGGACCCGGAGAAGCGCGCCTCGATGACCTTGCCGGAATTCCAGGCGATCCTCAGGGCCCTTAACATCGACCTCATGCAGGCAGTCATCAGCGTCGAGATGACCCGCGAGATGGAGCTCGTGCAGGACGATCGCTTCACCGCACTCGTGGCGATGCTGAGCACCTTGTTCAAAGGTCTGCCCCACCGGCTCGTCGAGGCTCTTCAGGAGCTCGAGGGCATGGACGGCAGCGAAATCCGCAGCGAGTGGGGCACCTATTTCCAGTCGGCGGTCATCAAGCGGATGGTCACCGAGATCACGGCGGTCCTCCAGCGTCGCTCGCAATTCGGCTCGGGGCGCGACCCGCTTCTCTAGCGCGGCACCCGTGCGATCGGCACGACTTCTCAGAAGCTCGACACCGTGGCGGCGCGAACGAATGGTTCACGGCGCGGTGCCGGCGATGCACTCGTCTGGATGGTCGCAACTCTCGAAATGCCGCTGAGCCGAGACCAGTTGAGCAGGACGTTCGAGACATAATCCTGGGTCTCGACGATCCGCGGCACACTCCCGTTCCTGACGCGCCCGGGCCCGGCATTGTAGGCCGCCAAGGCGAGGTGATAGGCACCGAACCGGTCGAGCTGCTGACGCAGATACCGCGCTCCGCCACGAAGATTCTGCTCCACGTCGTAGCGGTTCACGCCAAGACCGGCGGCCGTCCCAGGCATCAGCTGCGTGAGGCCAAATGCGCTTTTCGGGGACACCGCGGAGGCGTTGTAGCGGCTCTCCCGAATGATCATCGCATCGAACAGCCCGACTGGAATCCCGTATTCGCAGGCGACGTTGCTCATCATCGAGAAATATGTCTGGCGGCGGACTTCGGCATCGGCGGGCAGGAAGCCGCTTCGCCGGTAACCCGTCGGCGAGCATCCGGGGACGAAGGTCGTGGCAGCCGCAGCGAAAACCGGGCCGCCGCGCATCCATGCCGGCACGGCGATCGCGGAAAATGGAGCAAATGCCGCCGTCTGACTGGCCGGGGCGCCGAGCTGGGCAACACCGACCGGGGCAAAGGGGTCCTCCTCCGCGACCGCCGTCGTTGCGCCGGCCTCTGCCGCGAGTCTTTCACCCATCTGATACTCGACCCAGCGACGGCTCAGATCGTGGACCCGGAAACCCTCCACATCCGCTATGACGGCCTCGGCCGGACCCTCCATGCTGGGCTCGGCCGTCCCATCCTTACCGTCGGCGGCGACGTCCGACCGCCCCGTCATGCTGATCAGCTGGACGCTGCGCACCGGCGAAGCGGCGCGTTGGGTCGCCGCGAGCGCGGCCCCGCTATCAACGATGAAAAGTGTGCTCGCGAGCAACAACGCACGCATATCAAACCTCCCTGACCCCTAGTTCAGGAAGTTGAGATCAGGCGATTTGTAGTTGTCAATTCCCCGGAGCGGGCAAACTATGGCTGCATTGGATCGCCCGAAACTGGATCATGTGGCTGATTGACCGAGACACGGATGGCGGCGGCCCCCGGATCGCGCTGCCCGCTCCGCTCCGCGAGGCGCTGGTGCGTTGGTACATCGGCCAGGGATCGCCTGGCGATGAAGAGGCAGGAATCACGCTCGTCCAGAACGCCCGCATCGGCGCCAAGTGGATCGCCTGTGATTGCCTGGCCGCGGACGATCCGCCGCCGATACTTACGCCCGCCTTCCTGTCGGAGGCGGAGACCTATTATCTCCGCCGGCTGACCAGCGCGAAGCGACCCGACCACCGCGCCGACTGCCCCTTCTTCCGGGATCAGGTCACCCATCGCATCTCGGAGGTCCGATCGCGCGAAACGCCGGCGGCGCCTCCCGAGGGCTTCTTCGAGGTCCTGCGGCCTGCCCCCAGCAAGCTCGCGCAACAGCCCGAGAGCGACGCCAGCGACGATCGCACGCGCCACGCCTCGGTGCCTAGGCTGGCCCGGCTGCTATGGCGCCTCCTCGACGTTGCAGGGACGACCCGGGCTTTTCCCTTGTCGGATGGCGCGGAGGAGCCTTCGATCAAGCGGGAGTTCGATGCTCTAGTGAAGGCGAGCAGCAGGATCGAGATCGCGCCCGGCGTCGAGCTCAGCCGCGCCTTCTGGACCCACGCCGATGCCCTGCACAGCCGGCGCGCCTATGCGGTTCTGAGGCGTCTCTCCGGAGACTGGCCTCCCGGCCACGCGCCGCAGGCGTTCTTCGCGCTCTTCTCGCATCAGATCACCGGCCATGTCATCGAGACCGCCGACAACCGGCCAGTGCGCGTCGCCAATCGGGTGCAATCCCCGTCGGTGCGGGGCAACCTGGTCCGTGGCCCCTTCCTCGTGATCGTCGTCGCTGGTCAATATCCCGAGGCGCGTGGCTATGCTCCGCTTCGCGCCTACGCGCAGCCGATCTACTCGGGGCAGCGCTTCATCCCGGTCGAGTCCGAGTTCGAGCGCAGCCTGCTGCGCGAATTGCTGTCGATCCAGCGCAACCTTCACCGGCATGGCATCGATGCCGCGATCGAAAAGCCCGTGTTCGATATTCTGACGCCGCTCGGCCCTGCGCGACCGGACTTCCTGATCGAGGCGCGCTCGCGGATCACCGGGGAGATCAAGCGTCTGGCGATCGACGCCATCGACCACGGTGACGACGAGCATGACGGATCGAGCACCAGCGGGCATTCCCGCATGCGCGAGATCGCTCCGCTGCTCTGCCTCAGTTCCGGCGACCTCGAGCTGGGCCGGGTAGCGCGAAAGGTTGCCGCCGCCCTGGACCTGTGAGTTGAGCCCCGTGCTTCTCAGCTCCAGCGAAGCGTCATCGCGAACCCGCCCACAATGGCGATGATAACCGGCGTCGAGCGAAAGTAGAGCCGTTGCCACAGCCACCAGAGCTTGGGCACGAAGAGGATTGCTTGTCGAACGCTCCGAACTTCTTCCCAGGCGCGTTCGCGGCAGACCTGCACTCCAGCGCCGACAATCGACAATGCGAGGGCGATCGCACAGCACATCGCCGTAGCAGCATAGAGGGCTGCCCAGTTCGCCAGTTCGAGTTGCGTTAGCTGCGCCATTTCGACCGTACCTACTCGCACCGCCATCCAGGTAAGTGTCTGCCCTCGTCTCGGTTCCTACAATCGTTGCTGGCCGCCAAAGTCTGGCCTCCGACCCTTGACGGGGCGCGGAAGAATACTAGCTCGACTGACGCCGAACGCCATAGCGGGTTCGGCTGGGACTAGAGGGCGCCGGCTCTCTCTCCGGCGCATCTCATGCCCGAATTGCTCATGTAGAGGATTTGGATATGAGGACGATTATTCGCGATCTGATCCGCGGGCGCCGGCGCGTTGCTGCCGATAGCTCCCACGACAACTCGCTCCGCCATCTGGAGAGCCAGACGCCACCCTCTCGATCGGAGGTGCGTCGCTGGCCTTCGCGCGCGATGAAGGTGCTGACGTCGGCAATCGTCGGTCTGCTGGCGCTCTTCGGCATGTCCCTTACCCCCGCCGCGGCTCAGGTCTGGGCGCCGCCGCCGGCGTGGGGGCCGGGCTGGCATCATTGGACCGGCCATCATCGCTGGGCGCCAGGATGGCGCGGCCCAGTGTGGATAGCTGAACCAGGCCCTCGTCATGGTTGGTATCGCTGGCACGGCCGGTGGTACCGGCATTGCGGGTGGCGCTGGGAAGCGCCGCATCTCCGCGTGTGGCGCTGCTACTGACGCGTTGGCCCGACCCGCGGCAGTCGGGCCAACATCGACCACGTGGCGATGGACCGCGACCATGCCCAGCAAACTGCGCATCGGGCTAGACGGATTTGCTCGCTAAGCATGCCTTCCGCCGACCGGAGGCCGAGGGAAGCTTTGATGTTCGAGTGTCTGATTCTTGGGGACAGCACGGGCGTCGGCACCGCGCAGGCGATAAACGCGCGCTACGAACGCCATTGTGACGTTCAGGCCGCAGAGCGGGCCACGGCCGCCCAGGTCCTTTCCTGGCGAAGACCGGGAAAGCGCTACAATACCTGCATCTTCTCGATGGGCTCCAATGACATGGCCGGACCGGCTCTCGCCGCCCGCCTCGCTGAGATACGTGCGCAGTTCTGCTTCAACCGTGTGATCTGGCTGCTGCCATACGCCCGCCCACAAGCCTACACCGTCAGCTCCGTCGCTGCTCGCTTTGGTGACGAGACCCTGGATCTCGGCCGCTTCCGCTCCCGCGACGGCGTTCACCCGCTTCGGTACGGGGACGTGGCCGCGGCCTTGCTAAAATAGCGTCGGAGCGGCGTGGCGCCGCTGACGATGGATTTTGGAGCGGGGAAGAACAGAGCGGGAAGTCAGCTATCGGCGGCAGCAGCCAGCCTCGTGCCCGCGATCCGTTCGACAACTCTCCGCGCAACGTCGGAAGGCACAGCGAGCCCGATGCCGACATTTCCGCCGCTGGGGCCGATGATTGCGCTGTTGATGCCGATGACCTCGCCGCGCATGTTGATCAGCGGCCCCCCCGAGTTCCCTGGATTGATCGGGGCATCGGTCTGAACATAGGGCGGCCCCCCCGCGGACGGCGCCCGTACCGCGCTGATGATGCCGGCGGTGACGGTCTGGCCCACCTCGAAGGGGTTGCCGATCGCCACGACATAGTCGCCGACATGGGCCTTCGCTGACTCGCCGAGCGGCAGGGCCTTCAGCCCTCTTGCGGGGATTCTCAGGACGGCGATGTCGGTCAGTGGATCGCTCCCGAGCAGTTCCGCCTCGACCTGTCGATCGCCGATGCCGACAGCGATTGCGCGCGCATGTGAGACGACATGCTGGTTGGTCACCACCAGCCCGCGTTCGGCGTCAACCACAAACCCCGATCCGGCCGATATGCGCGGCGCGAGGGCTTCGTCAGGAACACCAAGAAAGAGGCGGTAATAGGGATCCCGGAGCAGAGGGTTCTGCGCATAGGGCGAACTCTGCAGCACGGCGATGTTGACCACCGCAGGCGCGACCCGCTCCACCAGCGGCGCCAGCGTCAATCGGTTGAGGGGAACGGCATCGCTCGATATCGCCCGTTGCCCGGTCGCTTCAGCCGGGGCGGTGCTCGTCAGCATCTCGACGGCCGCGCCGCCAAGGGTTGCGCCAACGAACGTGAGCACCAAAGCCCATGCTGCCCAGATGCCCCTGGATTGCCGGTGGGATCGAACCATGACTGTTCCCTCTGCTTCGTCCTCCACCAGCCGGCGTAGCGAGCGTGTGTTTCGAAATCCGCGCACCGGCGGCGCCGGCGCGCGGTATCGATCAGTGCTGCGTCGCGCCGTCGCCGAGCGGTATCCTGCGACCGCGCGTCGTCCGCTGCGACTTGGGCATTCGCACCGTCAGCACGCCATCGCGTAGCACGCCCTGGCAGTTCTCCTCGTCGGCGCCGTCGGGCAGCACGATCGAGCGTTCGAAACGGCCATAGTAGCGTTCGGACCAGCCGCGATCCTTGTCCTGGTGCTCGGACTTCTTCTTGCCCCGAAGCGTCAGCACGCCATCGTCCACGGTGACGTCCACATCCTTCTCGGTCAGGCCGGGAAGCTCGGCGGTGACGATCACCTGATCATCGGTCTCCTTAACCTCCAGATACGGCCAGCTCTGCACATTGCTGGAGAGGCCGATGCCGCCCACGAGCGGTGCCCGGAAAAAGTCCTCGAACAGGCGATCCATCTCTCGGCGGAGCTGGACATAGGGGCTGCGCTCTTCGTCGCGGAAGAGCGCGGGCGCCGGGTTCTCCTGCCGGCGCCACGGAATCAAATCACGCATCGACATGATTCGTCTCCTTGGTTGCTGGCGAAGAGGGCTCGCCGCCCCGAACGGCGCGGCGAGCCCGGTTCGGCATCAGGCAGCTTCGCGCTGCTTGGCGCCGTCGTTGGCCTTCTCGTTATTGTTCGCGGACGAGTCCTCGATCCGGCGGGCATTTTCACCAGCCGCGCCGATGCTGATCTTCCGCGGCTTCATCGCCTCGGGGATCTCGCGCACCAGCTCGATCGAGAGCATGCCATCCTTGAGCTCCGCATTCTTCACCTGAACATAATCCGCCAGGCCGAAGCGGCGCTCGAAGTCACGCGCGGCGATGCCGCGGTGGATGTAGCGGCTTTCCTCGCTTTCCTGCTTGCGACCAGAGACCACGAGCAGATTCTGCTGTGCGGTCACTTCGATCTCGCCGGGGCGGAAGCCGGCCACCGCCATGTTGATGCGGTAGCGGTCCTCACCTTCGCTCACGAGATCGAACGGCGGATAGTTGTCGGTAACCTGCGAAGTCAGACCGTTCTCGAGCAGGTCGAACAGCCGGTCGAACCCGACAGTCGAACGCCGGAGCGGGGTGAAGTCATAGTTGGTCCTCATAAACAAGTCCTCCTTTGAGCAACGAGTGTATGAAGAGCGTCCGAGAGAGCGGACGCACTCTCCATGCCGGGTCCTGTCGGCACCCGGCAGGAGTTTATTTGGTTTCGTCAGAACGGCTTTCAAGACCATTCTCAACAGCCTGAAGTCGCTTCAGGCGGATGCCGAGGCTGATCAGCGTAAAGCCGGCGAAGAAGGCCCAGGCCGCAATCACCCACGCCACCGAGAGGATGCTAGCGATCGGGTAGAGCCACAGCATGGCCCACACCCACACACCCAGCAGGATCGACAGCGCGCCAGAGATCCCGAGCAGCCATTCGCCCTTGATCTCCTTGCGCAGCCGGATAGCGGCGGCGATCTCAAAAGCACCGGTAAGGAACGCCCAGGCGATCAGCACGCCCAGCGTGACCAGCGCATAGCTTAGGGTTGCGAGCTCGGGCATCAGCGCAACGGCCACCGCGGCCGCGATGCCGATCACGCCGCGCAGGACCATCGCCCACCAGCGATCCTCCTTCTTCGTCGCCCCCCGTACACCCGCGATCAGCGACAGGATGCCGTCTGCGCCGGCATAAGCGGCAAACACGAGGGTGAAAGCGAACAGAGCATTCAGCGGAAACAGGATAGTGACTACGCCCAGCAATAGGGCCAGGGCACCACGGAACACAATCCAACCCCAGTTCCGCCTCAGCAGCGCAGAACCCCGAGCATAAGCGCTCCCCGTGGAGAAGGGGGAGGCAAAAGACATTGCGGTCATATGATCTCTCCCAGTTCAACAGCGGAGGCCGACACGGGAGCCCTGATCAGGCACTTCCGCGCCGGCGACCATCACTCGCAGAAATAGGTGAGGCCGGTATGATTTGAATAGGAGGGCGCATACGAAAACAGCGGGCGCCGGCTGGCAATGAAGCACGGCAAGGATCTCCAACCCTTCGGCTTTGAAGAACGGGTGCTTGGCAAGCAATGCGACCGCCGCGCCGGATATCTTGGGTCGTCGCGCCCCCCCTGGAACCAACAGGGTAAAAACTGCGCACCTCTGGTAAAGATCAGCTACAACCCGAAATTCACTTCAGTAAACCGTTATCGCGATGCGCTGGCATTGTCCGCCTGCTGCATCGACACTCGAACGTCTCGCTCTCATCGCCCGAACGCAAGCGCGCAAAGCCGCCAATATCGGTCTGATCCGCGACTGTTCGGCCGAACAAGAAGCTGCATTGGAGCAGCTTGTCACCTCTGACGATCACGGCCGCACCCCGCTTGGCTGGATACGCGACTGGTCGGAATCTCCCTCGGCATCGAACCTGAAAGCCCTTGTCGCTAGGCTTGACACGGTGAGGGCCATCGGGATCACGGCGGACCGCGCCCGCCGCATCCATGCCGCACGCTATGCCGTGATCGCGCGAACCGCCGGCGTCGTCACCGCCCAGCACCTTCGCCGTCTCGAACGGTCTCGACGCCTTGCGATGCTCACGGCATTCGCCATCGAAATGGAAGCAGCGTTGACCGACGCCGCACTTGTCATGGTCGAAAAGATGGTGGGATCGCTGTTCCGCCGCGCCGATCGCACCCGATCGGATCGATTACTGGGGCAGGCAAAGCTGCTAAAGGACACCGCGCGCGTTCACGTTCAACTCGGCCGCCTACTGCTCAACGCCTATGCCGATGGGGGCGATGCCTTCGCGGCGATCGAGGATCGTATGGGGTGGGATGAACTCGTGCGCAGCGTCCGCTGCGCGGAGGATCTCACCCGGGCAGGCGACGACGGCCTTGAGGAAGTGGTGGAGCGCTACCCCCGCTGCCCGCAAGTTCGCGCCGACCTTCCTCGCCGCGTTCACCTTTCGCGCGTCGCGTGCAGGCGACCCGCTGCTCTCGGCCGTCGAGACGCTGAAGAAAATGTATCGTGATGGCCGTTCGGTCCTCCCGAAGCAGGTTCCGACGAGCTTCATCAAGCCGCGCTGGCGCAAGGTCGTGCAGTCGGAGGGAGGAACGATCGACCGGCGGGCCTATGAGATAGCGGTGATCGTCCATCTGCGCGAGCGCATCGGCTCAGGCAGTATCTGGGTGGACGGCAGCCGGGCCTACCGGACGCTCGACGACTATCTCCTGCCCGTGCCAGCGTTCGAGAACATGCGCGCGGACAACACTCTCAATCTGGCCGTGGTGCCCGACTTTACGGCATGGATCGACGAACGGCGGACACTGCTGACCAAGCGCATGAGCGAGGTCGAGCGGGCGGCGGAGGCAGATGAGTTGACCGATGTCACCATTGAGCGCGGGCAACTGCTGATTTCTCCCTTCCGCCGCATCGTATCCGACGATGCCGAGACATTGAAGGCCAGACTCTACGCGATGCTGCCGCGCGTGCGGATCACCGATCTGCTGGTCGAGGTGGCGGCTTGGTCCGGCTTCTCCGATCACTTCGTCCATGTCCGAAGCGGAGCGCCGGCCTCAGATCAATCCGCGCTGATGGCGGCGATCTTGGCCGATGCAACCAATCTTGGGCTGGGCCGCATGGCGGAAAGCTCACGCGGGCTGACCCTGGCGCGCCTGCGCTGGACGGCGGAATGGCATGTGCGCGACGAAACCTATCTCTCGGCGCTGGCGGCGATCGTCGATTGCCACACCGCGCATCCGTTGGCGAGCGTATGGGGGCCAGGCGATACATCGTCGTCTGATGGACAGTTCTTCCGGGCAGGCGGGCGCGGGGAAGCGCGGGCCGATCATAATGCCCGCTACGGTTCGGAACCCGGCGTGCTGTTCTACACCCATGTGACCGACCGATTCACGCCGTTCCACACCAAGGTCATCGCCGCCAATGCCGGAGAGGCCGCCCACGTTCTCGATGGCTTGCTGGATCATGAAAGCGAACTGGTGATCCGGGAGCACGCGACGGACACCGCCGGCGCCGTCGATCATGTGTTCGGGCTTCGCCATCTGCTCGGTTTCCGCTTCGCCCCGCGTATCCGCGATCTCAACGAGCGCCGCCTTTACGGCCTATCACCGCTCGACCCCTGGCCGACCCTTCGCGCACTTGTCGCCGGTCCGATCAATGTTCGCGCCATCGAAGAGAATTGGGACGAAACCTTGCGTCTCGCAGCTTCAATCCGCGCTGGCACTGTCAGCGCCTCGGCCATGCTGCGCAAGCTCTCCGGCTATCCGCGCCAGAACCCCGTCGCGCGCGCCTTGCGGGAGATCGGGCGGATCGAGCGCACCCTGTTCATGCTCGACTGGTTCGATGATCCCGAACAGCGCCGCCGCACCGGCAGCATTCTCAACAAGGGCGAGGCACGCAACGCGCTCGCCCGCGCGATTTTCTTCAACCGTCTCGGCGAGCTGCGCGACCGCACCTTTGAGAACCAGCGACATCGGGCATCCGGCCTGACCCTCGCTACCGCAGCCGTGACGTTATGGAACACCGTCTATCTCGATCGCGCCATTCGTCATCTGCGTAATAACGGCATCGAGGTGCCAGACGAGTTGGTTACCCATGTCGCCCCCCCTGGGCTGGGAGCATATTGGCCTCACCGGCGACTATCTCTGGAGCGAAATCGACAAACCCCGTGATCGGTTCAGACCCTTGCGCATCCAACCAACATGGCGCCAGCCTTAGACCCCATGACTGCCGGAGCCTCGAGGGCTCAAATCTGAGATGCTGACGATGGATTTGTCAGCACTGGAGGCGAGTCATGACGGAGACAGTAAAATACGTCGGTCTGGACGTGCACAAGGAAACCATCGCGGTCGCAGTTGCCGATGAAGAGCGCGGAGGCGAGGTGCGTTTCGTCGGTACGGTTGCCAACGAGGACGATGCGGTCAGAAAGCTGGTCAAGCGGCTGACGGCGCCGGGCGTGAGGTTGAGCGTCTGCTACGAGGCTGGTCCTTGCGGCTATGGCCTGCACCGGCTGCTGACGAAACTGGGGCAGGCTTGTATCGTCATCGCTCCCTCGATGATGCCACGACGGCCAGGTGATCATGTGAAGACCGACCGGCGTGACGCAATGACCCTGGCCCGACTGTTGCGTGCCGGCGAGCTTACCGCGATCTGGGTTCCGGACGAGGCGCACGAGGCGGTGCGTGATCTGATCCGCGCCCGACGCAGCGCACAGGAAGATGCCACCGGGGCCAAACAGACCGTGCGTAGCTTCCTGCTGCGGCACGATCGTCGTTTCGGCGGCAAGGCGGCCTGGACGAAGATGTATTGGCGGTGGTTGTCCGAACAGCGGTTCGACTTCCCCCATCAGCAGCTGGCGTTCGAGGAGATGCAGAAGCGGGTCCTGGAGGCGCAGGCGCGGGTTGGACGGCTCGAGGCGGCGCTGGGCGAAGCGGTGGATGCATGGCGTTTCGCGCCGCTGGTCCGCAATCTTCAGGTCCTGCGCGGCATCAGGCTGGTCAGCGCCGCGACGCTGGTCGCCGAGGTCGGTGATCTGACCCGCTTCGACAATCCCAAGCAGTTGATGGCCTATGTCGGCTTGGTGCCGTCCGAGCATTCCAGCGGTGCCCGGACCAAGCGTGGTCGGATCACGCGCGCGGGTAACGCGCAGGCACGCACCATGCTGATCGAGGCTGGCTGGTCGTATCGACTGCCCGCTCGCGAGGAACGCCGCTATCGTGAGCGCGTCATCGACTTACCCGAAGAGATCCAGGCGATTGGATGGAAGGCGCAGGTTCGTCTCTGCCAGCGCTACCGTCGCCTCGCGGCCGCAGGCAAGCCCCAGCCCAAGGTGACCACCGCGATTGCGCGTGAACTGGTCGGCTATGCTTGGGACATCGCCCGACGCGTACCACCGGCGGTCGCCGCTTGATCTTCCAAACAGCAGTGAGAGGAGGCGCCAGCACACCACCTGCATAGCCTTGGCCGGCGTGCCGCGGGCACCCGACTGTGATGGGCAATCCACGGTGTACGGTGGGGCAGGTTCGTCCGACGCCCGAACTTAGACGGAGGATAGGCCCAGCGACGGATACGGGTAGTGCGGTAACCAACCCGCGGATGAGAGCGTGATCAATCGTCGTCGATCAGGCGCCCGCGGCACACCCGCCAAGGTCAATGCGACCGCTGGTCTAGCGGCCAGCGAAGGAGTAAACTCGGCCAGCGTCTCGGACGGCAGTCATGAGAGCGTACGTTTTTGTCCATCCTCTCACCGGACCCCAGCCCTGGCGACCATCGGCCAACCGTAGCGCTCCGCATTCTAGCTGGAAATGGTTCAGCGGGACAGGATGCCGGCGGTCCCTTGCACGTCTGGCGTTCGCCTGTGAGCGCTACGGCGGCGATGGTCATGGCGCGCGCGTGTCGAAATGGACGCTCTGGAAAAGCCTCGCGCCAGATTTTCTCGGCCATCGATGCAAGCTCCTGCGGCGTCGGCGGCCGAGCCTCACGAATGCACGCTATCAAGGCGCGCGGAAACAGGCGCTCCATCGTCTCTCTCCGATTGCGATATGGAAGCCCCATAGCACGCGCGCAGCCCCGATCGACCGAGACGGGACGAAGCGGGCCTTGAAGCGGTCTGGCTGGCAACATCGGCGGCTCGCACCCCCTATATCTTGAGGGCAGGAGAGCCCTGCCCGGAGAATGAGATGCCGCCCGATGTGCCTGCCCGTGTTCCCTTGCCGATCGCCATGCCCGATGATGCGTTCGGAGCAGCGCTGATCGAGCAGGCGGCGGCGCTAAGCGCCTATGCGCGGCGACTGACTGGAGGCGGCGCCGATGCCGACGACCTTCTGCAGGACACCATGCTCCGGTGCTGGACCGCGCGCGCCAGCTTCGCGGCGGGAACAAGCCTCGCCGCCTGGGCGCGGACCGTGATGAAGAACAGCTTTCTCACCGGTCGCCGCCGCGCCCGCTTTCATGCCGACCTGCCCGAAGAGGCGCGCGACCGCATGCTACGGGTGGACGAGACCCAGAGCCTCGCCGTCTGGCTGCGGGATACGGATTGGGCGCTCAGCGAGCTTCCGCCCCACCAACGCGAGGCGGTGCTGCTGGCGAGCCAGGGCGTGTCCATCGAGGATGGCGCGGCGCAGCTCGGCATTGCCCCAGGCACATTCAAGAGCCGCATCGCACGCGGGCGGACTCGGCTGCGCGCCCTCATCGAGGAGCGATCGACGCCGCTGCTGGCCGACAGGACCGATCGCGATATGCACCCACCAGCGGCCAAGCGGCCCATCCACCTGCGGAAAAAACGGGACTGGCGGGGCGTCAAGATCGGCTGATCCCCGGTGTGCCTGTCAGCTTATTGCTTTTCTTAACAGTTTGCCGGTAGCGTGCGCGCACCTGCGGAGACGCGGGTGGAGGCGTGGAAACCTCCTGAAACACGAGCCGGTCGAGCTTCATCGACCGGGTGGCGGGCGCGCATGTCCAAGCCACCCGGCCAAAGGCGTCCGCGCCTGACGTGTTTCAGGTTTCCAACACCTGGTTCAGTGGCCGGCACGTCTCCGAAATGGGGCGTGCCGCCGGCTGAACAGGAACAGTTGGGGCGGGAATGAGCTTGGAGAACCCTTTGACCGAGTAGGACATGCGTGAGTAGTCATCTGCCTGTCGGCCGCCTCGCCGATCGTCGTCATTCCCTGCCGCGCGAACGCGCCTGGTTCGCGATCCTCCTCAGCGTCACGGCGCTGGCGCTGGCGAACGCGCATTTTCCCCGGATTGGTCTCGCGCCGCTCTATATCCCGATCGTCTGCGCCGCCTGCTGGGCGCTGGGAGGCCGCGCCGGCTATTTGGTGGCGATCGTCGCGGCGGTCCTCGCCGTCGTGCCGCATCTCGCCGAACTTCCAGGGCTCTCCCCCGCCCTGCTCGGGGCAAGGATGGCCGTGCGCGCCGTCACCTATGGTTTCGTCGCCGCCATCGTTCTCAGCTTCCGCCGGTCCTTTGATCGGGAGCACCACCTGGCGGCGCGCGACCGCATGACCGATGCGCTCAACAAGGAGACGTTCCGCGAACGCCTGATCCATCGTCTCGATCTAGCGGTGCCTGCCCGGCAATCCTTCCTGCTCGCGATCCTCGATCTCGACGATTTCAAGGGCATCAATAACCGCCACGGCCATGTTGCCGGCGACGAGGTGCTGCGCGCCTTCGCGCAGGGCGCACGGAAGACCATCCGGCGCGAGGACGATTTCGGCCGGATCGGCGGCGACGAGTTCGCCTTTTTGCTTCCCGTCCATTCGGCCGAGGAAGGGGTGTATTTCGCCCGCTTGCTCCACAAGCGCCTGTCATCGGTTCTGGCCGGCACGCCTCATCCGGTGACGTGCAGCATGGGCGCGCTGCTCATCTCGCCCGATACCCCGCGTGACGAACCCTCGTTGATGCATGCGGTCGATCAGCTCATGTACGCGGTCAAGCGCGCTGGGAAGAACGCCGTGGAGATCGGCCGCGCAATGACCGATCGAGACCGGGGCACCCCTGTTCCGTCAAGGCCCCGGGTTCCCATCGAGGCATGTCTATGACGAACGACGACACGGCCCTCTCGCTTATGAAGATGGCGTTGGCCCAACTGGATCGGAGAGGTCGAGGCGCGACGGCCACCGCGGTCCATTTGCAAGCCGCGATCGACGCCGCGACCGGAGCCGGCCCGATGCAACCCGGCGAGCTGCTGGACGACGAGGAGGCGTTTCCTTTTGAGCCTCTTGCATCGCGTCAGTGACGCAACCCTGTTAGGCAGGGTTGAGCGCGCGAGAAAGCGCACCGATCAGCAGCTCGCGCGAAGCGGGCTTGTGGCAGGTCGGGCGTGAGGCGTGGGCAGCCGGGATCATGCTGGCCGCACCCGTGGCGAAGATGAAGGGCACGCCGCGACGGTCCAGTTCGTCCGCGATCGGGAACGAGGTTTCGGAGCCAAGTTGCACATCGAGGCTGGCGACATGAGGCGACGAGTCCAGCGCCGCGAGGGCATCCCGCACGCAATCGACAGGGCCGACGATTTCCGCGCCGGCTTCAGATATTATCTCAACCAGCGTAGCCGCGACCCAATAATCATCTTCGACAACCAGCACGCGAAGGCCGCTGATCCCGTCTTGTTTAGTCATGCCGCACCAAGCATTTACGCAGCCGTTCCACCGATCAGCGCAGCAACGCGCCGTCTGGCTCTGTGCTCCACGCGAACGTGCAAAATGTTCGTCCTGGGCTCCCGATTGCTCTAAGTAGCCGGGTAGGGGGCACGTAGAGTTATGGTCGATACTGAAACCCGGATTCGTGAGCTTGAGCATCGGTTCAGGAACATTCTCACTGTCGTTCGTTCCCTTGTCAGCCAGAGCTTGCAGGCGGCCGATTCGATCGAAGACGCCCGATCGACCATTGACGAGCGATTGGCGGCGCTGGGCAACGCGACCGAGCAGCTTCTATCCCACAACTGGCAGGCGGCGCCCCTGCCCGCGCTGGCGGAAAATGCGCTGGGCCACTTCACCCTCTACGCGGAGCGGCTCCGCCTCGACGGCCCCACGGTCACGATCGGCCCCAAGGCGGCGATGACGTTGACCCTCGCCTTTCACGAGCTGGCAACGAACGCGATCAAATATGGTGCGCTGTCCAACGAAACAGGCACGATCGAGCTGACGTGGAAAGTGCTGGGATCGGGCACCGAGGCCGAGCTTTGGATGCGATGGGCCGAACGTGGCGGCCCGCCAGTCGTCAGGCCCGAGCGGCGGGGCTTTGGGTCGCGGCTGATATGCACGGCCGCGAGCCGCAGCTTGCGCGGTCGTGCCGAGCTGGAATTTCCCGTCTCGGGCGTCGTTTGGACCTTGCTCGCCCCTATGACTGCGGTCGAGCTATGATCGATCCGGATACAGGATACCCCGCCGCTAAGCCTTGGGTTCATCGCGCATGCCTGTCTCTCCGGCCCGCACTCCATGCCCGACTGGATCCCTCTCGCCACTTTGATCGTCTCTTTTGTCAGGGTCCTGAAATCCGGAGCACATCTGTATGTCCAAACCGCTCTCCCCCGAAACAATGGCTTTGGTGAAAGCTACGGCGCCTGCGCTCCAGCAGCACGGCGTGGAGATTACCACGCGCATGTATCAGCGCCTGTTCGTCGATCCGGAGATCAAGGCGCTGTTCGACATGGCCGCGCACGAATCCGGCGCGCAGCCTAAGCGGCTAGCGGCCGCGATCCTCGCCTTCGCGCAGAACGTCGATAAGCTCGACGTGCTGAAACCCGCGATCGAGCGCATCGCCGCGCGCCATGTCGAGACCCATATCAAGCCCGAACATTATCCTGCGGTCGCCAATGCGCTGCTGCCGGCGATCCGCGACATATTGGGCGAGGCGGCAACCGATGAGATTCTGAACGCTTGGGGGGAGGCCTACTGGTTCCTGGCCGATATCCTTATCAACCGTGAGGCGCAGCTCTACCAGACCGAGGCGGCATAATCGCCGCAGCGGACTACTCCTCCCAAAGGATGTGAGAAGCCGGTCCTAAAATTGGTGGCCGATGCGGCCAGCCAAGATGCTCATTGTTCAACGCCATTTGCGAGTTTCAGAAGCTTGGTCTCGATGCCTTTCAGGCCCGCAATGGCCTCATGGTCGGCGACTGACCAACCATCGCTTTTTGCGTCTTCTTGGTTCCGCTGCATCCTTGCGATGATCGAGGCTGCCTCATACACCTCTTTCGCCCCGCCGTGACCACCAATATCGAGTTGGTGCGCGAGCGTCGTAAGGCGATCCACAAAGTTCGTCCGGCCTGCGGCGCCAGTGCTGCGGGCGAGAGCCTTCGGCCCTGCTTTGAGGGCGTCTCCCAAGGTTTTCAGCGCTTCATGATGAGGGGAATCGGACACGGCAGCTCCGAGGGATCGTCATCATCGTTCATAATCACGAAAGCGGAGGACGACGGGGTTCCCCGCCGTCCCTCCGTCTCAGATGGGATAGGTCGAGCCGTAATAGCCATAGACCTGCTCGCCATAGGTCCGATCGAAGGCGGGTTCCTCGCCCGCCCGATAGCGCGGCGCGCCTTCGAGCCGTTCCTTCGTCAGATCGACGACATAGCCGCCCTGGTTCGTGTCATAGGTGAGCTGGTCCCAAGGCAGCGGATGATATTCCTCGCCGATGCCGAGGAAGCCGCCAAAGGACATGACCGCATAT
Source organism: Tardibacter chloracetimidivorans (assembly GCF_001890385.1). Taxonomy (NCBI): domain Bacteria; kingdom Pseudomonadati; phylum Pseudomonadota; class Alphaproteobacteria; order Sphingomonadales; family Sphingomonadaceae; genus Tardibacter; species Tardibacter chloracetimidivorans. The sequence continues at coordinate 2,547,494 of NZ_CP018221.1, read as the reverse complement.
TCGACGCGGCCTGCGCGCTTATCGACCATGAAGTTGTAAACCGAGCCGAGCCGGTTGCCATTGCGGTCGTAGACCGCCGTGCCCTCGACCTTGTTGGAGGCGATCAGTCGGTTGGTTTCATCGGTAGCAATGTCGGTGTTGACGTGCTCCCCAAAGCTCTACCAATCATAACTGGAGTCCGGGGTTGGTATGGTGCCCTTGGGGGCGGTGTTGCACAACCCGCCTGGCAACATCGGCGGGCGTCAGCCCGCCAACACCACTATGCGGGCGCACATGGTTGTAGTCGTCGCGCCAGAGCCGCAGCACCGAGCGGGCATGGCCAAGTGACACGAACAGCGTCTCGTTGAGGCACTCGTCGCGCAGGCGGCCGTTGAAGCTCTCGACGTAGCCGTTCTGCTGAGGCTTGCCCGGCGCGATATAGTGCCACTCGACAGGCCGCTCCTGCGTCCATCTCAGGATCGCAAGGCTGGTCAGCTCGGTGCCGTAGCACATTGGGAAGCGGGCCCTCGAAGGGCCGCTTCGCCTTGATGAAGGCAAGGGTGCGTAGCGCCCGCCGCCTTCATCAAGGCGGTCATGACCGGCCAGCAGGTCTCTAAAAGTGAAGTTGTCGACTCAACACTTTGGAGACGGACCGACCATGACCAAGCGTACCTCTACTCCCGCCGACGCCGTGCTGGTAGCCATCGATATGTCCAAGCACCGCCAGGAGGTGCTGATCGAGCGCCCCGAAGGTGGGCGCCGGCGGCGGATGACGGTGATGGCGACCAAGGCGGACTATGATCGTCTCGCCTCGGAGCTCGGGGATGTCGCTCGTCCCGTGATCGTCGGCTTCGAGGCCACCGGCAACTACCACCGCACCCTAGCGCATCGCTTGCTCTCGGCGGGTTTCGAGCTGCGGCTGATTTCGTCGGTTGCCCTGGCCCGCACCCGCGAGGCGCTGCACAATGGCTGGGACAAGAACGATTCCAAGGATGCGCAGGTAATCCTGCACATGCTGCGGATCGGTGCCACCCAACGCTACGTCGATCCACTCGCCGCCGGCATCAACGATCTGCAGGAGATGTCAAAGACGCACGAGGCGATCTCCAAGGCCAAGACCCAGACGTGGCATCGCCTCCTGACGCACTACCTGCCGCTGTACTTTCCGGAGATCGAACGTTTCGCCGGCAACAGCCGGTCCGACTGGTTCCTGGCCCTGCTCGAGCGGTTCCCGACCCCGGCCAGCATGATCACGCTCGGCAAGGAGGCCTTCACGCGCGAGGCATGGGGCCTGGTCGGCCGCAAGGTGTCCAAGGCCCGGCTGCTCAACGATATTTACGAGACGGCCTGCGCCTCGGTGGCGCTCCCGGTCGATGAGGATTCCATCGCGATCGCCATGTTCCGTATGGTCATCGCTCAGGCCCGCAGCCTGATCCGGCAACGCGACGAGATCGAGCGAACTGCCCATGCTTTGCTCAGCGACAACCGCGATTACCAGCTCCTGCGCATGATCCCCGGGATCGGGCCGATCAACGCGCTGACCATCCTCGCCGAGGCCGGCGACCTTCGCCGGTTTGCCCACCATCGCCAGTTCCTCAAGTTCTGCGGGCTTGATCTTGCGACCTGCCAGTCAGGCACCTTTCGTGGGCGTACCAAGCTCTCGAAGTACGGTAATGCCCGGCTACGGCGCACCTTCTGGATGGCTACCCAGGTTGCCATCCGCCAACGCGACAACAGTTTCCGCGACAAGCTTGGTCGCTATGTGGCCGGACACGGCAACGACCCTGATCGCCGCCGCAAGGCGATGACCGCACTCACCGCCAAGATGGCGCGCGTCGCGCATGCCGTCATCAAGACGGGAGCCGAGTACCGTCCGTTCGTCGAACGGGCGGACACCAGATGGAAGGACCCCTCTCTGTCGTGCCGTGAGGGCGCTGCGGCGACCCTGTAGATAATGTTCGGGCCTTCCATCTGGCATCCGCATCTCATTTTAAGGACGGTGAGGACCACGACCGATGCGGCCGCTGGATCCTGTGTTTGCTATGGCCGAGAGCGCATTCCTTGACGATGGAAGCCATCTGGATCAGAACGACATCAGCGCTGATCATGATCGGCGCAACGAGACCTGCTGGCCGTTTTCCGCCGCTGCTTCCCGACCTAGGACGTTGTCGCTGACAATCATCAACGGCAACACCCCGCGGGCAGCGATGATGGCGTCCAACTCGCGGGCGACCCGCGCACCTGACAGCGAGGTGTCGACCACCAGCGCCAGGCATTCCCGCGTGAAGTCGTCGACCACCGCCAGGATGCGAATGCGCCGGCCGCTGATCAGCGTGTCGCTGACGAAGTCGAGGCTCCACCGCTGGTTCGGACCCTGCGGCAGCGCCATGGGCGCTCGCGTGCCCATGGCTCGTTTGCGGCCACGCCGGCGCCTCACGCGCAGGTTCTCCTCGCGGTAGAGCCGCAGCAGCTTCTTGTGGTTCATGACCAGCCCTTCGCGGGCGAGCATGATCCCCAGCCGCCGGTAGCCGAACCGACGCCGCTCGGCCGCGATCTCGCGCAGCCGCGACCGCAGGTCGCCATCATCACTACGCCGGGGCGCGTAGCGCACCGACGTCCTGTCCACGCCGAAGATGGTACACGCCCGACGCTCGCTGATGCCGAACAGCTGCCGAGCATGTTCGACAGCCTTCCGCTGAGCGGCGGGCTTCACCAGTTTTTTCCCGCCACCTCCTTCAGCACGGCGTTGTCGAGCATTGCATCGGCCAGCAACCGTTTGAGCCGGCCGTTCTCCTCCTCGAGCACCTTCAGCTTGCGCGCCTGCGACACGTCCATGCCGCCGTACTTGGCCTTCCAGGCGTACAACGTCGCGCTGCTGATGCCGTGCTTGCGACACACGTCGACGGTCTTCATCCCAGCCTCCTGCTCGCGCAGCACCGCGATGATCTGCTCCTCGCTGAACCTGCTCTTCTTCACGTCCGTCTCCTCACGAAGGCGGACTCTAGCTCAAACTGGCGGAGTTTCAGGGGAGCACGTCAGTGTCTGCCATTTTGGAGTCTCCTTTCGGTTTAAGGAGAACGACACAGCCCTGATGGGTTTCCGGCGAAATCGAGCAATGGGTGGCGCAGAACGATAGAGTGGGCGAGCGCCTTCAATTTGACGTCATCCCACAGATGACTAGCGGGCGCTCTGATCCAAAAATCAAAAATTTTGCATCAGGGCAATGGGGCCTGAAACGGCGACCCGGGCACCAGAACAGCGCCAGGATGTGCATCAGATTTTTGCATCACGGAAAGGCGCAGATTTCGGCGCTTTCCAGTCTGATGCAAAACTTGTAATTTGTGCATCAGACTAAGAGGATGGCGTTGCGGGCAAGATAACGGGAGTTTTGATAATCTCATGACCCCACGGACAAGCAGGTGCCTATCGGTTTTGTCATTTCCGCTTTTTGGGATGTTGGCGCTTGGTGGCTGTGCAATCGGAAACCAAGCCTCGCCAGTCGGGTCGGTTCCGAACTTTGTTCCCCGAGGCGCTTCAATCGGCCCTTCTGGCTACGCCACAATCCTGTCCGCGCCTGCTACAGGACCGATCAACGCTGCACCACCACCACCACCGCCCCCACCTGCGGATGGAAAGCCCACGCCACTGCCAATGACCAGCGAAGCAGTTATGGCCCGCGAGATGATGATGAACCCGGATGATAATGCGACTGCCGCAGCCCAAGTTCTTGATCAGCGTATCCAGGCAGCCGAGCGGGGCAATTACGTGGGTATGCGCATTGTTCGCGATCCGGCTCCGCGTTTCGCGTTTCAGTTTCGCCAGAACGCCGCAGCCACGCTTGCCCGCTACACCCGTGATCCACGCTTCACCTTCCGTGAAGGCGGAATCCCGACCGAGGAACTGCAACCGATCTTCGATGAATGGTGGGGGCGGTTCGAGCCCTATCGTCTTGTCGGCGGCGGCGGGGTGTACGAGTTCGATGGTAAGGTCATGTTCGACATGAACATTGATGAAGCTGGTTTTCGCGAGATCGCTGAGCGGGAGCGCTGGACAATGCCCGACCGGCTTGAGCTGCGCTTTTCGGGGCCGCGCAATTCGCGATCGATCGATCCCGCGCTTGAGCGCTATGTGCGCGTGTTTCCGCGTCAGGACCGGCAGCCGGCTGTCGTCAACCTGGCGCGGCTAAGCGGGCGGGTGATCCTCCGCGACGGGTGTTTTCGGCTGACGGAACATGGAGACGGCGGTGAGCCGCTTGTCATTTTCGGCCGGGATGTGGAGCTTGGTCTGGATGCCGAGGGCTATATGGCCTTGAAAGACAACAGTTCCGATGAGGCCATGCCCCGGATCGGAGAGCGCATGGCGTGGGCTGGCCCGCAAGGTTATTCGGAAGCTGATCCGGCGGTGGCCCTGCTGCGAGCGAAATGTGGGACTGGGCCGATTGTCGCAGTGGGCTCGCCTGAAAGTGATTATCGCACCAAGTAGGAAGTCATCATGTGCTCTTCCCGATACTATCCCAATCAGGACAGAGACCAGCAGATCAAAAGTTTTGCATCAATCCGAAAGTCCCGGTTTTCCGCGCTCTTCCCTGATGCAAAAATCTGATGCAGAATCGTTCCATGATTTACGGCTATGCGCGCGTCTCGACCAACAGCCAAGACCTGGCCCAGCAGCTCGCCCAGCTTGAGGCCGCCGGCTGCACGAAAACCTACCGCGAGAAGATCAGCGGCGCGTCGGCCGAGCGCCCCCAGCTCAAGCGCGCGATCGGCGCGCTCGATCCCGGCGACGTGCTGATGGTGACGGCGACCGATCGCCTCGCCCGCAACACGCGCGACCTGCTCAACATCCTCCACGCGGTCAAAGAGGCCGGTGCCGGCTTCCGCTCGATCGCCGAGCCGATGCTGGACACAACTTCGCAGCTCGCCGAGGTGGTCATTGCCGTTTTGGGCGTTGCGGCCAGCTACGAGCGCCAGCGGATCGCCGAGCGCACCAGCGCCGGTCGCGCCCAGGCCAAGGCGCGCGGCGTCAAGTTCGGCCGCAAGAGCGCCCTCACCCCGCACCAGCAGGCCGAGGCGCAGCGCAAGCTCGACGCCGGCGACACCCAGCGCACCGTTGCGGCGCTGTTCAACGTCAGCCAGGCGACGATTTCGCGGCTACAGGGGCGGCCATGATGACGGGCGGCAATAGTTCGGTGCCGTGATCGCCGGCAGCTTTGGCTTGGCATTGGGTCTGGCGGGATGCAGCTCGGTGAACGAGGCTGCCTTGAAGGATGGGCCACCCCAACAAGCACGCGCGTCGGAGTTGCCGCCATTCCCTCCCCCGCCGGTGCCCAGCCCGACAGAAGCGTGGCTATCCCCTTTTCGGGGGGGCACCAGCGGCCTCGACGAAGCGCAGGTCGACGCGATGTTCGACGAGGCGGTCGCGCGAGCGCGACTAGGGTCCAAACTCAATCAGCCTCTTGAAAATCGTTGGTCTCATTGATTCAAGGCGTTTTCGCTGAAGAGGAGGCCTTGGGGATGTCGCGTTCGTTGTTCTGGCTATCGGATGAAGCGTGGACAGCAATCGAGCTCCACTTGCCCAAGAACCAGCCAGGAGCACGACGTGTTGATGACCGGCGGGTGATCTCCGGCATCGTTCACATGCTCAAGTGCGGCGGTCGCTGGGCAGATTGCCCCGCCGAATACGGGCCGGCGACGACGGTCTACAACCGATGGAACAGGTGGAGCCGGCGGGGCATCTGGACACGCATCCTGGCTGCACTGACCGAAGAAGGCTGGATCGCCGAGACCGGGCAGATCGATAGCAGCTACATCAAGGCTCACCGTAGCGCCGGTGGGGCAAAGGGGGGGCGCGAGCCAATGCCATTGGGATCTCGCGTGGCGGCCGGACAACAAAGATCCACGCCCTTGTCGACGTCCTCGGACGGCCGCTTCGTCTCGTCCTGACGCCCGGCAACACATCGGACGTGAAGGGCGCCGACCTGCTCATCAACGAAACAGCGGGAATGAAGCGGGTGATCGCCGACCGCGGCTACGACGCCAATCGCATTAGGACCATCCTGCGCGAACAGGACACGACCCCGGTGATCCCCGGCCGCCGCAACCGCAAGCGCCCGATCCAATATGACAAACGCCGCTACAAAGATCGCTGGCGGGTCGAGGCTATGTTCTGCCGCCTCAAGGATTTCCGCCGGATCGCTACTCGCTACGACAAGCTTGCACGAAACTTCCTCTCAGCCGTAAGCCTCGCTGCCGCTGTGGCTTTCTGGCTCTGATTGAGTCTCAACCCTAGGAAAGCGTCAGAAACCTTTGCAATCAGAATGCATTATGTGTTTGACGTAATCGTGCTCTTCGCGAGAGGTGTGCCGATAGTGAAACATACTTTCGCGATTCTGATCGGTGGCGCGGCAATCTTGGCCAGTTGCACCCCTTCCTCACAGTCGGAAGCGCCCCCTCCTGAAGTTAAGAAGACATCATCCGCTGGCCTTGGACCATCAGCCGCACCAAAAAACCTGCCTGCGTTCGCAGTGAATGAGCTAGCCAACGGACTCATACCGGCTGCACCACAGATGGGCAGGCTCTCCGTCCGCAATGACTGCATCGTCTTCACGATGCGTGATAGCGACGCAACGCCACTCTGGCCCGCAGGATCGACGATCGAGCAGCACGATGACGCTCTGATCATCCGCGTGGAGGGGGGCGCCAGCTATCGGGTGCCGTCGGCCACCACGATCGCCGGAGCATTCGTGCCACTAAACAGCGTCAATATGACCAAGTTCAGCAAGCCACTTCCCGAGCGGTGCCCGAGTGCAATTTTCGCTGTCGCCCGGCAATAGGAGAGAGGAATGCGTACTAGACTCGTCATCGTTCTGCTCGCGGCAGCGGCCCATCCAGCATTAGCTCAGCAGGAAGTACCAGCACCAGCAGCTCCACCGGCTGCCCCTGCTGGCGCGGCCGGGTCATCACCGGCCGCCCAGTTCCTCGCGGACCAGTACGGGATTAGTTTGGCGGAAGCGACAGAACGCGCGCAGTTGCAAGATGCAATTGCAGAGCTGGTCGCGCAGGTAAAGCGAGACAACGACAGCGAACTCGGATCTATATGGGTTGAACACACACCAGTGTTCCGAATCAATATCTCATACGTTACGCCAGATGACCGTAAGCTCGTGAAGTATCGGATCGACCCAAAAATCCGGCGATATGTCAAACTTGTGAAGGCTAAGAAGTCTCGCGCCGAAGCCGAGGCGGGCGCCACCGAAATTTTCAAGACAATTGAGGGAAGCGGGATAAGGGACTTTGCCGGGTACGTTGAGGAAGATAGCGGCGATGTCGTTCTTGAGTTACCGTCTAACGACATGAAGCAGCGCGTGCTTAACCTCATCGGCAGCAAGCGCCAGAACATTCGAGTGGTCGTGAAGCCTATTGCCAAGCCAACGGCAGGACCGATCGGTGTTGTCAGCGGAGATTACATCGAAGGAGGGCACTATTTTTGGCAGCAGCGTGCATCCGACGAAGCCTCGAAGGGGTGTACGGTTGCATTTCAGGCGACATACCAAGGTCGCTTAGGGATTCTCACCGCTGGGCACTGCAACCCTGGCCCTGAAGGAACTGGCTATTGGCATGCGGTAAATGGCCATTGGGTAGAGATCCCGGCACCGGCAATCGCTCGCTGGGCCTACGGCACAAAGTACGACTTCCAATGGCACGATATCACAGGTTATTCGCGATCGAACGCGATCTACTATTTCAACCAAGCATCGGTGGTTGGTCTTCCTAAAAGTGGATGGGTCCGTGTTAACGGAACTGTTGGTTATTATGGGCAGACCAAGGGGATGGTGTCGTGCAAATCCGGGCGTGTAACTGGGATTACATGTGGAGCGATCACTAGCGGTAACTACTACTACAACGGCGCTAATGGCTGGATCAGAGTCTTTCGAGCTTCGGGTCAGCACCTTGGCAGGACCGGCGACAGTGGATCAGCCGTGTTTTCGGATGCTGCGCAGAGCACACAGGTGAAGGCGTACGGAATCTTGACCGCAGCGCAGGCATTCAGCGACGGATCAAGCGAAATGGTTTATTCGCCAATCGACTATATCGACCCGTGGGGTATCTCGCTCCTGACGCAGTAGAGCTGTCCAATTGCTTGGCGCGAGACCAGATTAACTTCCCTCTCTTGATTGAGAGACCGTGCCAGTGGCCCTGAGCGAGGGCTGTCGGGAGTCATGTATTACTCCGGCAGGAGAGGATCTTCCGATCAGCACGTGACCCATGGCGGACGGTATGCTGTAACAGTTTGAGATATTTCCTCGATCACCCAGGCACGGGGGGTGGCGAAGAGGGCGAGTCGGGCAGAATCAAACCGGAGCCAGGTCGCTCCGTGCGCAGAATGCGGACCCTCCGAAAGAATGTAAGTGCCTCATCGCAAGCCGGTTCGCTATCACACCTGGCAAACATGTTGAGCTTCAGACCATATCTCTCCGACACTGGTATGTGCACAAAATACCTAAATGGCTTTGGCTCATGTGCCCGCTCCTGTGGTCCGTGACGATATCGGCCGACGAGAGATGGCCTGCCCCCAATCATCTCCTTTGACAGGCTGCACGACGTGCTTGCTACATGGCATGTTGGGGGTCCGCTAAACTGCCCAAAGTCGGTACTAACGATCGTATCGGATGATTGCCATTCCTCTACTTTGCTGTCGATTCCTTGGACCCAATTCCGCTTGAACTTATCGGGAAGAACAAGCTGGTAGTCGTAAGCGATCTGCACCTCAGAAGGCATTGTGCGCTTCTCGGCTTTGTTGCAGGCAGTGATTGCAAGCAGCACGGCCATTGCGGATATCGAGCGTGCTGGCTGGACCGTCATGTAACAAACCACCTAATACAGTCGAGGATCGCGTTCCATCTGACTCAGCCCATGCACGGCAATCAGGTGATTCCCGCCATTATGCCGTGAACGCCGACGCACATTCCCAGCGCCCGCCTTGCCAGTGAAATTCTACCCGCTGCGCGTTGCTGATCGCGGGCGGCTCGCCCTTGCGCCAGAACACCCGCATCTTGGCCCGGTCATCCAGATGGGCGTCGGCGACGATCGCCCGCGCGGCCTGGATGAATTGCCCATGCCCGAACACATAGACCAGTGATCCAGCAGGCATGGCGGCGAGGCGGTCTAGGCCCGTCTTGCAGCGGCGTAGCAGGGTGGCGAAGCTCTCGGCCCCTTCCCCGTCGCAATAATCAGGATCGGCCGCGCTCCAATAGCGTTCGAGGTGCGGCATCCGCTCCGCACTGCGCGTGCCGTTCCAGCGCGCCGGTTGCAGATAGGTGAACTCTTCTATCGGCCACACTTCCACCGGCACGCCGGGAAAGCGCGCGATCGTCGGCGCGGCCGTCTGCTGCGTGCGCGTATAGGGTGACGTGACGATGAGCGCGGGCGCTTGCGTCCAGCTCGCCGCGACTTCGCGCGCCTGTTCGTGGCCGCGCTCCGTCAGCGCGATGGTCGCGAGATCATTGCAGGGCACGCCCGCGTTGCCGGTGGATTCGCCGTGGCGGATGAAGATTACGCGCATGGCTATTCAAACAGTTCCGCATGAGTGCCGGCGCGCACGAAGTTCACCAGATTCCCCTCAATCGTATAGATCAGCAGGAAATCGCCGCCGATATGGCACTCGCGATGATCGCTCCAATCGCCTTTCAGCGGATGATCCAGCCATTCCGGGCCTAACGGCGCATCGTTGGCGATGAGCATCATCATCGCCTCCTTGAGCTGTTTCATGTTGTAGCGCCCGCTGCGCGACAGCCGCTCCCAATCCTTGACGAACCTTTTTTCGTAGGACGCCTCTCTTGGGAACGAAGCCCGCTTACTGCTGGCGGGCTTCTTGGTCGAGGGCATCGAATAGTTCCTGAGCATCGGTGAAACGGGCGCGGCGGGCCTTCATCGTCGCGCGGGACGCCTCGATCGCGGCGCGCGTCTCGGCGTTCGGCACCTTCAGCTCGAACGGCAACGCATGATCCTTGGCGACCCGCGTGAGGGTCATGCGGACCACATCCGAGACGGTCAGCCCCAGCTCGGCCAGCACGGCGGCGGCTTCATCCTTCACTGTTTCGTCGATGCGCGCGCGCACGAAAGCGGTAGCGGCCATTGGAACCTCCTTGGTCAATCCCCCATGATGTAGCTCAGTTGAGCAACAATTTCAATCCAGGCAGGGGACATGCGCCTGCCGCTGGCGCGGCACCGTGGCCCTACTCGCTTCGCTCCCCAAGCCCGCAAGCGGTCTTGGCCCAAGGTGACGACCCACATGGCGGGGCGAGATCGCAAGCGGATCTCGCTTCATGGTGCCGGCGTGCGCCGGCGTCGATGTTCGTTCAAGGGGGAGAGGCGGTCCCGGCCGCCTCTCCCCCGCAACGGGATTAGACGGGGCCGTGCCTCGCTGCGCTGCGGCCGCACCACCCCCATCGAATCCCGCTGCCCCCTCTCTCGCCGGCGTTCTTGGGCGTCCGTGTTCCGGCCGATGGCATGGCCATCGCCGGACAGGCGATTTGAAGGGAGTAAGGACGATGACCCACCAAACCCGCGAAAGCTGGCTCAATGCCGTGGCGTTGGGCATGGCTCCGCTGTTCGAGGCGCTGGACGCCCCCCTGCCCGACCGCGTGCGCGTGGCGATCGGCTTCACCAGCAGTGCTCGCCTGGCTCGACGATCCCGAGCAGCGACGCCGCACGGGCAGCATCCTCAACAAGGGCGAGGCCCGCAATGCGCTCGCCCGCGCCATTTTCTTCAACCGCCTTGACGAGCTGCGCGACCGCACCTTCGAGAACCAGCGACACCGCGCCTCCGGACTGACCCTAGTCACCGCCGCCGTCGCGCTCTGGAACACCGTCTATCTCGACCGGGCCGTCCGTCACCTGCGGTCGACGGGCGCTGATGTACCCGACGAGCTGCTCGCCCATGTTGCACCGCTGGGCTGGGAGCATATCGGCCTCACCGGCGACTATCTGTGGAGCGAGATCGAGAAGCCGCGTGGGCGGTTCAGGCCGCTGCGCACCACTACGGCCGAGCGCCGAGCTTAGACCCCATGACTGCCGGAGCCTCGAGGGCTCAAATCTGAGATGCTGACGATGGATTTGTCAGCACTGGAGGCGAGTCATGACGGAGACAGTAAAATACGTCGGTCTGGACGTGCACAAGGAAACCATCGCGGTCGCAGTTGCCGATGAAGAGCGCGGAGGCGAGGTGCGTTTCGTCGGTACGGTTGCCAACGAGGACGATGCGGTCAGAAAGCTGGTCAAGCGGCTGACGGCGCCGGGCGTGAGGTTGAGCGTCTGCTACGAGGCTGGTCCTTGCGGCTATGGCCTGCACCGGCTGCTGACGAAACTGGGGCAGGCTTGTATCGTCATCGCTCCCTCGATGATGCCACGACGGCCAGGTGATCATGTGAAGACCGACCGGCGTGACGCAATGACCCTGGCCCGACTGTTGCGTGCCGGCGAGCTTACCGCGATCTGGGTTCCGGACGAGGCGCACGAGGCGGTGCGTGATCTGATCCGCGCCCGACGCAGCGCACAGGAAGATGCCACCGGGGCCAAACAGACCGTGCGTAGCTTCCTGCTGCGGCACGATCGTCGTTTCGGCGGCAAGGCGGCCTGGACGAAGATGTATTGGCGGTGGTTGTCCGAACAGCGGTTCGACTTCCCCCATCAGCAGCTGGCGTTCGAGGAGATGCAGAAGCGGGTCCTGGAGGCGCAGGCGCGGGTTGGACGGCTCGAGGCGGCGCTGGGCGAAGCGGTGGATGCATGGCGTTTCGCGCCGCTGGTCCGCAATCTTCAGGTCCTGCGCGGCATCAGGCTGGTCAGCGCCGCGACGCTGGTCGCCGAGGTCGGTGATCTGACCCGCTTCGACAATCCCAAGCAGTTGATGGCCTATGTCGGCTTGGTGCCGTCCGAGCATTCCAGCGGTGCCCGGACCAAGCGTGGTCGGATCACGCGCGCGGGTAACGCGCAGGCACGCACCATGCTGATCGAGGCTGGCTGGTCGTATCGACTGCCCGCTCGCGAGGAACGCCGCTATCGTGAGCGCGTCATCGACTTACCCGAAGAGATCCAGGCGATTGGATGGAAGGCGCAGGTTCGTCTCTGCCAGCGCTACCGTCGCCTCGCGGCCGCAGGCAAGCCCCAGCCCAAGGTGACCACCGCGATTGCGCGTGAACTGGTCGGCTATGCTTGGGACATCGCCCGACGCGTACCACCGGCGGTCGCCGCTTGATCTTCCAAACAGCAGTGAGAGGAGGCGCCAGCACACCACCTGCATAGCCTTGGCCGGCGTGCCGCGGGCACCCGACTGTGATGGGCAATCCACGGTGTACGGTGGGGCAGGTTCGTCCGACGCCCGAACTTAGACGGAGGATAGGCCCAGCGACGGATACGGGTAGTGCGGTAACCAACCCGCGGATGAGAGCGTGATCAATCGTCGTCGATCAGGCGCCCGCGGCACACCCGCCAAGGTCAATGCGACCGCTGGTCTAGCGGCCAGCGAAGGAGTAAACTCGGCCAGCGTCTCGGACGGCAGTCATGAGAGCGTACGTTTTCGGGCCTTCTCTCACCGGTCCCCCTTTTCCTCGACGCCCACGATGATGCGGGCTGCGCCCCGGTTCAGAAAGGCTACGACATCGTCGAGCAGCCGGGACTTGGCCTCCGGCTTGTCGATGTTCACCTCACGCTAGAAATCGAGTTCTTGCCCTTCCTCCAGGCCGCCCTCGGCGAGTTGCGCGACCGTGAGCGATCAAGAACCCGCCGGCGGCGCTCCGGCTTGGATGGTTCGGTCACACTGATCCTGACCATCGCTCAACGGCTCTCCTGAAAGCGCCGCGCGAGGCGCGCCGACGCCCCGCTCTTAGCCGCGAGCCGCGCACCGTAGCGCATGACCGTCTTGGGGTCCCGCCAGCGATAGGCCTGCATGATCGCCGGCAGGCTCTCGCCGGCGGCGAAATTGTCCTGCGCCACGCCAACCCTGATCGAGTGGCTCGACACCGCTTTCACCCAGCGCTCGAGCTCCGATTCGCTCATTCCTCCGAGCAGCTTCTTCTCGAAAGCGGCGCGGATCAGCCTGCGGTAGATCAATGTGATCGTGTTCGGATGCAGGGGCCCCTCTCCCACCGACCGCACCGAGCCGTCGAAATAGGTCTCGACGCGCCGGAAGAGCGGTCCGCCCGCGATCCCGCTGGCCCGCTTCCACTCCGCAATCGCCTGCATCGTCGCGGGCGAGAGATAGGCGATGGCGCCCGCGCGGTCGCGGTCGGTCTTGCTGGTCGCAATGAACAGGGTTCCCGAGCCGTCGGAATCGGGCCCTTCGACCGCGTCACAGACGATCGCCACCAGCTCGGAGCGCCGGCAGCCGCTGTCATAGGCGACGCGCAGCAGCGCGCGGTCGCGCGCGCCGAGCATGTCGCGGCGAGAGGCCTTGAGCAGATGCGCCAGGCAGATACCGATCGCCGGATCGTCAAGGTCGCTCACCTCACCCTTGAACCGGATGCCGCGCGCCTGGCGCTGGCGCGTGCCCAATAGCTTGCGCAAGCCCTTGAGCTCGAGCCGCACCAGCGGCGCCGCTGTCGGATCATCAAGCCCGGCCATGCGGTAGGCCCAGCCGATGTTCACCAGATAGCGCTCGATCGTCGCCGGCGCCCGTTGCTTCAGCGGATTGCGCGGATCCTGCTCGACCCCCGACAAGGCGCGCAGATAGGAAGCGACCGCCTCCGCATCGGCCCGCGCTGTCGCAAGTCCGCGCCGCCGACACCATTGGTCCCAGATCTTCAGGTCCGACAGGAAGGCGCGGATCGTGTTCGTCGACCAGGCCCGCGCGGCCGCGGCGACGAGCTGCGGATCGGCGAGCCGGCGGGCCGGCGCCAGCGCCTCGACCTGCGAGACGATCTCGCTGATCGGCGCCGCCTCGGCACGGTGGAGCGCAGGTTCAGCCATGATTGCGCGCGAAGCGCAACGTCTCGTCGGTGCGCACAAGCTGCACGGCCCGCCAGGGCGCCGAGGCCAGCGCATGCCGGGATTTGATCGCCCCGACCCGCTCGAGATAGCAGATCGCGCTGTTCATCCGGCGCGGTTCCCAACCGAGCGCCTCGGCAAGCCGCTTGGTGTCGGCGGCCCGCTCCTCGCCCGTCAGCATCCGGTTCGCCAGCGTCCGCGCATCCTCGCTGGGGCTGAACGGCATGAACGCCTCGCCAAAGTCCACGAACAGCGCCGGCTGCGGAGCATAGTGCCCGCTCACGTTCAACTCGCGCAGATAACCGCCGTCCTTCAGGTCCAGCAGCGCGATCCTGAGATCATCCGCCGCGATGTCGAGCGCGGCCGCGAGGTCCTCGAGGGTCACCACGGGGTCGACGGCCAGCGCATGCGCGCTGGTCTCGACGACATGCTTGCCGACCGCCACCGCCGCCGGCGACCAGCCCTCCAGCCCGCTCGGCGCCGTCTGGACATAGCGGGGCGCGGCGCCGAGCGCCGGCTTGCGGCTAACGCCGTGCAGGCGGTCCACCAGCCCCTTGAGATCCGCCTGGCTCGCTGGATCGATCTTGAGGAACAGCATCGCCTGCAGGAAGGGCGACAGCTTTGCGGGATCGAGGTCGACGACGAGCGGCACGAACCGGCTCTTGCCGCCGACCTGCTGGACGAGGCCGACGTCGATCTCCTTTGCGACCCACGGCTTGGCGATCGACGTTTCGGTCAGCACCACGACGAAATGGGTCATGCTGCCGAGGCCCTCCTCCATCTTCTGCCGAAGACTGTCGCCGGGCTCGATCTCCCACTCGTCGAACCAGACGTCGACGCCGTTCGCCATCAGATATTCCGCGACCGGACGCACTCGATCCTTGTCCTCGCTCGCATGCGCCAGATAGACTTTGGGGTGCGCGGCGCCGTCGGCGGCATTCATGACCTGAACCTTTCCCGGGTCGACACCCAGACGCTTTTCCAGAAGCCGCGCGAAAGCAGGCGAGCCGGTGGTGCGGATCGCCACCCGATTGCCCGACAGCCGGTCGACGAAGACGGCGGCATGGTGGCCGGTCTCGGGGTCGACGATCGACGCGGCGGCGCCCCTCGCCTTCTCCTCGAGCGCCTGCATGCCGAGCGCGATCGCCTTGGCCTCAATTTCGGCGGCAAACCTGCTGGCGTCAAACGGCCGGCCATTGTGGGTGAACCTGATCATTGGCTGGTACGCTGAACATATCGGCGCAGCTCGACCAGATCCTCGTCGGCGAGTAGGATCCCCATCGTCGGATAGTCGTCCTGCAGCGACTTGCGCACGCGGCCGTCGTGAACGCATGGGATCAGCAGCGCGAAGGCGGGGTTGAAGCGGCGGCGCTCCCAGCCCGCGGCCTCCTCGAGCTTCCTGGCGTTCCCGCCCAGTTCGGGCTGGTCGAGCAGCAACCGGGCGAGCACGACCGAATCCTCGACCGGGTCGTGCCCGGTGATCGCCGGATCGCTGGCGATGAACAGCTCTACCGTTGTGCGCACGCGCGGCAGGTGCGGCCCCAGCACGCGCGAGAGCGTCACGAGCCCATCGGCTTCGAGCTCGGCCAGCGCCATCCCCAGCGTCTTGCGGCTCTCCTGCGGGAACGCCTCGAGCAGCTCGTCGCCAAAATGCGTCGGCAGGCCCTTGGGGCTATGCTCGGCCATATGGCGGCCGAGCCGCTGCGCAAGGTCACTCAGATGATCGTACACGCCGCGTCTTCCCTGTTGCGCCCCGGTGCGGAGGCCCGCCGGCGCACGAACAGCCAGCTCCTATTCCTTACCGGGATATAGAAGCTTCAACAATGGGGTGTTGATAAGGGTTCATTATCAACACTAGGCGTGACTCCACGCTATACTCAAAGGGCGATCTCGGGATATGCTTGGGGATGGCTCGCCGCTCTTCCGCGCTGACATCGCTGCCGTGGAGCGACGGTCTCGCCGCGGCGCTCGAGCAGGCGAGCGCCGCCGTCGGGCGGCTCGATGCGCGGACTTCCGCCACTTCGGGTGCTCGCGCGTGGCAATTGCGCGCCGCCTGGACCGGCTACGCCGCCGCGCTCCAGCTCCAGGGCCACGAGATCGACGAAATCGATGTTTTTTCGTGGGGCTGCGCCCTCCCCGTCCCCGGCCGGCCACGGATCGCGACGCTCGACGATCCCTTCGAAGGCTTCGCCAGATGGCAGGCCCAGTTCGCCGGAAACACCCGGCGCCACTGGCGCGAGGACCTGGGCGCGCGGGTCGAACCCGACCCGAGCTACGCCGGCCCCCGGCTGATCCGCGCGCTCGAGGCTCTGCGGCAGATCAGCATCGCCGAGAAATCGAAGTGCAGCATACGCACGGCGGCTGTGCAGCGCATCGGCATGGGTCCAGAAAGCGCGGCTTAGCTCTATACTGGGTGCGATCTCGGGTGCAGTCATTCTCTTTCGCCGGAAAACCGGTGAAGGGGCCGTTCCTGGTAATGATCGTCGCAGGCGAGTATCCGGAAGCGCACGGCTACGCACCATTGCGCGCATTTGCCCAACCGATTTATTCGGGCCGTCGCTTCATCCCGGTCAATTCCGAGTTCGAGCGAGACGTTCTGCGCGCGCTTCTGGAAGCGAGGCGCGAGCTAGCCGAGGAGGGCCTTGATATCTTTGTCGAGAAGCCCGTCTTTGATCACCTCACTCCCGCCGGCCCCTGCCGCCCCGACTTCCTGATCGAAGCGCGTTCAGGCACGACCGGCGAGATCAGGCAATGGATCTTGGAGGTGCTGGAGTTCGGCGAGCCCGAGGTCCACCAACGCGAAAGGCTTCGGCGAGTAGCGCCACTGTTGACTGTCACCCCGGCCGACCGCAACGCGGCGCACCTGGTAGCCCGACTCTCAGACGCCTTCGCCCTTTAAACGATCAGCTCCACCTCAACGTGAATCCGAACGAACTGACGATCGCGAGCGTCACGGGCGTCGAAAGCAGATAAAGCTTCTGCCACCGCCACCAGGATTTGGGGAGGAACAGCGCCACATCCTTGGCGCTGCGAAGCTGCGCCCAGGCCTTCTCGCGCCAGAGGCGACAGGCGAGAACAAGGATCGCCAAGGCCATTGCGATCGCGCAGCACAGAGCGGTCGCAGTATAAAGCGCCATCCAGTTGATCATTTCAGCATCGCTCAGATGCGCCATGGTCTACCCCATCGCTGCCAAACGAAGTCTCGCCTGTTCAACTGCGTTCCAACCCGCCGCGCGACTTATCACTTTTCTTTATCATCATGCTTCTCCGGTTTCTGCCGGTCCGCTAGCCTGACGCGCTTGACCGACGCCGCTTCGGCCAACGCATGCAAAGAAGCACGGCCCCGCCAAGCCAAAGTCCGAGGCCGCCGAGCGCAAACCCTAGAAGCCATGGCGTGTTGAAGTCCTCGTGATTCTTCCAATCCATGATGTGAAGGCTCCAGAAGAAGTCATAAAGCCGCCACGTGCCTGTCCTCACCGCCGCAATCCGGCCGGTATCGGCCGCCACGAAGATCCGAGTGGAGTCCGGATCGGCGAACGTCACACGCCAGGCGGGAAGCGTGCCGCGATATTCGGGACTGGCGCGATCGATCAGTTCCACGTTCACACTTGGGTGATCGTTGCTCCGCCAGGCGGCCCTCGCTACCGCTTGGGCTTGCGCCGCAGTTGGGGCGGGCAACAGTGCGCCCGTTCTCGCGTCGAACAGCCGCGTCCCTCGGGCCGTTGTCGCCTCAGCGACCGGGCGGCCAAGCCACATGCGATAGCTCACGGTCTCGATCCGCGTCCCGGTCGCCGCGACGATCACTGATGGTGGGACGAGCGCCACGCCGCGAGGCAAGGGCGCCACGGCTTTGCGGTCCACAAGGTGATCGCCATGCACTCGATCGATGGGCAAGAAGCTCATCAACGCGCCGCTCGCGAACCACAAAAGAAGCTGCGCGCCGACAATGATCGCGAGCCACTTGTGAGTGCGGCTCGCGAGAAGGTGCAGCCGAAGTTTGGTGCTTCTCAGGGTCGAATCTCCATCCTTGCGTGTCTCATTTCGTGCCTGCCAGATTCTTCATCATCCCGCGTGGCCGACAGGTGCGCCCGCGACCAGCGCTTGTACGGCTCAGCCGTCATCCCCGAGAGTTAGCGCACGAACGCCACCGTGTCCCAGACAGGGGATCCGGTGCGTCTTGCCCCCCGCCGGCTCGGCCGTCAGCTTACACCATGCTTGATAATCCAGGGCTGCTGAGCGGGCGTGAGGCGTTGCGCCACCCCTCGCCAGTTCGGGGCTTGCCGTTAAGGGCCTTGGCTCACCTCCGATTCCTCCGCGCCGGGGCGATAGATGACAGCCGCTGCACATCTCTCCGTAGAGGCCGACACCGACTGACACCCGTTGCGCCGACGCAAAATCCGGCCGCGCCCTTGGCAATCAGCCCGCTGGCACGGCGGTCGAACAGGTCAGTTGCTTGTCCGGCTTACAGATAGCGCCCGATCGCACTGCCCGGGCTCGGTCACGTCCTGAACTTCGGTGACGTTCAGGACGTGGCTGCGATCTCGATCGGTGGGCGGCCCGGCGGGTCCCAGACAAGCTGGCTATCGTTGACGGGACAACCCGGCTGACGTTCGCCGAGCTCGATGCGGCGGTCGACAGCACGGCCGCCGCGCTCGTCGACGCGGGATTGTCGAAGGGCGACAGGCTGGCCCTGCTGTCGCACAATTGCTGGCAATTCGCGGTGCTGAATTTCGCTACTGCCCGCGTCGGGGTAGTGCTGGTTCCGGTCAATTTCATGCTCGGTGCCGATGAGATCGCCTTCATCCTCGACCATTCGGGATCGAGCGCCTTCGTCGTCGAAGACGCGCTGGTGCCGGTGGCCGAGGATGCCCTTGCCAGGTCGGCCGACCGCACTGTCCGTCTCCGCCACGCCATCAACCTGACCGGCCGACCGATCGCCGGCGGCTGGTCCGATGTCCAGGCGTGGCTCGATTACGGGGGAGCACCGCCCCATGTGGCCATAGCCGATGACGACCCGGTGCGGATGATGTTCACATCCGGCACCGAGAGCCGGCCGAAGGGCGCGCTTCTCACGAGCCGGGCGCTCCTTTGGCAATATGTATCATGTGCGATCGACGGGAATATGACCGGGGACGATGTCGATCTTCACACGCTGCCCTTCTACCATTGCGCACAGCTCGACTGTTTCCTGAACGTCGACGTCTATTTGGGCGCGACTTCGGTGATCCTGCCCTCACCCGATCCCACTGCGGTGCTGGCGGCCATCGCCGAGTATAGGGTAACCAGATATTTCGCGCCGCCGACCGTCTGGATCGGGCTGCTGCGGTCTCCCGATTTCGGGTCAGTGGATATTTCCAGCCTCCGCAAGGGCTATTATGGCGCGTCGCCCATGCCGGTCGCGGTGCTCGAGGAACTCGGCGTGCGTTTGCCCGGGGTGGATCTGTGGAACTTCTATGGACAAACCGAGATGGCGCCCGTCGCCACGATCCTCGGCCCGGAGCAGCAGTTTT
The DNA here is from genome assembly GCF_001890385.1 of Tardibacter chloracetimidivorans. Taxonomy (NCBI): domain Bacteria; kingdom Pseudomonadati; phylum Pseudomonadota; class Alphaproteobacteria; order Sphingomonadales; family Sphingomonadaceae; genus Tardibacter; species Tardibacter chloracetimidivorans. The sequence continues at coordinate 2,528,026 of NZ_CP018221.1, read as the reverse complement.
CCCATCCGGGTTCTGCCGGGCGACCTGCCGTCAATGTCGAGACGCAGATCGTGGATGAAGAGGATCGTCCGGTTGCCCCCGGGGTTGTCGGCGAGATCGTTCATCGCTCGCCACAAGCCACGCTCGGCTACTTCAACCAGCCCGATAAGACCGCCGAGGCGTTCCGGGCAGGTTGGTTCCATTCCGGCGATCTCGGTTACATCACCCAAGAAGGCTACCTCTACGTCGTCGATCGCAAGAAGGACATGATCAAGACCGGTGGGGAGAACGTCGCCTCCCGCGAGGTCGAGGAGGCGATCTATACTCTTGAGGGCGTTGCGGAGGTTGCCGTCTTTGGCGTCCCTCACCCGTTATGGATTGAGGCAGTAACGGCTATCGTCGTTCCCAAGTCCGGCGCGGCGCTGACATCAGATCAGGTGATCGCGCACACCCGGGCCGTGCTCGCCGGCTACAAAACCCCGAAGCTCGTCGTCATGGTCGATGCTCTGCCGAAGAATCCGTCCGGAAAAATCCTCAAGCGCGAACTCCGCGACATTTATGCCCGTGCCTGGCCGGCCACGGCGGACGACTCCATGGTCGCGGCCCAATAGTTGGGCCGCGATGTCGGCGGGGTGCGTATTGCCTCGGCGGAACGGGCGCTGCGTGCGGATGACGCGATATCTGCGATGGGGCCCAAATGGGGCCCGGCACAGCATGTTTCCTGCCAATATATGATTTATTACTAGGGGTTTGAGTAGCAACGGAACAGAAAACCTACATAAGCCAAGCAGCCGCTTATCTCCGGTCCGCGTTGTCATGGACATAACGGCGCAGCACGCGGTTTATTTCGGTCTGGTATCCCCCCGATTGCGCGTGATCCTTGAACCAGCTCACCACATCGGTATCGAGCCGCAGGGTAACGGGTTTTTTGCGCGGCTTGTAAAGACCGGGACGCTTTGCCAAAGCCCAATTCTCAATCGGTGCCTCGGGAATATCCGCCGTGTCGATGTCAGTGTCAGGCATGTTCACTAGCTGCGCAATTTGGGCCGCTATGTCAGCCTCAGTCATCTTGTGCTTCATAACGTTTCCTTTCATCGGCTGTCGCTTTTCGGGCGCTGATAATACGTATGCTGTTCTCATCCGTGCCTATCCGCTTAAGGCATACACCCACTAGATATGGTATGGTGGGTCCATTGGCCTGAGTAGAGTTCGGCAAAGGTCGGCGCCTCGATATCACTGGCGATCCCGAGGAGGGATCGGAAGGCGTTGAACGGGTAGAAGCGGCGATTGAAGCGGAAAGTGAACTCGTTGAGGTAGGCTTGCAGATGCTTGGTGCTGACGCCGTGGTGGATGCCGTTGAGCCACGCTTTGAGGTTTGAGAACACCAGATGGACGATGGGCAGGAACTCTTCGGACACCTCCGGGTCGCCACACTGGGCGATGGCGTGATGGTCGTAACCGCCGCCCTGCAACCCGCTATAGCCGCTCCAATCATCGGTGATGACCAGCGTTCCCGGCTCGACCGCGCTCTGTACAAAGCCACCAAGGGCACCGGCACTGCGGTCTGCACCGATGGCCAATCGAACCCTTCCGGCATAGCGTCCGTTCCGGCGGCGGTCCTGGCCAGTGCCAGGCTCCCGGTGACGAACTTCGACGGCGGCGACCACCAGCGTTTTGTGGTGGGTTCCCCGGCCTTCGCCGCGCGTTCGCCCGCCGATCCAGGTCTCATCGACCTCGACATGCTGACCGCTCTGCCCGCCGATCCGATCCTGATCGGGGCGCACCATCGCGGCGCGCAGTTTATGGAGCAGGCCAAAGGCCGTCTCGTACCGGGTCAGGCCAAGCTGGCGCTGCAACTGGACGGCAGATATGCCGGTCGTCTGACTCGCAACCAGGTAAGCGGCCCAGAACCACACGCTGAGCGGGATGTGGCTTCGTTCCATGGCCGTGCCGACCATCAGGCCGGTCTGACGGCGACACGAGCGGCACATCAGGATGACAGGCCGAGTGGTGAAACGAAACGGATCGCCGACGACGCCACAGCGTGGGCACGCAAATCCATCAGGCCAGCGAGCTTTTTCAAGCCAGGACGCGCAAGCGCCATCATCCGGGAAAAGCCGCTGGAACTCGGGGAGGGATTTCGGGAACGGCAGCTTGTCGCGGTCAAGAACGTCCACAATCCCCACCCTTTACAACCGCTTTGGGTGGCACCAAGCCGCAGGAAAAGTCAGGCGCGCGCCACAAGGCAGCCACTAGATGTAGTGGGTGTATGCGTCAAGCGGATAGGCACGTTCTCATCGTCACCCGTGGGGAGCGTGTGGACGACCGTTAAGATCAATATGCCGCGTACCAAGCCAATCGCGTGCCAGCGTTCTTCGTCGTTTTCATAGCGATCAAACACGATGATATGGGCGGGATCATCCCAGACCAGCTCAGCCAGCTCGAATGCGACATGGTGCTTGCGCAGGTTGGCAGCGGCCTTGTCGTCGTCCCACTCAAATATCACAAAACTTCCTGTATTGACATTATCGTGCATACATTGCTCGAGGGCCAGATGCAACGCTGAACCATGCGGTCACAACAAACCCCGGTTTGATGCGAAGCGGCCCAGCGATTACGATCGAACTGCTGGATGGCCCTCAATCTCACATCTACCCGTCCAGAAACCTATAGCCGGTAAACCCATCGTTCGATAGATTGATGCAAGAGGGAGCGGGCGTCGATGCTGATCGGGTACATGCGGGTGTCGACGGGCGAGCAGAATCTTGATCTGCAACGCGATGCGCTGGATCGTGCCGGATGTAACCGGGTATTCGACGACGTGTGCTCGGGCCGTGCGACCGAACGGGCCGGGCTCGACAAGGCACTCGATATAATGCGTGATGGCGACACCCTCGTAGTCTGGAAGCTCGACCGGATCGGACGGTCGCTGCCCCACGTCGTCGGGCTGGTCGGCGATCTGCAGAAGCGCGGGGTCGGCCTGAAGGTGCTGACCGGCGATATCGACACGACAACTGTTACGGGTCGTTTGGTATTCGGTATTTTCGCGACCCTGGCCGAGTTCGAGCGCGATCTGATCCATGAGCGCACAATGGCGGGGCTGGCGGCGGCCAGGGCGCGGGGCCGTGCAGGCGGTCGGCCGCGGGTCATGACGAAGCAGAAGCTTAAGGCTGCGATGGCGCTGATGGCGGATCGCGACAATGCCGCACGCGATGTTGCGGTCCAACTCGGCGTGTCAGTGTCGACGCTTTATGCCTACGTCGATGCGAAAGGTCAGCCGCGAGAGCGGGCCAGCGAATTGCTGGGCAAGCGCGGGGTTCGGCCTAGAATAGCAGCATAGGCCGAGCGGTGCCCGTCAGCTTTCTCTCGGACGAGCAGGCGCTCCGCTATGGTCGCTTCGTCGGCGATCCTACATCGGACCAGTTGGCGCGCCATTTTCATCTCGATGATGCAGACCGAACGTTCATCGGCGCGCACCGCGGCGATCACAACAGGCTGGGTGTTGCGGTACAGCTTGGCTCTTTGCGGTTGCTCGGCACCTTTCTCGAAGATCCTGCACAGACACCGGCGGCGGTCATCCGGTTCGCAGGCAGCCAGCTGGCGATCAACGAGCCGTGCGAACTGATGGCGCAATATTGCGCGACCAAGGGACGATGGCGGCACGGCCCGCGCATCCGCGATCATTATGGCTACCAGGTTTTCTCCGATCCACGCATCGCGTTCCGATTGCATCGTTTTCTGTACGCGCTGTGCTGGACGGGCACCGATCGGCCATCGGCGCTCTTCGATGCAGCGGCGACGTGGCTGATTGAATCCAAGGTGCTGTTGCCAGGGCTGTCCGTCCTCGAGCGCGATATCGCACGAGTCCGCACACGGGTCGCCACGCACGTTCATCGCCGACTCATCGACAGGCTGACGTCGGAGCAACGCGCACGGCTCGACACACTGGTCGCTGTTATTGACGACGGGCGGCAAAGCCCGCTCGATCGACTGCGTGACGGTCCATACTTGCAAAGCGGCCCCGAGATCAGCCGCGCCGTTGATCGCCTTACCGAAATCCGCACGTTCACAGCGGGCTTGCCCGAACTTGACCGAGTGCCACCCGGCAAGGCGGTCGCATTGGCGCGATTTGCCGGTGCTGCGCGGGCGCAGGCCGTGGCCCGCCTCCCCGACGACCGGCGCGCAGCCACCCTCGTCGCGTTCATCCGCACCCTCGAAGCGACGGCCAGCGACGATGTCATCGACCTGTTCGACGTCGTGTCGACCAGAATGTTTTCCAACGCGCGCATCAAAGCCAGGGATGCCCGGATGCGCTCGCTACGTGATCTCGATACCGCATCGCTCCGGCTTCGCGATGCCGGCGCCGTGCTGCTCGATGACAACATCAGCGATGCACAGGTACGCGCGGCCGTGTTCGCGCTGGTCGACCGGGCAGCGCTGACCGACGCCGTCGCACAGGTGAACCTTCTCGCGCGACCGAACGACGAGAGCTATTTTGTCGAGTTGCGCCAACAGGCCGGCACGATGCGCTATCTGCCGAAGATGCTGGCAGCGCTCGATCTTGCAGCCGCGCCCGCAGGACAGCCCCTGCTGGACGCGGTCGACCACCTGCGGAGGGTTCACAGGGGCGAGAAGCGCCGTGGACCGGCACCAACATCGTTCGTCCCCAAGGCGTGGGGGCGCCAGCTAAAGAGTGATGACGGTACATTCGATCTGACCGGGTACCGGCTTTGTACGCTCGACCGGCTACGCCGCGCCATTCGCCGTCGCGACGTCTTTCCTGTTCGCTCGCTTCGTTACGCGGACCCGCGCAAAGGCCTGCTGACAGGAGCCGCCTGGGAAGCGGCGCGACCGACGGTATGCCGCACGGTCGGCGTGGCGGTCGCTGGCGACGAGGAGATCGCCAGGCTGTCCGCGCGGCTCGATCTCGCCTACCGCGAGACAGCCGCGCGCGTACCGGACAACGATGCCGTGACCATCACGAAAACGGCGAGCGGTGCCGACCTGTCGATCGCACCGCTCGACAGGATCGACGAGCCACTCAGCCTCACCGATCTCCATAGGGCGATCGACGCGCGGTTGCCGCAGCTGGATCTTCCCGAGCTGATCCTGGAGATGCACGCGCGAACCGGTTTCGCGGCGGCGTTCACGCATGCCAGCGAAGGCAATGCACGCGCCGAGGATATAGCGACGACGATCTGCGCGGTGCTTGTCGCGGAGGCCACCAATACCGGATTCGAACCACTTGTCCGTCCCGAGGTGTCCGCGCTGCGCCGGTCACGGTTGAGCTGGGTGAAGCAGAACTTCATCCGCGCCGAGACGCTGACCACAGCCAACGCGCTGCTGGTCGCGGCCCATAACAGGATACCACTGGCCCACGCCTGGGGCGGCGGCGAGGTCGCCTCTGCCGATGGACTGCGTTTCACCGTGCCGGTCCGCACTATCCACGCCGGCCCAAACCCGCGCTATTTCGGGCGCGAACGCGGCGTCACCTGGTACAATCTGGTTTCTGATCGCTTTTCCGGGCTGAATGCTCTGACGGTGCCCGGCACGTTGCGCGACAGCCTCTATCTGCTTGCCGTCGTGCTCGACCAGGAAACCGAATTGCGGCCAGGCGAGATCATGACCGACACAGCCGGCTACACCGACACGATCTTCGGCATTTTTCACCTGCTCGGGCTCCAGTTCTCGCCGCGCATCGCCGACATAGGCGGCGCGAGATTCTGGCGTGTCGACGGCAAGGCCCACTATGGCGTGCTGGATGACCTCGCGGCGAATAGGATCAACACCAGGCTGATTGTCGAGCATTGGGATGATGTCCTTCGTCTGGCTGGATCGCTCAAACTCGGCGTCGTACGCGCGACCGATCTCACCCGCGTCCTTCAGACCAATGATCGCCCCACCAGGCTGGCGCGTGCCCTTCAGGAGCTCGGCCGCCTCATCAAGTCACTCTACATGCTGCGGTTCATCGACGACGAAACCTACCGGCGCCGGATACTGGTCCAGCTCAATCGCGGAGAGAGCCGCCATCTGCTTGCCCGCACCATATTCCACGGCAAGCGCGGTGAACTTCGCCAGCGCTACCGCGAAGGGCAGGAGGATCAGCTCGGCGCGCTCGGGCTCGTCGTCAACCTGGTCGTGCTCTGGAACACGATCTACATCGACGCGGCGGTCAACCAGCTACGCGCTGAGGGCCATGTGATCCTCGACGAGGACGTCGCCCGCCTCTCGCCGCTTGGTTCCAGGCACATCAACATGCTCGGGCGCTACGCCTTCACCATTCCCGATATCGTGGCGCGCGGCGAGCTGCGGCCGCTACGCGATCCTGATGCCACAGGCATCGACGATGCGTGAAGCCCCTTATGTAGGTTTTCTGTTCCGTTGCTACTCAAACCCCTACTATCTCTTGCACTGATGTAATAAATCATATATTGACACGATTCAGTCTGCGGAAAGGCAGGCATCAATCAGGAATGAGGGGGATTTATGAGCAACCGCAGGCATCTTCTCGCTGGCGCAGCACTTTTTGGCATTCTGGCGCCGACGGTCGTCCAGGCCCAGGTTTCCGACGCAGATACGGCGGGCACCGGTGAGATTGTGGTCACCGCGCAAAAACGCAGCGAGCGTCTCAGCGAAACCCCGCTTTCGATAACGGCCGCGAGCGGCGAACAACTGGCCAGGGTCGGCGTCGCGTCGACAGCCGACCTGGTCAAGATCGTTCCCGGCTTCACCTTCCAGGCCAGCAGCTATGGGCCGCCGGTGCTGGGTATCCGCGGCATTTCGTTTTACGATCCATCGACATCGAACTCGCCGACGGTCTCGGTCTACGTCGATCAGGTCCCCTTGCCATTTCTCGTCATGACGTCCGGCGCATCGCTGGATCTCGAGCGTGTCGAAGTTTTGAAGGGTCCGCAGGGCACGCTGTTCGGCCAGAACTCGACGGGCGGCGCGATCAACTACATCGCGGCCAAGCCCACCGGCGAACTCGGCTTTGGCGGCAGTGCGGAATACGCACGCTTCAACCAGTTTAATCTGGAAGGCTTTATCAGCGGCCCGATTTCCGACACACTGAGAGTTCGCGTGGCTGCCCGCACTGAGCAAGGCGGCGCCTGGCAGAAGAGCGCGACCCGGCCCGGGGATGAACTCGGCGACCGCAATTTCACGACCGCCCGCATCCTGCTCGACTGGACCCCGAGCGACAGCGTCCGCTTCGAACTCAATGCCAACGGGTTCATCGACAAGAGCGACACCATGGCCGCCCAGTTCCTCAGATATGATGCAAGCTCTCCCGGGTCGCCGCTGGATGCGCCGACCAGAGATCTCGTCATAGCGAGAGGCAATCTCCGCGCTCCCGACAAGAGCCGGATCGCAGACTGGAACGCGGGCGACGATTATCGTAACGACACGGAATTCTATCAGCTGTCCCTGCGCGGAGACATCGATCTTTCCGATGCCGTCACGCTCACATCAATCACCGCCTATTCGGATCTCGACTATGACGCCCTGGTCGATGTCGATGGAACTACCGTCGGCCTTGTCGGGATCCGAACCGCCTCTACGATCGAAAGCTTTTCCCAGGAATTGCGCATCGCAGGCGAACTGTCTGGCGGCGATCTGAAGTGGATGCTCGGCGGCGTCTACAGCCATGATGATGCCAAGGAAACCATGTTCGGTTCTCAAGAGCTTTCATCGAACGCGGGGCTACCCACTGGCGTGTGGGCTAACTTCTTCCTCTCTCCTCCCGTCTCGACCTTCCTGCCGGCCAACAATGCCGTCAACAACCAGAAGATCGAAACGATCGCAGCCTTTGGTAGTCTTGACTATGATCTGACTGCCACTTGGTCGGTGTCGGGTTCCATCCGCTACACCGACCGCAAGAATGATGCGGAAGGCTATCTTGCCGATCCGGGCGATGGCCGGATTGCGGCCGCCTTCAATCTCGCGTTGGGAGGGAATACCCCACCGGGGGGCGGCGCCGTTTATCGGGCGAGCGACCTTGCATTCCTCGGCACCGCCCGCAAGACCTTGCATGAGGACAATCTCTCCTGGCGGGTCAATACGAGCTGGAAACCCAGATCAAATCTCCACCTCTATGCGAACGTGACGAAAGGCTACAAGGCTGGGGCGTTCACATCGCTTCCTGTTGTTCTCGACACGCAATACGAGCCGGCGAAGCAGGAGTCGGTTCTGGCCTATGAACTCGGCGTGAAAGCGTCGACGTCGGACAATCTGGTCCGTTTGGCTGGAGCGATCTTCCGCTACGACTACACCGACAAGCAGCTTGCAGGCTATGCCACGGTGCCGCCACTCGGATTCCTTCCCGCGCTGGTCTCGATCCCCAAATCGCGTGTCAACGGCGCCGAGCTCAATGTCGAGTTGCGCCCCATCGAGGGCCTCGTACTGAACACAAGCGCGACCTATGTGGATACGAAGGTCAAACGCGGCACGGTCCGCGACCCCAACGGCTTCCCGATCGACGTTGCGGGCGATGCCTTCCCCTACACGCCCAAATGGCAGCTCATGGGTGATGTTGAATACCGCTTTCCCGTCTCCGGTAACCTCGGTGCGTTTGCTGGTGTGAACGTCAACTATCGGACAAGCACGTTGGGGGCGTTTGGAGGCGATGCCGACTATGCGGTCCCTTCGTACACGCTCGTGGACTTGCGCGCCGGGATCGAGAGCGCGGATGGCCACTGGACAGCTCAGATCTGGGGGCGGAACGTCTTCAACGAATTCTACGTCGTCAACACGTCCCACGTCATCGACGCCGTAGCACGCACGGCCGGACGGCCGGCAACCTATGGCGTCAAGATTAGCTTTCGATACTGAGCGGGCCGCAAGAGCGCCCGAGGCCGTTCATCCACTAGCGTGACAGCTTCCACAAACACTCATGGTTTTAAAAACTGTAAAAGGAGAGGCTGGCCGCTGTTGCCCGCCTTTCTTTTCCGAAGCTGGCTGCGTTCAGTGCGTCTGGTATCAGAGCACGCGATGGCTATGGACCGGAATGCGCTGACGCACGCTATCGACGTAAGATCCATTGAGGCGCGCTGATACGTCGGGCCGACAACCGCATGGGCATGCGTACTGGCCAAGGCAAGAACTGGACTGGCCACCGCGTCAGCTCGCTGCGCCGTATCCACAAAATCGAGGGCTATAAATTGGCCGGTACATCGGCGGCGCATGGCTCACCATGTTGGTGGCCGCTACGAAGTTGGGCGTTACCAGCCACAAAATTCGGCGTGCCGTCGAAGCTGGGTTGCTTCCGACCGAGCAGATCATGCCCGGAGCACCTCATCAAATCCGCGCCGTTGACCTCGAAACGCCGAAAAGCCCGAAATCCGCGCTGCGATCTCGCGAAAAGGGGCCGTGTCGCGCTCACGACTGAAACCAGGAATCCCTGTTTTCCGCCATTTGAAAAGGAGCAGTACAATGACTCAGGCGTCGCGCTTAACCGCAAGAACGTCCTGTTCGCGGGCTCCGACGAAGGCGGCGACAACTAGGCTGTGATCGCCACGCTCATCGAAAACTGCAAGCTACCCGGCATCAACCCGCACGCCTGGCTGACCGATACACTCACCAAGCTCGCCAAGGGTCACCCTGCCAACGCCGTCGGCTGAGAACGCCGCATACGATTTTTATGCGCAATTCACAAGAGGTCGGTGTGTGGAGGCTTTCCATCCTCGATCCGCCGTGCTGCCTCTGGTCTATGACGAAAAGGATTGGGGCTTCATTGGCGCTTCATTGCCGCGCGTGTCTTCGAGGGACTGGGAAACTGGGCTTCTGGTTTTCACCTTTCATCCTCTGTACGCTTGGCATGACTGCCGGTATGATCGTGGACTTCCGTCAAATGCGCTATCTTGCCGGAGGTTTCTGTTCGGACGCCGATGGGCCGCTCATGGAATTCGAGCGGCATGTCGCATTGATGCCGGGCATGTACATGGGCGTCGGCGCGGCTGTCGCGGTGGGCCTGTGCCGTGACATCGGACGAGCCTGCAAAGCCGATCGGTCGGCGAAGAGCATTTTCCGGTTGCAGGTTGGCACTGGTCTCGTGCTGACAGGAATGCTGGCCGCAAGCCTGATCGACCTCCGGGTTGCGAGTTCCCGCCATTTGCTAGGCGAATGGCTCGTGATGATGGCAGGAATGCTGGTGGGGCATCTGTCGATGCTATGCGGCGGAATTTTCATTCGCATCGTCCAAGTGCAATGGCGGCAATGGGCGCGCACAAATTTCGGCGGCCTCCTTCGAATCGAGACCTAAAGCCATCACCATTAATGTCGCAAGGTGCCTAAGATAGTCTGGATGCCGTTTGCTGTTAAGGAGGGCCTGCATCCCCATTCGTGCGGTCGCGACGACGAGATCGCATGCGGCGCGCTGGTCAATCTCGGCGAATCTGCCCCTTGAGCATCCCGCGACGATGTAAGGCATAGGACGCTGATAGTTCTCGCCGCCGCTGGTTGCTAGGCATCAAAAATGAAAACAGCTGTTCTTCCGAGGAAAAGGTGCCAGTTTGGCATATGCCTTTGGATGTCAAAATCCTCAGTTCGGAGGAATGGCTAGCCAGCCGCCTGCTCCGACGGATCGGGCAGGGCATTGGTACGGATCGGCTTCAGGCAAGGCCATCGAGATCCTTCTTCGTATCTACGTCTTGAATGCAGCCCGGCTTGTCCGTTTCCACTCTGACGACACCATCCAGATTCTCGAGAACCGAACGAGCGCCTCGATCCCCATCCAACATCCCAAGCTGCTCGAATAAACCGCTCGACACCGCTACCGGATGGCCTGGCATCCGGCCGAACTCCGGTATCGCGGCAGGGGCTCCGTCGAGTACTTCAGCCAGCACCCGGCCCGCCAGTCGGGCGTCCAGATTTGGCATGTCTCCGAGAAATATCAGCGCAGCCCGGCAGTCCCGCGGCAGGGCGGCAAGGCCGCATTTCAGCGATGCCGAAAGGCCGTCGCTCCAACGCGCGCATCTGACAATGTTTAGGCGCGGCGTCTGAAAAGGCTTGAGAACCGCTTCGACCTCGTCGGCGTGCGACCCCAGGACGACGGTTACGCCATCGACCGGCGAATCGAGGGCGGTCCTGACCGGCCAGGTGATGAGCGGCTGGCCCCGGAAATCAGCGAGCAGCTTTACACCGTCAAAGCGTGTGGCGGCCCCTGCGGCCAGCACGATGCCATGACAACGAGCGTGGGCGTCAGGCTGCGACATGAGCTCCTTGCGTCATTTCGCGCGCCTGCGCGGGCATGGATTGGCGTCCGCTCTCGATGATCTCTGCGATAACCGACACGGCGACTTCCCACGGCGAATGCGCGTCGATGGTGAGTCCAATGGGCGCATGGAGACGGTCGATGTCCGCCTCGCCGACCCCTGCATCCCTGAGGCCGGCACGGCGCTGGTCGAGCTTGCGGCGCGAGCCCAGCACACCGACGTAGCCGGCGCGTGAGTGGAGAGCGGGCGCCAGCGCCTCCTGATCGATTTCCAGATCGTGGGTCGCCACGGCGACGGCTGTCCATCGATCAAGCCCAAGGTCCTTCATTGACTCCCGCAGGGGGCGCCGGTCGTGGCTTATGCCCCAGGGATGTCCGGTCGACGGGCCGAACGGGCTAAGCAGGATCGTTTGCCAGCCGATGGTCTTCCCGAGCCCCGCAATCGCCATCGCGAACGGATCGGTCCCGACCACCACCAGTCGTTGTTCAGGGTCGTACCGCCGCGAAATTGTCCCGTCGGCGAAGGGAGCCGAATCCTCGCGCGCTTCACACCGTCTGTTCGTTCCGTCGCTCACCCATATTGCAGACCGGCGTCCGGCGGTGCACCGCCGCAGTTCCTCCAGTGCCGGATCACCGGGCTCCACACGTTCAATCGCGACCTCGATGCGCCCACCGCATGGCAAGCGTATATCGATGAAGGGACTGCCCTTGCCGTAGATCAATGTTCGCACGCGCCCGTCGCGGATGACCTCCCGCCCGTTCCGTGCGACGTCGGATTCAATACAGCCTCCGGAAAGAAATCCCCAGCTATCCGTTTCGGTCACGACCATCTGGGCACCGACCGGGCGGGGTCCGCCATCAGCTGCAACGATTGTCGCCAATGCGAAGCTCAAACCTTCGTCAGCCGCCGCGAACATGCGCGGACGAATGTCGTCCTCCAGTCCACTGAAAAGCCAATCGTTCACCAAAACTCCTGTTCACCGTCATCTTGCGCTGTGCGGAGATGCAGCTACGACTGGACATACATAAGGGGTCTGCTGCTTGTACGGCAAGATCGCAACAGGCGGTGTTATGCACATCCCACTGCCAAAAAAATCCGATTCTGAGCCTCGCGACACAGGCGTATCGTCAAGTCGAAGAGTTGATCGTGCGATTGGAATTCGCCGTCCCTCTGGTTCAGGAAAGCGGCAATGTGCTATCCGGGCGCGCGACAGGTGAACACGAGGCGAATAATGACGCGCAGCGCGCAGAACAGCACGGCCCCGGCAGTGGTGACGAGCGATGCGATGGTCTGTGAGGTCCTGAACGGCGCGCTGGGCGGTTACCGCATGCTGCGCCAATGGGAAGCGAGCGATCCGATTGCAATGTTGCGGCAGGACGCAGCCGATGTGCGCGTACTTGTCGCCTTTGGCAGCGTTCCCCTGCGAAGCGATCTGATCGACGCATTACCGAATCTCGGCCTGGTTCAGGTTATGAGCGCCGGCTATGACGGCGTCGATCCGGCATTGTTGATCGAACGCGGCATCCAATTGGCCAATGTCGGAGAAGCGAACAGCGGCGTGGTTGCAGACCACGCGCTGGCGCTCGCGCTGGCGGCGCGGCGACATATCATCAACGGCGATAATTGGGTCCGCACCGGCCAGTGGGACAATGTTGGCCGTTACCCGCTCGTAAGCACCATCTCCGAGGAAAAGGCTGGAATCCTGGGGCTCGGCCATATCGGCCGCTCTATCGCCCGGCGGCTCGCAGGTTTCGGGGTTGAAACCGCTTGGTGGGGTCCAAGGCCGAAGCCCGACGAGTCGCTGCCGCGTGCGGATAGCCTGCTCGCGCTGGCAAAGGCGTCGAGCTTGCTCTTCATCTCCTGCCCGGGCGCGCCGGAGACCGAAAAGCTGGTCGACCGCAATGTGATCGAAGCGGTCGGAGCAGACGGCTTGATCATCAATGTTTCACGCGGATCGGTGGTGGACGAGGACGCGCTGATCGATGCCCTCCGCAACGGGCGGCTGGGCTGGGCCGCGCTTGACGTGTTCGAGAAAGAACCTGCGCCCGTAGCGCGCTGGGCCGATGTGCCGAATGTCGTGCTAAGCCCCCATCATGCCGGCGTTTCCTTCGGCGCGCTGGATGAGATCCGGAAGCGCGTGCGGGAAAATGTGGACCGCTTTCATGCCGGGGAACCAGTGCTGAACCGGATCATCTGACCTGAAGCTGAACTCTCCGGGCCGCCGTGGCACACATTCATCTCGACAGCGGCCCCGCTCTATTCTTCGAGCAGGGCGCGCAGCATCCAGGCGGCTTGCTCATGCACGCCGATGCGTTGCGTCAGCAGATCGGCCGAAGGCTCGTCATTCGCCTTCTCGACAAGCGGGAACAGCGCGCGCGCCGTGCGCGCCGTCGCCTCATGCCCCTTTGCGAGGACGTCCACCATCTCAAGCGCCTTGGGCGGAACTTCGGGGACATCGGGCAGCGAACTGAGCTTGGCAAACTGCGCATAGGAGCCGGGCGCGGGCTGCCCCAGCGAGCGGATGCGCTCGGCGATCGGATCGACCGCGTTCCAAAGCTCGGTATATTGGGTCATGAACATCAGGTGCAGGCTGTTGAACATCGGCCCCGTCACGTTCCAATGGAAATTGTGCGAGGTGAGATAGAGCGTGTAGGTGTCCGCCAGCAGGCGGCTGAGCCCTTCGGAGATCGCAACCCGATCCTCTTCGCCGATTCCGATATTCACTTGTCTCGTCATGGAGCTATCCTTCTCGGTAACAGTCGGGATTGGAGCCGAATCGTTCAGCGTCGCTCGGGCTTGATGCCAGTGGTTATACCCAGTCAGCGTCGGGCAGGACAAGCGGCCGAGCGCTGCGCGCCAGACTTTACAAGAGCGGCGATCGGGCGCTGATTCCGTCTGCAACGCCAATGGGAGGGATTTCGATGACCGAAGCCGGCAGGGATAAGGGCGGGCTGGCCGCGCACGATTGGGCAGGCGACGCGGGCGCCCGCTGGCTGGCCCAACTCGACCGGTTCGAGAGCATGATCGAGCCGCTCGGACAGGCGCTTCTTGCCCAGGCCGGCTATGCCCCCGGCGAGCGGGTGGTCGACGTCGGCTGCGGCGGAGGCTGGACGACGAGGCAGATCGCCGCAGCAGTGGGGGACAGCGGCCTCGCGCTTGGCCTTGACATATCGCCCGACCTCGTGGCCGCGGCCAGCGATCGGGCGCAGCGCGCCGGGCTTGCCCAAATCCGCTTCGAGCAGGGCGACGCCGCAACGGCAATGCCGGTGGAAGCGCCGTTCGACCGGCTGTTCTCGCGCTTCGGCCTGATGTTCTTCCCCCAGCCCTATCCCGCTTTCGCCAATCTGCGCAGGATGCTGCGCGATGGCGGGCGGCTCGACATCGCGACATGGGCGCCCATCGCCGAAAATCCCTGGCAGCGCAGCGTCATGTCCATCATCGGCGCGCATATCGACCTGCCGGCCCCGGAACCGCGCGCGCCCGGACCGTTCGCGCTCGGCGAGCAGGATTATGTGACCGACCTTCTCCAAAGCGCGGGCTTCACCGGCATCGCGTTCGACACCTGGAGCGGGAATCTGCGCGTCGGCGGCCCCGGCAGCGATCCGGCAAGCGCCGCGCAATTCGTGCTCGACGGAATGCAGATCGGCGACCTCATCGGCTCGAGCAGCGCGGAAGCACACGCAGCCATTCTCGGGAGCCTGGTCGAACTGTTCGAGCGCCACAGCGACGGTGACGGCGTTCGCATGGGGGCCAAGGCCTGGCTGGTGAACGCGCGCGCCTGAACAAGCGCAGGCCGGGCGCGCTCCGTACGGGCAGGACAGCTGCGTCCCGCCCATATGGTTTTCGGGCCCTGCTATTTGACCCGCGCCGATAAGGCGCTACATCGCCCCCATGTCTACAACGCCCAAGAAACTGAAAATCGCCTCCTGGAACATCAACTCCGTCCGCTTCCGGCTTGAGCTTGTCGAGCGCTTCCTGCGCGAAGAGCAGCCCGACGTCCTCTGCCTTCAGGAAACCAAGGTCATAAACAATGACTTCCCGGCGGGCCTCTTCCGGCAGCTCGGCTATAATTTCCACGTCATCCATGGCCAGCCCATGCATCATGGCGTGGCGATCCTGAGCAAGGTGCCGATTCGCGAGGATCACGCCCATGACTGGCAGGACAATGGCGAGGCGCGGCATGTCGGCGCGCTGCTCGATTGCGGAATCCGGATCGAGAACGTCTACATCCCCGCCGGGGGCGAGACGCCCGACCTCGAGGCCAACCCCAAGTTCCGGCAGAAGCTGGCGTTTCTGGAGCGGATGACGCGCTGGTCGGAAAAGCTCCGCCAGCCGACCGTCCTTCTCGGCGACTTCAACATCGCGCCGCTGGAATGCGACGTCTGGAATCACAAGGCGCTGCTCGATGTTGTCAGCCACACCCCGGTGGAAGTCGACCTGCTGACCGCGCTGCGCCAGAGCCACGACTGGATCGATCTTGGTCGCCAGTTCGTTCCCGCCCCCGAAAAGCTTTTCACCTGGTGGAGCTATCGCGCGCGCGACTGGCAGGCGTCGGATCGCGGGCGTCGGCTGGATCACGTCTGGGCCAGCCCGCAGATCGCGAGCGCCGCCAAGTCGCACCGTGTCCACCGCGCGTCGCGAAGCTGGCAGAAGCCATCGGACCACATCCCTCTCATCACCGAGTTCGCCTTCTGATGGCGAGCCCCGCGGAGCGGAGCGGCCGGCAGGTCAGCCGGGCGATCGACGCCTTGCGGCGGGGCCAGCCGGTGGTGATCCGGGACGGGAAAGCGGCGGTCACGGTGCTGGCCGTGGAGCTTGCCGAGGACGATACTCTTGCGGCGCTGGATGCCGCCGCTCCGGCTGATGTCCTGATCACCGCATCCCGCGCGGCCACGCTCAAGCTGGTGAACCAGCTTGCGGCGGCGTCGGGGCCGGTGCGGATCGGGCGCGTGCCATGGCTCGATCTGGCGGCCGCGGTCGCGCTCGCCGATCCTGTGTTCGACCTCACCCGGCCGTTGAAGGGGCCGTTTGCCGCCCGCGACGTGGGCGCAGCCGATGCGGCGGATGCAGCGATCCAGCTTGCCAAGCTTGCGGGGCTGCTGCCCGCGCTGTTCATCCGCGAGGCGGTGAAGGACGACAGGGAAGCGCCGCATGTGACGCCCGGCGATGTCGCCTCCTATGTTGCGCCTGACCGGCTGCGCATCGTCTCGCGCGCGCATCTGCCGATCGCCCAGTCCGACAAGAGCATGCTGGTCGCCTTTCGCGGTGTGCCGGAGCAGGGGGAGCATCTGGCGCTGCTGGTGGGCGGCGCGCCTGCCCATGACACAACGCCGCTTGTGCGCCTGCATTCGGAATGCCTCACCGGCGACGTGCTCGGCTCGCTCAAATGCGATTGCGGGCCGCAGCTTCATGCAGCGCTCGACGCGATGGCGGCAGCGGGCGGCGGCATCCTGCTCTATCTCCGTCAGGAAGGGCGCGGTATCGGGCTTTTGAACAAGCTGCGCGCCTATGCACTTCAGGATCAGGGGTTCGATACGGTCGACGCCAATCTGCGGCTGGGTTTTGCCATCGACGAGCGCGATTTCCGCATCGCCGCGCGCATGCTGAACCTGCTCAACATCGACACCGTGCGCCTGCTTTCAAACAATCCGGAAAAGGTGGAGGGGCTGCAGGCAGCCGGTATCAAGGTGGCGGAGCGGGTGTCGCTTGCCCTCCCCTCCAATCCGCACAACGCGCATTACCTAGCCACCAAGCGCGATCGGACCGGGCATATTCTATAGCCCCGGCGCTGAAACGCAGCCTATCGCTGTCGCTCGCCGAACAGCGCCGATCCGATCCGCACATGGGTGGCGCCAAGCCAGACGGCTGTCTCGAAATCGCCGGACATGCCCATCGACAGCTGATCGAGCCCGTGTTCGCGGGCAAGCTTGGCGAGCAGCGCAAAAAACGGCGCTGGCTCTATCTCCGCCGGGGGGACGGCCATCAGCCCCACCACAGGCAGGGCGGCCGCGTTCGCCTCCGCCAGAAGCGCGGGCAGGTCTTTCACCGCGCAGCCGCCCTTTTGCAGTTCGTCGCCGATATTGGCCTGGATGAAGCAGTCCGGACGCCTGCCGGTCTTTTCCATCGCCAGGGCGAGCGCCGCCACCAGCGACGGCCGGTCGACCGAATGGATGGCGTCGAACAGCTCGACTGCGTCTACCGCCTTGTTGGATTGAAGCTGCCCGACCAGATGCAATTCAACATCGGCATAGACGGCCTTCAGCTCAGGCCATTTCGCCTGCGCCTCCTGCACGCGGTTCTCGCCGAACACACGCTGACCGGCGTGGATCAGCGGGAGGATCGCGTCCGCCGGGTGCGTCTTGGATATTGCGATGAGCTTTACGTCCGCCGGGTCGCGGTCCGCCGTCTTCGCCGCGCGGGCGATCAGGGCCTGCACTTCGGCAAGCCTTGCCGCCGCCTGTTGTTCAATGTCCATGGCGCGCTGCTATAAAGGCCGCCATGCGCCGCCGCCACCCCGCTCTGCCCCGCTTATGGCTGATGACCGATGAGCGCATGGGTGACGATCTCCTTCGCGCCATTCGCCGTCTGCCGAAGGGAAAGGCCGGAGTGGTGCTGCGCAACTACAGCCTTGCCGCAGCCGACCGGCGGGCGCTGTTCGAGGCGGCGCGAAAAATCGCCCGACGCAATCGGCTGGTGCTTCTGCTCGGCGGCCCCGAACGGCTGGCAAGGCGCTGGAAGGCCGATGGGTGGCACGGCCCGGAGCGGCGGCGCAATCGCTCTCTCATTCACGGCATGGCCGTTCACGACCCGGCGGAGCTTGGCGCGGCGATCCGCGCAAAGGCCGATCTCGTCTTCCTTTCGCCCGTTTTCGCCACCCGGTCCCACCCCGACGCAGGGCCACTCGGGCGCATCCGCTTCGGCCTGCTCGCCCGCAGCGCCCGGATGCCGGTCGTCGCGCTTGGCGGCATGACGTCAAGCAAGTGGCGCAGCCTGAAGCGGCTGGGCGCTTATGGCTATGCCGCTATCGACGACTGGCTGAAGTGAAAATCGCAGGGAACTGCGCTGGCAGCGAATGGATCAGAAGCTGAAGCTGGTCCCGACGTAAACCGCCTGCGAATCGCGGCGGCCGTCGAAGGTCAGGCCCTCCGCCTCGTCGCGCTTCAGACGGACGCCGCCTGAAAGCGAGAGGTTGCGCGACACCGAATAAGCGCCGCCCAGATCGACGGAATAGCTGCGCTCGCGACCGATCGCCGGCGCGGCCTCGTCATTCTCATGATCCGCGCCAAGCTGCAGGGTGCCGCTCCAGTTGCGGCCCAGATAGGACACGCCGACATCGACCGATTCCCGCCCGAACGGCGCAAGCCCGGCGTCCACCTTGGCGATCCCGCCTGACAGAGCGAAACGACTCCAGCCGATGCTCACGCCCAGATTATAGGCGGATGGCGCGATAGCTTCCGTTCCTGCCACCATCGTCTTGGCGGCCTCGGCCTTGGAGACGCCGCGCGAACGCAACGCAACCGTGACCGACTTTTTCGATCCCGGCGATCCGGCAGGCGTGAAACGGAACATCTTTTCCTCGCCCGTCCCGCGTGAAAGCGTGGCGGCGAGCTTGGGGTCAGCGACCGAAGGCGTGAAGCCCAGCGTCCCCGGCGCAGCGGTAGACAGGGTGACGGGCGGCTTCTTCTTCGGCCTAGGCTGCGCGTCAGCCGCGGACAGGGCAAGCGGAAGCGTCGCAACAAGCGCGCCTGCCGTCACCAATATCCTCAAAGGCGTCTGAAAACGCACGAATCCAACACTCCCATCCCAAGACTTGGTCCAATATCACGCGAAAAGACCGAATCACCACCCCTTGTCCAAGAGATTCAACGCTTGTTGCGGGAATCACACACAGCCGCGCGCCGCTGCGCGGACATGGGCCGCCGGAACAGATCACCTTATCCTTTGCGCTTCGCGCGGCGGCTCCTATAACGGCGCGGTTTCAAAGGGTGGTAAGGGGCTTCAGGCCCGTTCGGAAGGTCCATTCATGTCGCTAACAAGAATCTCGGTCGGCCTGGCAATGGCGGTGGCGCTCGCGTCCTGCGGTGGCGGCAAGGAACGTCCGAAGGCCGATATCGCCGCGTCGCGGGTAACGACCATCGGTGTCAACGCCTATCTATGGCGGGCCGCGCTCGACACCATCTCGTTTATGCCGCTAGCCCAGGCGGATGCGAACAGCGGCGTCATCATCAGCGACTGGTACGCCAATCCCGCCGCTCCGACGGAGCGGGTGAAGGTCACCGTCTCGATCCTCGACAAGGATCTGCGCGCCGATGCGCTGCGCGTCGCCGCCTCGCGGCAGGTCTATTCGAACGGCCAGTGGCTTGACGCGGAACTGCGCGCCGGTACCGTCCAGCGGCTGGAGGAAGCGATCCTCGCCAAGGCCCGCGACCTGCGGCGCGCCGCCCTCTGACAATCCACCAGCCAAGAACAGTCCCTTGAACGCCCGTTTCAATCCAAAGGCTTCCGACACCCGCTGGCAGCGCGTGTGGGAAGAAAGCCGCACCTTCGTGGCCGACGACAGTTCGGCAAAGCCCCGCACCTATGTGCTTGAGATGTTTCCCTATCCTTCGGGGCGCATCCACATGGGGCATGTTCGCAACTACACCATGGGCGACGTCATCGCGCGCTACCGGCGGGCAAAGGGCTATGAGGTGCTGCACCCGATGGGCTGGGACGCCTTCGGCATGCCCGCCGAAAATGCGGCGTTTGAAAAGAAGGTGCATCCCGGAAGCTGGACCCGCGCCAACATCGCGACGATGCGCGACCAGTTGAAGGGACTTGGCTTCGCGCTCGACTGGTCGCGCGAACTGGCCACCTGCGAGCCCGATTATTACGGGCAGGAACAGGCGCTGTTCCTCGATCTTTACGCAGCGGGTCTCGTCTATCGCAAGGAAAGCTCGGTCAACTGGGACCCGGTCGACCACACGGTGCTCGCCAATGAACAGGTGATCGACGGACGCGGCTGGCGGTCGGGCGCGCTGGTCGAGCGGCGCAAATTGAACCAGTGGTTCCTGAAGATCACCGACTTCGCGGACGAGCTTCTGGACGGCCTCGATGCGCTGGAGGCATGGCCCGAAAAGGTCAAGCTGATGCAGGAAAACTGGATCGGCAAAAGCCAGGGCCTTCGCTTCCGTTTCCGCCTCGCCCAGCCTGCCGCCGGTTTCGACGGGTTCGAGGTGTTCACCACCCGGCCGGACACGCTGTTCGGCGCGAGCTTCGCCGCGATCTCGCCCGATCATCCGCTGGCGGAGGCGCTGGCCCGCGACAATGAAGCGCTTGGCGGTTTCATCGCAGATTGCCGCGCCACCGGCACCGCCGCGGCGGACATCGAAACCGCCGAGAAAAAGGGCTTCGACACCGGCCTCAGCGTCGTTCATCCGCTCGATCCGGACTGGAAACTGCCGCTGTTCGTCGCCAATTTCGTGCTGATGGATTATGGTACGGGTGCCGTGTTCGGCTGTCCGGCGCACGACCAGCGCGACCTTGATTTCGCCCGCAAATACGCGCTTCCCGTCAAGCGTGTCGTGGCTGGGGGCGACGATCCCGAAGCCCCGGTCGGGGACGAGGCCTATACCGGCCCCGGCAGGCTCATCAATTCAGGCTTCATCGACGGCCTCTCGATCGAGGACGCGAAGAAGGCCGTGATCGCCCGCGCCGAATCCGAAGGCTGGGGCCAGGGCACCACCGTCTGGCGGCTGCGCGACTGGGGCGTGTCGCGCCAGCGCTATTGGGGAACGCCCATCCCGATCATCCACTGCGAGGTCTGCGGCGTCGTTCCGGTGCCCAGGAAGCAGCTTCCGGTCTTGCTGCCCGAGGATGTCACCTTCGACGTTCCGGGCAATCCGCTGGACCGCCACCCCTCGTGGAAGCATGTCGAATGCCCGCAATGCGGAAAGCCCGCGCGGCGCGAGACCGACACGCTCGACACCTTCGTCGATTCAAGCTGGTATTTCATCCGCTTCGCCAGCCAGCCGGGCGACAAGCCGTTCGACAAGAAGGTGGCCGAGCAATGGCTGCCGGTCGCGCAATATATCGGCGGCGTCGAACATGCGATCCTGCACCTGCTCTACGCCCGCTTCTGGACGCGCGCGCTTCGCCATATCGGCATGCTGGACGTGGCCGAGCCGTTCACCGGGCTGTTCACCCAGGGCATGGTGACGCACGAGACGTACAAATCCGCCGAAGGCCAATGGCTTTCGCCCGATGATGTCGAAAAGCGCGACGGCCAGCTGGTCGAGATCGCCACCGGCGCGCCCGCATCTGCGGGCCGCGTCGAGAAGATGTCCAAATCGAAGAAGAACGTCATCGATCCCTCGCCGATCATCGACCAATATGGCGCGGATGCGGTGCGCTGGTTCATGCTTTCGGACAGCCCGCCCGAGCGCGATCTCGCCTGGTCGGAGGCTGGCATCGAAGGCGCATGGCGCTTCGTCCAGCGTGTCTGGCGGCTGGTGGACGGCACCGCCCCGGCCGATGGCGGCGACGCCGATCTCGACCGCAAGCTGCACAAGACCATCGCGGGCGTTGGCGAGGACGTCGACGCGCTTCAGTTCAACAAGGCCGTCGCCAAGCTCTATGAGCTGGTCAACGCCGTCGAGAAGGCGAAGCCCTCCGCCTCGCGCCACACGGCGGTGGACACCATCGTCCGCCTCGTCGCGCCGATGATGCCGCATTTGGCGGAGGAAGCATGGGCCAGGCTTGGCCGCGAAGGGCTGGTCGCCGATGCGCCCTGGCCGGAGGCGGACCCCGCGCTGCTCGTGGATGACAGCGTCACCATCGCCATTCAGGTCAACGGCAAGCTGCGCGACACGCTGATCGCGCCTAAGGGCGCGCCGAAGGCCGATATAGAGGCGCTCGCGCTTTCGTCGGAAAAGATCCAGGGCGTGCTTGCCGGGGCGTCTCCGAAAAAGATCATCGTCGTTCCCGACCGGCTGGTGAACCTCGTCGCATGATCGGGCGCGCCGTCCTTGCCCTTGCCGCCCTCTGCGCGCTTTCGGGTTGCCAGCTGAGCCCCATCTATGCCGGCGGCGGTTCCGGCGCGGTCGCGGCCGCACTCCGCAACGTGGACGTCGCGCCGATCGAGAACCGCTCCGGCTGGCTGGTGCGCCAGGCCCTGATCGACAGGCTCGGCACGCCGGAGGGTACGGCCAGCTATCGCATCGAGGTGGAGCTGGATGACCAGATCGAGGGTTTCGGCATTCGGCTGGACGATGCGATCACGCGCGAGCGCCGCACGCTGCGCGCGCGCTATCGGCTGGTTTCGGCCGACAATGGCCAGGTGCTGCTCGATGCGGCCGCCGCCAGCGATGCAGGCATAGACGTCACCACCTCCGAATATGCCACGATCGCCGCCGAGCAGACGGCGCTGGAACGGCTGTCGGAGGACATCGCCGACCAGATCTCCACCCGCGTCGCGCTCTACATCCGCAACCGCAAGCCATGAAAGCCGGCCGCGCCGAGATTGCCCGCGCGGTCGACAAGCCAGATCCCGCCCTCCGGCTGCTCCTTCTGCACGGCCCGGACGAGGCGGGCTCCCGCGCGCTCGGCGCACGCTATGAAAAGGCGCTTGGGGCCGATCATGAGCATATCGACATCGCACCGGCCGAGCTGAAGTCGGACCCCGCCCGGCTCGCGGACGAGGCGGCCGCCACCTCGATGTTCGGCGCTGCTTCGCTGATCCGCGTCACAAACATCGGCGACGAATCCGTCGATGCGGTGTCGGCGCTGCTCGAGTCCGCCGCTGCGGGAAACCCGGTCCTCGCCTATGCGGGTGCGCTTCGGAAAGACTCAAAGCTGCTGAAGCTGGTGGAGGGGTCGCCGCTCGCGCTTCACTTCGCCAGCTATCCGCTGGAAGGCCGCGATGCCGAGACGGAGGCGCAGGCGCTGCTGAAGGCCGAGGGGCTGCGCGCCTCGCGCGACGCGATCCGGGCGCTGACCGACGCTGCGGCCGGCGACCGCGCGATCCTGGCGGGCGAAATCGCCAAGCTTGCGCTCTATCTCGACGCCTCGCCCGAGCATCCCAAGTCCGTGGAGCCGCCGGTTGTGACAGCCCTCGTCTCCGGCCATAGCGAGAGCGACCTTGGCGCGCTGGTCAACGCCGTTCTTGGCGGCCAGCCCGGCGAGGCGGAGCGGCAGATCGCCAATGCCGCGCTGGACGGGATCGCTGGCATCCCCCTGATCCGGGGCGGGCTTCGCCGCCTTCACCTGCTGGCTGAGCTTCGCGCCGAGGTGGAAACCGGACAATCGGTCGAAAGCGCTATCGCCGCCAAGGGCAAGTCCGTCTTCTGGAAGGACCGGTCCGCCCTTTCCGGACAGCTCACAAGATGGCGCGGCCCGGCCCTCGCCCGCGCCATTTCGGCGCTCAACGACGCCGAGCGGCGCATCAAGCAAAGCGGCTCGGCAGGCGATATATTGGCGGCCGAAACGCTGATCGCCCTGTCGCGCCACGCCGCGCGCGGGCGCTGACCCTCGTCAGAAGCGCTCGCCCGACAGGCGCTGGCACAGCATATCGAGTTGATCGAGCGTCGAATAGTTCACGCTCAGCCGTCCGCCTGCGCCGTCATGCGCGATCTGCACCTTCAGGCCGAGGCTGTCCGACAGCTGCCGCTCCAGCGCCATGACATCGGCATCCGCCGTGCCGCCGTCGTCCCCGTTACCGGTGGAACGCCGCGCCTTGCCGCCCTGCTTCTCGTCGCGCGCCAACGCTTCGGTCTGCCGCACCGAAAGCCCCAGCCGCACCACTTCTTCAGCCAGCTTTTCCGGGTCCCTGGCGGTCACCAGCGCGCGCGCATGGCCCATGCTCAGCCGCTCGTCCAGCACCATGTTCCGGACGGACTGAGGTAAATCTAGTAATCTCAACAGGTTAGCTATATGGCTGCGGCTCTTGTGAACCAGCTTGCCAAGCGCCTCCTGGCTGTGCCCGAACTCGGCGATCAGCCGCTGAAATCCTTCGGCTTCTTCGATCGGGTTCAGGTCGGCGCGCTGGATATTCTCCACCAGCGCCAGTTCGAATCCGGTGGCGTCGTCCAGTTGCCGGATAACGGCCGGAATCTCGTGCAGCCCCGCCGCCTGTGCCGCCCGCCAGCGCCGTTCGCCGGCGACGATTTCATAGCGACTGCGGCTGAGCGGGCGGACGAGAATCGGCTGAAGCAGGCCCTGCGCCTTGATCGATTCGGCCAGCTCGTCCAGCTTGGTCGCATCGAACTTGCGGCGGGGTTGGCGCTGGTTGGGTATGATGGCCGAAATGGCGATCGCCTCCACCCCCTGCCCCGTCGACTGCG
Organism: Tardibacter chloracetimidivorans; assembly: GCF_001890385.1. Taxonomy (NCBI): domain Bacteria; kingdom Pseudomonadati; phylum Pseudomonadota; class Alphaproteobacteria; order Sphingomonadales; family Sphingomonadaceae; genus Tardibacter; species Tardibacter chloracetimidivorans. The sequence continues at coordinate 2,503,518 of NZ_CP018221.1, read as the reverse complement.
CCGTCTCGATGGCCTCCATCTCGCCCAGCAGCGCCGAAAGCCCCCGTCCCAGTCCAGCGGACCGCTTCATTCCCGATGCTCCTGCCACGTCTTCCCTTCTCATGCCGCCCGGGCTTTGCCGTCCAGCCGCCCGATGATTTCACGTGCAAGACCGATATAGGCCTCCGACCCGGCGCAGCGATGATCGTAGATCAGCGCTGGCAGGCCGTGGCTCGGCGCTTCGGAAAGGCGCACGTTCCGCGGGATGACGGTGTCGAAGACCACTTGGCCCAGCACGGCGCGCACGTCCTTTGCGACCTGGTCCGACAGGCGATTGCGCCGGTCGAACATTGTCAGCGCAACGCCAAGCACGGTCAGTCCATTGTTGAACCGCGCCCTCACCCGCTCCACCGTCTTCAACAGCTGGCTGAGCCCTTCCAGCGCAAAGAATTCGCACTGCAACGGCACGAGGATCGAATGCGCCGCCACCAGCGCGTTCACGGTCAGAAGCCCGAGCGATGGCGGGCAATCGGTCAACACCACATCATAGCGCCCGGCCGGAATGGCGTTGAGCGCACCGTCCAGCCGGTGCATCCGCTGATCGACGTCCACCAGCTCCACCTCCGCACCCGACAGGTCCTGGGTGGCGGGGACGATGTCGAGCCGCGGAAGCTTGGTCGAAACCACCGCCTGATCGACAGTGGCATTGCCCATCATCACATCATAGCTGGTGATCTCGCGCTGCTTCTGGTCGACGCCAAGGCCGGTCGATGCATTGCCCTGCGGGTCGAGGTCCACCAGCAGCACGCGCCAGCCGACCGCCGACAGCGCCGTTGCAATGTTGATTGCAGTGGTCGTCTTGCCGACGCCGCCCTTCTGGTTTGCGACCGCGATCCGATTCATTTCCGGCTCCTCCGCTGCACCCCATGGGCAAGGACGATGCGCGCCGCCGGATCGGTAATGCTGGGTCTCAACTGCGCGGAGAAGCCAAATGTCTTCCGCGCATCCGCCAGTTCAGATTCCACTGACGCCCCCTTTGGCAACAACCACAGGGTGTCACTCTCTGCGAAGCGAAGGCCCCAGTCAAACAGTTGCGACAGGCTGGCGAGCGCGCGGGCGGAAATTACGTCGAACCGGGCGGAGGGAAGCGCCTCGGCCCGTTCGGCAAGCACCGTCACCCGGTCCGCCACGCCGCAATGCTTCGCAACCTCCTTCAGGAACGCGCATTTTTTCGCCCGCGATTCGACCAGCGTCATCGTCACGTGGGGCCGCATGATCGCGATCACCAGTCCCGGAAAGCCCGCACCGGAGCCAAGGTCAAGCCAATCGAGCGGGCGGCCCGGCGCATGGTCCAGAAGCTGTGCGGAATCGAGGAAATGGCGGGCCCACAGATGCGGCAGCGTGGCGGGACCCACAAGGTTCATCCGCGCCTGCCATTCCACGAGAAGCGTAGCATAGTCGGAGAGCCGCCCCATTGTTTCACGTGGAACAGAAAAATGCTCGGCCAGATAGCGGCGATCTTCGTCGTCGTCCGCCCCGACCTCAGGCGGCACGACTTCAGGCGGCACGGCGGATGTGCAAGAAGAGCGCAGCGACGGCCGCAGGGGTGATCCCCGCGATCCGCGACGCAGCGCCGATGGTCGCCGGGCGGGTCGCCTCCAGCCGCTCGACCATCTCACGCGAAAGGCCGCGCACATCGGCGAAATCGAGGCCAGCCGGAAGTGCGAGTTGCTCATCCCGGCGGAGCGCAAGCAACTGCTCTTCCTGCCGCTCGACATAGGTGGCGTAGCGCGCGTCGCAGACCAAGCGCTCGGCCACGTCTGGCGCGACACCGCCAAGCTCCGGCGCAAGCGCGGAGAGCGCCTCCCACGACACCTGCGGAAAGCGGAGCCATTCGAACAGCGAGCGCGCGACCCCGTCCTGCCGCACCTCCATTCCGGCGCGCAGCAGTTGCGCCGGAGTCAGCTTCGCATCCAGCATCGCCCGGCCATCCGCATGTGCCGCCTCTCGACGGGCGAAGGCCTCAGCACGTTCGCTCCCAACGAGGCCCCATTGCTCGCCCAACGCCGTCAACCGCTCCCCGGCATTGTCAGCGCGAAGCCGCAGGCGGAACTCGGCGCGCGACGTGAACATGCGATAGGGCTCGGACACGCCCTGGGTCGTCAGATCGTCGATCATCACCCCGAGATAGGCTTGCGCCCGGTCGATCGTGACGGGCGCCTGCTCGCCCGCGCGCCGGGCCGCGTTCAGCCCCGCGACCAGCCCCTGGGCCGCCGCCTCCTCATAGCCGGTCGTCCCGTTGATCTGCCCGGCGAGGAAGAGCCCGCGCACCGTCCCCACCTCAAGCGTGGCCGACAGTTCACGCGGGTCGACATGGTCATACTCCACCGCATAGCCCGGCTGCAGAATCACGGCGCGCTCCAGCCCCGGAATGGAGGCGATCAGCGCGGCCTGCGCATCGGCGGGCAACGAGGTCGAAATGCCATTGGGGTAGATGACATGATCGTCCGCGCCCTCCGGCTCCAGAAAGATCTGGTGCCCGTCGCGGTCGCCGAAGCGGACGATCTTGTCCTCGATGGAGGGGCAATAGCGCGGCCCCCTGCCCCCGATCATGCCGGTGTAAAGCGGCGAGCGATCCAGGCTTTCGCGGATCACGCGATGCGTCGCTTCCGTCGTGCGGGTGATGGCGCATGATAGCTGGGGCGCCGCCGCCCGTGTCGTCATTGCCGAAAGGAAGGATGGAGCCTCGTCCCCCGGCTGCCATTCGACGCTCGCCCAGTCGATCGTCCGTCCGTCAAGCCGGGGCGGAGTCCCGGTCTTCAGCCGCGCCATGCGGAGACCAAGCGCTGCGAGCGAGCGGGAAAGGCTGAGCGCTGGCGGTTCCCCCACGCGACCGCCCGGCCGAGTTTCCAACCCGGTAAAGAGCTTGCCGCCAAGGAAGGTGCCGGTTGTGACGACAATCGCCGGTGCAGACAGCAGCCGTCCGTCGGCCAGCATCACGCCGGTGATCGCGTCGCCTTGCGAGTTGCGTTCGATGGACGCGGCCTCGCCCTCCACAATCTCCAGATTGTCATAGCCGCCGAGCAGCGTCTGGATGGCGGAGCGATAGAGCCTGCGGTCGGCTTGCGCGCGCGGCCCCTGCACCGCCGGACCCTTGCGCCGGTTGAGCAGGCGATAATGGATTCCGGCCGCATCGGCGGCGCGGCCCATGATTCCGTCGAGCGCGTCGATCTCGCGCACCAGATGGCCCTTGCCCAGTCCGCCGATCGCCGGGTTGCACGACATCTCGCCGATCTTGCGTGCATCCTGCGTGATCAGTCCGACGCGCGCGCCGACCCGCGCAGCGGCCGCCGCCGCCTCGCTCCCGGCGTGCCCGCCGCCGATCACCAGCACATCGAAGACCGCCCGATTCGTCATGGCAGAGCCAATGTCAGAACCCCGCCGCTCCGTCAAAACTGTTTCACGTGGAACGTTCGGCCGGGGAGTCGCGAAGCCAACGGAGGTTTGCGGCTATTCCTCCGTGTTAAAGCCTCGGTTATCAATCTCTGCAAATCCGGTGAGGCCAACATAACTGAGGGCACCGGGAGGAAAGCCAGCTTCTAGTACGGGCACAATGCGTCTAGGGAATAGTATGTTAGCGTCCATTATCTGGGACTCGATGATCTCGCAACCGACCATGGTATAGATCGGAGCCATCGGAACGTTGTCTTTCAATGGGATCATGTTGACGCGAAAGAAATGTGATTTCCTAAACGAATTTGTTGGTCCCAAGAGGATCGTAACTGGGCCGATCAGTTCACAGCCGATAAATCGCTTGCCCTCAATTATTTTGCTAATAGGGTTTGCAAGGTCGGCTAGGTTGAGCCTTTGATTGCGAAACTCCCTTTCCATAGGATTCACCGCATCGACGTTCCTAGCCCATTTATCGATCGACCTCGCCTGGATGAACTTCCACCGCCCCCACGCTATGGCTAGGAACGTAAAGGCGAACAGGGCACCTCCGAGCAATGCCGCAAACCACCATGTGATCGCTCCATATGCCGATAACCAAGCTGTCTTAGCGGCTATCCAGCCCGATATGGCACTTATGGTACCCCCAACCCCAAGAAGGGAATAGAGTGCCCATCGAGACTCCAATCGATCAAGAACTTGCTGAATCTTCTTCCACATAATGCGTTCATGCACCGACTTGAATTCGTTGTGGAGTCGAAACAGGCCTGCCCACTTCGTTTGAGCACCCAGCAACCGCTCTACTTCCCGATGCAGAAGCGGCCGAACAGCGCGTCCAGCATATCCTCCACACCCACGCGGCCGGTCAGCCGTCCAAGCGCGTTGAGTGCGGCGCGCAGATGCTCGGCGACCAGCACCGGGTCATGCGCCGCCGCCCCCGCCTCCAGCAGCGCGGCATGGCAATCGCTCACCACGCGGCGCTGGCGGTCGTTGGCCAGCGCCAGAATCTCGCCATGGCCCACCAGCCTTCCTGCTTCCTCCACCAGCCGGTCGGCCAGCGCCGCAAGCCCGTCACCGGTGACGGCGGAGAGGTGATGGAGTCCATCCGCGTCCGGCCCGGCGGGCGCGCCGCTCAGGTCGGACCGCGACATCACCCGGATGACAGGCGCCTCTGTCTCCACCGGCTCGAACCGGCCGTCCTCGCCCGCCATCGCAAGCACGATGTCGGCGGTTGCGACTGCAGCGCGCGCGCGGGCGATCCCTTCCCGCTCCACCACATCCCCCGTCTCGCGAAGGCCCGCCGTGTCGATCGCCACAAAGGGCACGCCCTTTATCGCCAGATGCGCCTCTATCCGGTCGCGCGTGGTGCCGGGGATGGCGGTCACGATCGCCACGTCCCGTTCCGTTAACTTATTGACCAGGCTCGATTTTCCTGCATTCGGAGGCCCGGTCACCGCCAACCGCACGCCGTCGCGCAGCCGCTCTCCGCTGGGCGCTTCAAGCACCTGGTCAAGCTCGGCCGCCAGCGCAGCGATTGCGTCATTGGCGCAACTTTCGTCACTTTCGCCGACGTCGCCCTCATCGGCAAAGTCGAGTCCGGCCTCCACCTGTGCCAACGCATCGAGCAGCCGCTCACGCCAGCCCTCGGCCATACGGGTCAGATGCCCGTCGGCATGGGCCATCGCCTGCCGCCGCTGCATCTCGGTCTCGGCGGCGAGCAGATCGGCAAGCCCTTCCACCTGCGGCAGGTCGAGCACGCCGTTGTGGAAGGCGCGGCGGGTGAAGTCGCCCGGCCCCGCTGCCTTCAGCCCCTCTATCCCATCCAGCGCCTTCAACACGGCCGCGACCACCGCCACCCCGCCATGCAGGTGAAGCTCGGCGATGTCGTCGCCGGTTGCGCTGTCCGGCCCCGGAAAGAGGAGGAGCAGCGCCTTGTCCAGCGCTTCGCCGCCGGCCGGATCGCGCAGGGTCCGCAGCCGGGCGGTTCGCGGCGGGGGCAGCGCCTTGCCACTCAGCCGACGCGCCGCCTCGAACGCGGCCGCGCCCGATATGCGGATGACGGAGATCGCCGCCGGCGGTCGTCCGCTCGACAGCGCGAAGAGGGTCGGCGCGGGCATCGGCGGTGCTTCCGGCGTCAATCCTTGCCGGACGACGAGGACGGCGACGACCCGCCGGTCATCTGCTGCATCGCATTGGCCCACATCTCCAACCCGCCGCCAAGCAGCGGCGACCAGCTCTTCATCACCCGCTCGAAATCCGCGCCGGTCAGCCCATCGCGGATCAGCGCCTGCATGCGGTCCACATAAATGTCATGAACCGGCTTCAGATCAGGCAGGCCAAGGAACGTCCGTGCTTCCTCGGGGGTGCATTCGATGTCGAAGTGAACTTTCATCTGGCGTTCCCGCACTTGAGGGCATGTCCATGACATTGCTAGACCGAGGCAAGGGAGATGCCAATGCTTCGAACGACAATCGCCACGCCGATGGGCGCGCTCGCTATTTCCGGCGATGGCGAAAGGCTGACGCGCCTCGCCTGGGCGATGGACGAAACGCCGGGTGCCGAAGCGGTCGCCCATGATCCGTTGCTGCGCGAGGCGCGCCAGCAGATCGAGGCATGGTTTGCAGGCAAGCTGACCCGGTTCGACCTGCCGCTCACGCCCGCCGCCAGCCCGCGTGGCGAGGTGCTTCGCGCCGCCATCGTCGCCATTCCCCATGGCGAGACCGCAAGCTACGGCCAGGTCGCGAGGGCTGTTGAGTCCGGTCCGCGCGCCGTCGGCCAGGCCTGCGCGCGCAATCCCTTCCCCATCATCGTTCCCTGCCACCGGGTGCTTGGCAACGGCGGCAGCCTCGGCCACTATTCGGGCGGACATGGCGTGGAAACGAAACTGGCGCTTCTGCGTCTGGAATCACCGGGCTTCCAGCACATCCGCAACTGAATGGAGAGAAACGACATGGCTCATATGACCGATATCGCCCCGCTAGACGGATCAGGCAGCTTTCAGGCCTATGTCGCCGAACCTGCGGGCAAGCCCAGGGGTGCCATCGTCGTCATTCAGGAGATTTTCGGCGTCAATCCTGGCATTCGCCAGATGTGCGACGGATGGGCAGCCGAAGGCTATCTCGCGCTTGCGCCCGATCTTTTCTGGCGCATGGAGCCGGGCGTGCAGCTGGACGCCGACAATGAACAGGAGATGGCGCGCGGGTTCGATTTCTACGGCAAGTTCGATCGCGACAAGGGCATTGCCGACATAGAAGCGACGATCAAGACAGCGCGCGCGATGAGCGGCGGCAAGGTGGGCGTGGTGGGCTATTGCCTGGGCGGTCTGCTCGCCTTTCTCACCGCCACGCGGACGGATGCGGATGCGATCGTCAGCTATTATGGCGCCGGGATCGACCAGCAGCTTCATGAAAGCCACGCCATCGGCAAGCCGTTGATGATGCATCTGGCGAAGGCGGATAAGTATATCGGCCCCGACGCGCAAAAGGCCATTCACGAGGCGCTGGACGGCAACCGCCACGTCACCATCCATGATTATGAAGGGCAGGACCACGCCTTTGCCCGCGCCATCGGCTCGGCGCGCAACGAGGAAGCGGCCAACAAGGCGGATGGCCGCACGCGCGCCTTCTTCGCCGAACATCTCGGCTGAAATGGCGGAGGATTATCGCATCGTCTTCCGCGCCAATGGCGGACCGGAAGTTCTTGAGGTGGAGAAAATAGAGCCGGTCGTACCCGGTCCGGGTGAAATCCGGATACGGCAGACGGCGATCGGCCTCAACTTCATCGACATCTATCACCGCACCGGGCTTTATCCCGGCCCGCTGCCGAGCGGCATCGGCAGCGAAGCGGTGGGTGTGGTCGAGGCAGCGGCTCCCGACGTCACCAACTTCGGGATCGGCGACCGCGTGGGCTATGTGATGGGCCCGCCCGGTGCCTATGCAAGCGTCAGGACCGTTTGCGCGGCCACCGCCGTCCCAATCCCGCAAAACATCCCGGACGAGCTTGCCGCCGCCGTTTTGCTGAAGGGCATGACCACCGAGTTTCTGGTGGAACGGTGCGCACGCATCACCCAGGGCCAATCAGCCCTTGTCCATGCGGCGGCGGGGGGTGTCGGCTCGCTTCTGGTCCAGTGGCTGAAAGCGGCGGGCGTTCAGGTCTTCGCCCATGCCGGAAGCGAGGCAAAGGCCGATGCGGTGCGCGCGCTCGGGATCGAGCGGGTGTCCTCCTGCGCGCTCGATGAGGTGGCCGGCTGGGTGCGGCAGGGCACGGGCGGCAGGGGTGTCGATGTCGTGTTCGACGGCGTCGGGGCTGCAAGCTGGCAATGTTCGCTCGCCGCCGTCGCAAGGCGCGGGCTGATCGTATCCTATGGCAATGCGTCGGGTCCGGTGCCGCCGGTACCGCCATTGGACCTGACTAGGGCGGGCTCCATCTTCATGACGCGCCCTACCCTTGCCGATTATTGCTCGACTTCGGCAGAGCGACGTCATTCGGCTGAACGGCTGTTCCAGATGATCGCATCGGGTGCGATCAGAGCCGATGCCGGCCGAAGAATTGCCCTCAGAGACGCCGCCAGTGCGCATCGGGCGCTCGCCAGCCGCGCGACCACCGGCTCGACCGTGTTGGTGCCCTGAGCGGCCTCAGGAGGCCGTCAGCGTCATCAGTCCCACCTGCGGATCGATCAGGCCGTCATAAATCATCTTGCCGGCGACATAGAGGATCACAAGCAGGCCGACATAGGCGATCCAGCGATACCGCTCGATATATTTGGCCAAAATGTTGGCGGCCAGGCCCATCAGCGCCACCGACAGCACCAGGCCGATGATGAGAATGCCCGGATGATCGCGCGCCGCGCCCGCCACGGCCAGCACATTGTCCAGGCTCATGCTGACGTCGGCGACCGCAACCGCCCAGGCCGCCGAGGCAAAGCTCTTCGCGGGCGCAAGGCCGGAATGCTCGTCGCCGGAAATCTCCGGCGAGCCCGCGCTTTCGCCCGCGCCCGCTGGATGCAGCTCGCGGTACATCTTCCATGACACCCACAGCAGCAGCAGGCCGCCCGCGAACACCAGTCCGACGATCTGCATCAGCTGGGTGACCAGCAGCGCGAAGATGACGCGCAGCACGAGCGCGGCCATGATGCCGATGAGGATCACCTGCCGGCGCTGCTGCGGCGGGAGTCCGGCCGCAAGCGCGCCCACGACGATCGCATTGTCGCCCGCAAGCATGATGTCGATCATCAGCACCTGCCCGAAGGCAGCGAGCGTCGATGGCGAGCCGATGTTCGTGATGTCCGCGACGATGTGACGCCAGATGGCTTCCAGCGAGCCAAGCTGGATCAGAATGACCTCTAACATGGTTGGCCTGCCCGCTTACTGGTTCATCGACTCGAAGAAGTCCTCGTTGGACTTGGAATCCTTCATCTTGTCGAGCAGGAACTCCATCGCGTCGATGGTGCCCATCTGCATCAGGATGCGGCGCAGCACCCACATCTTCGACAATTTGCTCTTGTCGACGAGCAGTTCTTCCTTGCGGGTGCCGGACTTGCCGACATCCATCGCCGGGAAGATGCGCTTGTCGGCGACCTTGCGGTCCAGCACGATCTCGGAGTTGCCGGTGCCCTTGAATTCTTCGAAGATCACCTCGTCCATGCGGCTGCCGGTGTCGATCAGCGCGGTCGCGATGATGGAAAGCGATCCGCCCTCTTCGATGTTGCGGGCCGCGCCGAAGAAGCGCTTGGGCCGCTGAAGGGCGTTGGCGTCGACGCCGCCGGTCAGAACCTTGCCCGAAGACGGAACGACGGTGTTGTAGGCGCGGCCGAGGCGCGTGATCGAATCCAGCAGGATCACCACGTCCTTCTTGTGCTCGACCAGGCGCTTGGCCTTTTCGATCACCATCTCGGCCACCTGCACATGGCGGCTTGCCGGCTCGTCGAAGGTGGAGCTGATCACCTCGCCCTTCACCGAGCGCTGCATGTCGGTCACTTCCTCCGGTCGCTCGTCGATCAGCAGCACGATCAGAAAGACCTCGGGGTGATTGTCGGTGATCGCCTTGGCGATGTTCTGGAGCAGCACGGTCTTGCCGACCCGCGGCGGCGCGACGATCAGCGCGCGCTGGCCCTTGCCCTGCGGCGCGACAATATCGATGACGCGGGCGGACTTGTCCTTCACGGTCGGATCGAGCGTGTCCAGACGCAGCTTCTCGTCCGGATAGAGCGGCGTCAGATTGTCGAAGTTGACGCGGTGGCGAACCTGTTCGGGATCGTCGAAGTTGATCGCGGTCAGCCTGGTCAGCGCGAAATAGCGCTCGCCGTCCTTGGGCGCGCGGATTTCCCCTTCCACCGTGTCGCCGGTGCGCAGGCCGAACTTGCGGACCTGGGCGGGGCTTACGTAGATGTCGTCCGGACCGGCCAGATAATTGGCCTCAGGGCTGCGCAGGAAGCCGAAACCGTCGGACAGCACCTCGATCGTGCCGGACCCCATGATCTGCTCGCCGTCTTCGGCCATCGCCTTCAGGATAGAGAACATCAGGTCCTGCTTGCGCAGAGTGGATGCGCCCTCAACGCCCTGTTCCTCGGCCATCGCGACGAGTTCGGCCGGCGGTTTCCGCTTGAGATCGTGAAGATGCATGTATCAATCCATGAAACAGGAAGGAGTCCGGCTTGGGAGTGGAGAATTCGACACTAGCCAGGAAGGGATACGGCCCGGACGGGCGACTGATTTCGCCGCTTACTCGCAGCGGCCACGGCCGTCAAGCGGCTTAGGGTCCAAACTCAATCAGCCTCTTGAAAATCGTTGGTCTCATTGATTCAAGGCGTTTTCGCTGAAGAGGAGGCCTTGGGGATGTCGCGTTCGTTGTTCTGGCTATCGGATGAAGCGTGGACAGCAATCGAGCTCCACTTGCCCAAGAACCAGCCAGGAGCACGACGTGTTGATGACCGGCGGGTGATCTCCGGCATCGTTCACATGCTCAAGTGCGGCGGTCGCTGGGCAGATTGCCCCGCCGAATACGGGCCGGCGACGACGGTCTACAACCGATGGAACAGGTGGAGCCGGCGGGGCATCTGGACACGCATCCTGGCTGCACTGACCGAAGAAGGCTGGATCGCCGAGACCGGGCAGATCGATAGCAGCTACATCAAGGCTCACCGTAGCGCCGGTGGGGCAAAGGGGGGGCGCGAGCCAATGCCATTGGGATCTCGCGTGGCGGCCGGACAACAAAGATCCACGCCCTTGTCGACGTCCTCGGACGGCCGCTTCGTCTCGTCCTGACGCCCGGCAACACATCGGACGTGAAGGGCGCCGACCTGCTCATCAACGAAACAGCGGGAATGAAGCGGGTGATCGCCGACCGCGGCTACGACGCCAATCGCATTAGGACCATCCTGCGCGAACAGGACACGACCCCGGTGATCCCCGGCCGCCGCAACCGCAAGCGCCCGATCCAATATGACAAACGCCGCTACAAAGATCGCTGGCGGGTCGAGGCTATGTTCTGCCGCCTCAAGGATTTCCGCCGGATCGCTACTCGCTACGACAAGCTTGCACGAAACTTCCTCTCAGCCGTAAGCCTCGCTGCCGCTGTGGCTTTCTGGCTCTGATTGAGTCTCAACCCTAGAAGGGCCGCACGACGACCAGAATGACAATGGCGATGATCGCGACGCCGGGCACTTCATTGGCCAGGCGCAGTGCCTTTTCGCCGATCCGCCGCTCACCCCGGGCGAAGGATCTTCTGAGGCCCGACAGCCAGCCGTGATAACCGCTCAGCAGCAGCACCAGGAACAGCTTGGCGTGCAGCCAGCCCTCGCTCCAGCCATAGTTGAACGCCAGCATCAGCCCCAATATCCATGTGGCGGCCATCGCCGGGTTGATGATGATGCGCAGCAGGCGGCGCTCGCGTTCAATCCACAGGCCGTCCTCCGCCGATCCGGGCGCGACTCCATGATGATATACGAAAAAGCGCGGCAACATGAACATGCCCGCCATCCAGAAGATGACGAAGATCAGATGCGCGGCCTTGACCCAGAGATAGGTTTCACCAAGCCATCCGATCATCTTGCGCCTCCCCGCACCAGTTCCAGCATCCGCTCGACATGAGCGATCGGCGTGTCCGGCAATATGCCATGTCCCAGGTTGAAGATGTGCGGCCTTCCGGCAAGCGCATGCATGACGTGACGGACAGCCTCGTCCAGCGCCGCTCCGCCCGCGTTCAGGACAAGCGGATCGAGATTGCCCTGCACCGGCAAGCCTTCGGGCAATGTCGCGTGTGCCCAAATGGGGTCTATGGTTTCATCCAGCCCCAACGCGTCGACGCTGGTCTCCCGCGCATAGGCTGCAAGCTTTGCGCCTGCGCCCTTTGGAAAGCCGATGATCGGGGTATCCGGATGAAGCGCCTTCAGCCGGGCGACGATTTCGGCCGTCGGAGCGATCACCCATTTTTCGAACTGGGCGGGCGCCAGGCTGCCGGCCCAGCTGTCGAACAACTGCACCGCATGAACCCCCGCCTCGATCTGGCTCGACAGATAGGCGACGGTCGCCTCGACGATCCGGTCGATCAGTTGCTGAAAGCCGGCCGGATCGCGATAAGCCAGCCTGCGGGCATCGGCATGGTCGCGGCTCCCGTGGCCGGTGACCATATAGGTCGCAATCGTCCAGGGACTGCCGGCAAAGCCCAAAAAGGTGACCTGTGGCGGCAGGGCGCCCGCCACCCGGCGCACGGTCTCGATGATCGGATCGAGACGTTCCGGACGCGGCACGAGACTCTCGATACCGACGCCGGTCAGTGGCGGCGAAAGCCGGGGTCCCTCGCCCGGCCCGAAGCTCAGCTCCTGCCCAAGCGCATGGGGGATCACCAATATGTCGGAAAACAGGATGGCGCCGTCAAAGGCAAAACGTCCGAGCGGTTGAAGCGTCACCTCGGCAGCGGCGGCGCTGTCGTGCACAAGCTCCAGAAATCCGCCCTTCTCCGCCCTCAGCGCGCGATATTCCGGTAAATAGCGGCCCGCCTGCCGCATCATCCATATGGGTGGCGGATCGAGCCGTTCGCCCCTCAGCACGGCAAGCAGCGGACGGCCTTCACCGGGCATGGAGGGCACAACTCATCTTCATAAGAGTCTTTCTAATAAAAGGATGATGATAGTTGTTGGAGGGGCAGAAGGCGGGGTTTAATCGCCAGGCCCGGGATTGCCAACAGATTGACTCGGATCGCGTCCCACCCGCCTTGCCGAGTCGCAAAATCCATCCACATGATTCACAGCAGCCTCGTTTTCCCGTCCCCATGTGGACAAGTATCCGGGCCGATTCCGGATGCCTCGGGGTGAATCGCCCGCTTGATGCCGTCCCCTGCTTTCCGCTAGCGCTATCCGGATGGTTTTCCACAGGGGACGTCAAGTCAGCTCATGATCAGGCTTCATGTCCACCTCGTGTCGGATTCGACCGGCGAAACGCTGGAGTCGGTCGCCAAGGCGTGCCTCGCGCAGTTTCAGGATGTCGAGGCGATCAAGCATTACTGGCCGATGGTTCGGTCGGTCGGCCATCTCGACCGGGTAATGCGCGAAATCGCCGAACGTCCCGGCCTTATCGTCTATACGCTGGTCAATGGCGATGTGCGCCGCAAGCTGGAGAATCGGGCGCACGCAATGGGTCTGCCGCTGGTTTCGGCGCTCGATCCGGTGCTGGATGCATTGTCCCAGCTTTTGGGTCAGGAGGCTCAGAACCGGCCGGGCGGACAGCACAAGATGGACGCCGCCTATTTCGAGCGGGTGGAAGCGATCCACTACACCATCGCGCATGATGACGGTGCGCTGTGGGAGGAATGGGAAGAAGCCGACATCGTTCTTGCCGGCGTCTCGCGATCATCCAAGACTCCGACGTCGATCTATCTCGCAAATCGGGGTTACAAGGTCGCAAATATCCCGCTGGTGCCGGAATCGCCGCCGCCCGCCATATTGTTCAACCTCTCCCATCCCCTGATCGTGGGCCTGACCACCAGCCCGGACCGGCTGGTCCAGGTGCGCCGGAACCGTCTTCTGGCGCTGAAGCAGGCGCCGGAGACCGCATATGTCGATCCGGAAAAGGTGACGGCCGAACTCGCTTTCGCAAGGCGGTTGTTTGCCGACAATGGCTGGCCGGTGATCGACGTGACCCGGCGCTCGATCGAGGAGACGGCGGCTGCCATCATGAACCTTCTTCTGGATTGGCGCGAGCAGCAGGAAAGCAGGGGCTGATGCTGGTGCTTGCATCCGGAAGCGCTGCGAGAACGGCGCTGCTCACCGCCGCTGGCGTTGCGCATGACGTCATGGTGGCGCAGGTCGACGAGGATTCGGCCAAGCAGGCGTTCAAGGAACGGGGGCTTCAGCCGCGCGACATTGCCGACGGGCTCGCCGAACTGAAGGCGGTGAAGGTGTCGCAGCGGCGACCCGAGGCACTTGTGCTTGGCGCGGATCAGATACTTGCGGCGGAAGATGGCGGCCTGCTCGACAAGCCCGGATCGAGGGAGGAAGCGGCAGACCAGTTGAGGTCGCTTCGGGGAAAAGACCATGTCCTCATTTCGTCGGCGGTCATCGCGCTTGGCGGGCAGCCGATCTGGCGTGCGGTGGACGAAGCGCGTCTGACGGTGCGGAATTTTTCCGATTCCTTCCTCAAGGCCTATCTCGACCATGAATGGCCGGCCATCTCGGGTTGCGTCGGCGGCTATCGGCTGGAGGCGATGGGCGCGCAGCTTTTCTCCCGCATTCGTGGCGATCATTTCACGATATTGGGATTGCCGCTTTTGCCGGTGCTCGATTTCCTGCGCGTTCGCGGGGAGTTGACGTCATGAAGGCCTATGCCGAGGTCATCGGCGATCCGGTCGCGCACTCCCGATCGCCCTTTATCCACAATTTCTGGCTCGGCGAGCTTGGAATCGATGCCGAATACCGGACCTGCCGCGTCGAGGCCGGAAAGGTGGGGGCGTATCTTTCCGAACGCCGGGCCGATCCGTCATGGCGGGGCTGCAACATCACCATCCCGCATAAGGAAACGGCCTATCGCCTGATCGTGACCGAGGGAGCGGGCGGGCTTGGACCGGGCGAGGGCGATTTCGGGGCCATCAACACCATCGCGCACGATCCGCTGACGGGGGCGATGACCGGCTTTAACACCGATGTCGAAGGCGTCACCGGTCCGCTTGCACGCAGCCTTGCGCGGCGGGAGGCTGCACAGCGCCGAGCGCTTCGCATTGCGATTGTCGGCGCAGGCGGCGCTGCGCGCGCGGCGCTCTGGGGCTTAAGCCGCCTGTGTCCGGGCGCGGCCTTCACCGTTCTCGCCAGACGGGACGAACAGGCCCGAGCCCTGCTGGAAGCAATGGGAATACCGGGAACCGTTAAGTCGATCGCCGACGCCTCGCTGGAGGGTATGGACGTACTGCTCAACGCAAGCCCGCTCGGGATGACCGGAAAGCCGCCGCTCGCGCTTTCCCCGGCTGCGATGAACCGCAACGCCATTATATTCGACATGGTATATGCGCCGCTCGAAACCCCGCTTCTCCGCCAATCGCGCAGCCTCGGCTTCGAGGCTGTCGACGGCTTGCAGATGCTGGTCGCTCAGGCGGCGGGGGCCTTTCAGAAGTTCTTCGGCGTTCCCGTTCCCCAGCCGCTGGTCGACGAGGTGCATCAAAGGCTTGCCCGGCAATGATCGTCATCGGCCTCACCGGATCGATCGGCATGGGCAAGTCGACGGTCGCGAATATGTTTCGGCGACTGGGCGTGCCCGTCTTCGACGCTGACGCTGAAGTGCATCGCCTGCAGGGTCCGGGCGGCGAGCTTGTGGCCAGGATCGAAGCCGCCTTTCCCGGCACCACCGGTCCGGGCGGCGTCGACAGGCAGGCGCTCGGCAAGTGGGTGCTCGGTAACGACGTAGAACTGAAGCGGCTGGAAGCGCTGGTGCATCCGGCCGTCTATCGCGCTCGCCAGATGTTTCTGCGGCGACACAGGTTTCGTCCGCTGGTGGTGGTGGACGTGCCTTTGCTGTTCGAAACGGGCGGGGAAGGGGGTGTCGATCTGGTTGCGGTGGTGTCCGCTCCGCCTCATGTGCAGCGCGCGCGTGTGCTGGCGCGGCCGAACATGCCGCCGGAGAAGTTCGCCGCCATCCTCGCAAAACAGATGCCGGATGCCGAAAAGCGGCGACGCGCCGACGTGGTCATCCCGACAGGCGGCGGCAAGGCGCGCACCTTTGCTGAAGTAAAGGCGCTTGTGAGGGCGCTTTCCGGCTAGAAAGACTCGGCTTTCTAGGCCTATAATCGGGGTTCCAGACTCAAGGGCCGGGTCCGGCGGGAAATGCACGTCTGACATGTTGATCGACGCGACACGCACACCAGCACGCGAAATCGTCTTTGATACCGAAACAACCGGCATTGACCCGGGATCAGGTCACCGCCTGGTAGAGATCGGGCTGGTGGAGATGGTGGGCCGGGTCGAAACGGGGCGCGTCTGGCACGCCTATTTCAATCCGGAAAGGTCGATGCCGCCCGAAGCCCAGGCCATCCACGGGCTTTCGGCGCAGTTCCTGTCGGACAAACCGCTGTTTTCGGAACTGGTGGACCAGATTTTGGAGTTCATCGGGGATTCGATCCTGGTCGCGCACAATGCGCAGTTCGACATGGGCTTTCTCGATCACGAGCTTGGCCGGTGCGGCAGGGCCGTCCTGGGCAATGCCCGGGCTGTCGACACGCTGGCGCTCGCCCGGTCGCGTCATCCGGGATCGAAGCATTCGCTTGATGCATTGTGTACCCGATATGGCATCGATCGTACGCACCGCATCAAACATGGCGCTTTGCTTGACGCCCAGCTTCTTGCACAGGTCTATATCGAGCTTACCGGCGGGCGACAGATCGGCCTCGATCTCACGCAGGCGAGCTGCGCACAGCCCGAGGTGGCCGCGCAGGCGCGTTCCGGTCCGATCATCGTCCAACGCCCCGTGCGACCGGCAAGGCTCCATGCCGCCGACCCGCTGGAGCTGGAGCGCCATGCGGCTTTTGTCGCCCGGTTGACCGATCCGCTCTGGCAAGAGGCCTAGTGCCGTGCATGGTGGTACGATTCAGACATTCATTGAACGGAGGAAGATATGGATATTCGCGTTTCCGGTCACCAGGTCGAGGTCGGCGCCGCGTTCAAGAGCCATGTCCAAGGCCGGTTGAACGGATTAGCGGAGAAATATTTCTCACGGGCGATCAGCGCGCAGGTCACGCTGGCCAAGGGCCCGCACGATGCCGGCTTCGTCTGCGACATTGTGGCGCATGTGATGCAGGGCGTGGTGCTGAAGGGCTCGGGCAGCGGGCAGGAGGCGAATCTCGCATTCGACAGGGCCGCCGAGCGGGTCGACAAGCAGCTGAGGCGCTATACGCGCCGCCTGAAAGACCGGAAAACATCCGGCGCGAACGGGCATGTGGTTGATGATCTCGACGCCGCCTATACCGTCTTTAAGGCCGATGAGGAGGAGCCTTCCGCCGACAATCCGCTGGTCGTTGCGGAAACAAGGGTCGATATTCCCGAAGCCAGCGTATCCGATGCGGTGATGATGCTGGATTTGCGCAACACCACCGCACTTCTGTTCCGCAACTCGGGGACCGGCTCGTTCAACATGGTCTATCGGCGCGAGGACGGGAATATCGGCTGGGTCGAACCGCAGCGTGTACCGGCGGGGTAACAAATAGGTTGGAACAATTGGGCCACGGTCGTTAAGCGGCGTCGGCGAAGCCCGAATCAGATGCCGGGCAGGATGAGATACAGTCGATGACCACCCTGTTGCATGATCTGCTTGGCCCGCAGTCGATCGCCACCGACCTTATGTCCCGGAACAAGAAGCAACTGTTTCGCGATCTGGCGGAGCGTTTCGCGCCGATCGCCGGCTGCAATGCCGAGACGATCGTCGAAGTGCTTGCGGAGCGGGAACGCCTGGGCTCGACCGGCTTTGGCGGCGGGGTCGCGATTCCGCACGGCAAGCTGGAAGCGCTCGATTCGGTGCGGGCGTTCCTTGCCGTGCTCCCGGCGCCTGTCGATTATGGTGCGATCGACGACATGCCCGTGGACATAGTGGTGTTGCTGCTGTCGCCCCGCGACGCGGGCACCGATCATCTGAAGGCGCTTGCACGGGTCAGCCGCGCGCTCCGCGACCGGGAGTTCCTCGCCAAGCTCAGGGGGGCCGGATCTCCCGACGCCATCTATGCCCTGATCAGCACCTATCAAGCGCGGGATGCCGCGTAAGCGTTCCGTCAGGTTGCTGGAGCGCCGCGAAACGCCGCGCCGCTCCGTGCTCTATCCAGCCTATCTGCTGTTCATGCGGCGGCGGTTCCGCTGCCGGCTCGTGGAAATCGGGACCAGCGGCATTTGCCTCACCGGCGCACCCGTTCTGAAGCCCGGCACCCCCGTCATGGTGGAGACGATGCTGCTGGGGCGGCGCGCGGGCGTTGTGGCGCACCGGACGGGAAACCGGCTGGGGGTGGCGCTGTTCGGTCCGCCGATCAAGCTGGAGAGTGGCGAAAAGGCGCGCTCGGTTGACGAGCCGGAACAGGGAAACAGCGACCATGCCGTCTGACGCTGGCGCTCAGGCGCATCACCGGGCGCTGGAATCGCTCTATGCGGCGGCACCCGTCAATGAGCTGTTCCAGTCACGGCTCCGCATTCCCGAAAGCGGGTGCTCGGTCATCGATTTCGAGGTGGAAGAAGGCTTGTACCACGCAGCCGGCGCAGCCCATGGCACGATCTATTTCAAGATGCTGGACGATGCGGCCTTCTATGCCGCCAACAGCATGATCACCGACATGTTCCTGCTGACGACCGCGTTCAACCTGCTGCTCACCCGCCCGATGAAGGCCGGCAAGGCGCGCGCCGAAGGCAGGTGGATCAGCGGCCGCCGCCGCGTGCTGGTGGCTGATGCGCATATCGTCGATGCAAGCGGCGAGGAGGTTGCGCGCGGCACCGGCACCTTCATGCGGTCGCGCATATCCTTGTCGTCATTGCCGGGCTATGGCGCGGCCGGGTGACCGACGCCCGGCTGACGACGGCGATCCGGGTATCCGCCCTGATCAGGCGGGTCAATTCGGAAGGCGGTCATGCGACGGTTCTTTCCAAGGGAGACGCCACGGGCGGCGCGATATTGCTCATCCTGTGCGAAAGAGGCCGAAACCAGCGGTTTTTCGAGCGCACGCTCGATCAGAACGGGGCATATAGATGGGGCCGGACGGGGGGCGATCCGGGCGAGGACCATGGTGCCGTCGCAAGCTTTATTGAGCGGCGGCGGCGTATCGATCCCGACCTGTGGGTGGTTGAACTGGACGTCGCTCACCCGGAACGTTTCATCGATGAACCGTTTATGAAAGATTGACTTCGTTGTGCAGTGCGACGAAAGGCCTCGCACGTTGTGTAGGTCGCAGGCAGGCGAGGTTTGTTTTCCGCCCCTGCGATAAGTCGTGAAGTTAGGTTCGGGCCACGTTCATTCGCCCAGTGTTTGCCAGCGTCGCGCACTAGATGGAGTTATGAATGTTCGTAGGCTTGCGCGCCGCTTTCGTGGCGCTAGCTGGCATGGCGCTTGTTGCCGCGTCAAACGCCCTTCCGGGGGAAACCGTTGCTATAGCGGTTCCGGCAGCGCCTCAGCCAGATCAAAGCTACGCATTCAAGCTCGACGGCAGCCAGCCGATGCCCACCCAGGCTGTGGACGCTCAACTGGCCTATGATTTCTCCTCTCAGCTCGATGAAGAGTTCGAGCAGCCGAACGATTTCTCCGGCGCTTCGCTGAAGGAACTGGTCGCCGCCACGCCGGTCTCGACCGACCTCGATTCCGAACTGCGCTGCCTGGCCACGGCGGTCTATTTCGAATCCAAGGGCGAACCGCTCGAAGGTCAGCTTGCCGTCGCGCAGGTGATCCTCAATCGCATGGAATCGCGCCGGTTCGCCGACACGATCTGCGGCGTGGTCCACCAGCCCAGGCAGTTCTCCTATTCAAAGACCGCTGCTGTGCGGACGCAGTCGAAGAACTGGCGCACTGCGGTGGCGATCGCCAGCATCGCCCGTGAGGAGCGCTGGCAGGAAATCGCTCCCGACGCGCTCTTTTTCCACGCGAACTACGTTGCGCCAAGCTGGCGCCAGAGCCGCGTAAAGGTGAGCCAGGTCGGCGCGCACATTTTCTACCGCTGATTTCCGAAGGGGTTTCTGTTCCCACTTCGTTCTGGTAGATGAGGCGGATGAATGCCGCCCATCGCCAGGATCTGTCCGATGCGCCGCTCGTTGCAGGCGATGTGGCGCGCGGCGTCTGTCGGCTGCTGTTCCACCAGGATTTGATGTCGATGTGCGAGGTGCCGCTCGGCAACGGCCGTCGCGCGGATGTCGTTGCGCTCGGCCCGGATGGCGGAGTCACTCTGGTCGAGATTAAGGTTTCCATCGCCGACCTGCGCGGCGATCTCAAATGGCCGGAATATCTAGATTATTGCGACCGCTATTTCTGGGCGGTCCCCGCCGGTTTCCGTATCGACGATTTGGAGCAGGACTGCTTCCTGCCCGCCCGCACCGGGATCATCGTTGCCGATCGCTATGGCGCCGCCATCATCCGCGAGGCAGCCGTCAATCCGTTGAATGCATCCCGGCGCAAGACGGAACAGTTGCGCTTTGCGCGACACGCCGCGCGCCGCCTGCTGGGGGTTCGTGACCCTGGATTCGAAGGGTTGCTCTAGGGTCGATTCTGGGGCTGCGCGGCAGCCGACCCGCCCTGATGGTCGCGATCCACGCCGTAGCGCCAGACAAAGCGGCCGTCGTTGCGAAGTTCCATCCCCTGCTTGCTCACAAGGGGTCGTGCGAGGCTGATCGCCTCTATGTCGTCCCCGCAGTCCAGTTGTGTAATGCGATCGAAATGCCCGGTGATCAGATCACGACGGTAAAGCTGGTAAGAAGCCATTGCGGTCTCCTTGGTTGCCTGAGGCAGCACCTCGTTAACCACTCGTCTCGGAATGGGGCGGATAGTTGCACAGATCGAGCGGGATTCATAATTTCGCTCGATTCCGCCATTTTCCATAAACGTTACTTGGGCGACTCGCCTCAGGCGCAAGCCCTGTCCGCCGTGTGTGTCAGTCCGAGGCTTCGGAAAGCGCGCGGATGGCGGGCATCGCCTCGTCGATCGCATGGCTGCCGATCTCGATAAGTTCGTTGGCGCGGGTGAAATGGCGCACATCGATATGCCCGACCTGCAAGGGCAGCTCCAGCTCGGGCGGATGCAGCGCAAGCGACTGGCGGGCAAGGCGCGACAGCATCAGGCCGGTCGCCGATCGGAGCACGCTGAGCGAAGTGAGCGCGGGCTTCGGGTCCATCCTGAGACCGACGGCGAGCGCACGGCGCGCATAATCGTTCTGGAGATTGATCGCGACCACCGGCAGTCGTGGCGCGAGCGACCGCACCGCTTCCACCGGCACCGGCATGATGACACCCCCATCCACCAGCACCCGGCCGTCGCGGATGACCGGGTGAAAGATGCCGGGAAGCGCCATGGACGCCCTGACAGCCTCCGCGACATTGCCGGTGTTGAGCACCACGGCGTCGCCGGTCACCAGATCGGCGGCCACCACCGCGCAGGGCAGCGCCAGTTGTTCAAAGCTGGCGTGGCCCAGATGGCGGTCCAGCTGCCGGGCGATTGTGCGGCCCCCAAGCATCGCGCCCCTACGGAAATGGGGGTCCAGATAGCGCAGCACGGTCCGCAGCCTTGCCGATCGCGCGATATCTTCCAGCACGTCCAGACGGTCGGCCGCCTGGCAGACAGCCGCGAGCGCGCCGATCGAGGTTCCGGCAACCGCGCCGATCGGCACGCCATGACGATGAAGCGCCCTCAGCACGCCGATATGCGCCCAGCCCAGCGCGGCGCCGCCGCCCAGCGCAAGCGCGATCGTCATTGCCCTGCCCTTGTCAAACGTCTTGCCAAAGCTCGCTCCGGGGCCGATCTTTGCAGTTCCGGGCCGGGATGTCGACGAGTCCCGGTCGTTGCGAAAGAACCTGTGTCATGCGCATCCGGCTCCTCTTCCTGCCGCTTCTCGTCGTTGCAGTTAACCCCCTTGCGGCTGAAACGCGCGTGGAAAACGGCGTCCGGGTCCACCGGATGGATTCGGCGGCGTCGCTGGCCGGGCAGGACAGCGCGGAGGAAAGGTCGATCGGCCGTGTCTCCATCGGCCTGGACCGGACGTTCGGCGCGAGCCCCAGTTGCGCAAGCATGGATTGGCGGCGTTCGGTGTCGAAAGAAACATGGCAGGCGCGTTGCGGCGACCAGCGGCAGGACCTTTGGTACGATCGTTGGATTTACCGATAGTCCAGGCGTCAGGCGGCGGTGCCGCCCACCGTCAGCCCTTCGATCAGAAGCGTCGGCTGGCCAACGCCGGCGGGAACGGACTGGCCACCCTTGCCGCAAATCCCCACGCCTTCATCCAGCGCCATGTCGTTGCCGATGGCCGTGACCTTTTTCAGCACTTCCGGCCCGTCGCCGATCAGCGTCGCACCCTTGATCGGTGCGCCGAGGCGGCCGTTCTCGATCATATAGGCTTCGGTGCAGGAAAAGACGAACTTGCCGCTGGTGATGTCGACCTGCCCGCCGCCAAAGCTCTTCGCGAAGATGCCCTTTTTCGCGCGGCTCAGGATTTCGCCGGGGTCGTCACTGCCGCCAAGCATGAAGGTGTTGGTCATGCGCGGCATGGGCGCATGGGCATAGCTTTCCCGGCGGCCGTTGCCGGTGGGGGCCACGCCCATCAGCCGGGCGTTGAGCCTGTCCTGGATATAGCCCTTCAATATGCCGTCCTCGATCAGCACGTTGCGCTGCGTCGGCGTGCCCTCGTCATCGATGGTCAGCGATCCGCGCCGTCCTTCGATGGCGCCGTCGTCGATCACCGTCACGCCCGGTGCGGCCACGCGCTCGCCGATCAGCCCGGAGAAGGCCGATGAGCCCTTGCGGTTGAAATCGCCCTCCAGTCCATGGCCCACCGCCTCGTGCAGCAGCACGCCGGGCCAGCCGGGGCCGAGCACGACCGTCATCTCGCCCGCCGGGGCGGGGATCGATTCCAGATTGATGAGCGCCTGCTCAAGGGCGATATCGATGGCGCGATTCCATGTCGCGGGCTCGAACAGCCGGTCATAGAGCCAGCGGCCGCCCAGCCCGTGAAATCCGGATTCCCGGCGGCCGTTCTGTTCGGCGACGATCGACACGTTGAGCCGCACCAGAGGGCGGATGTCGCGCGCGACGAACCCGTCCGGCCGCACGATCTCGATCACTTGCCAGGAGCCGGACAGGCCGACCGAGACCTGCGCCACCCTGGGGTCGCGCGCCCGCGCCGCCGCGTCGATCTGCTGGCAAAGTGCGACTTTGCGAGCAAATGGCACCAGCTCCAGCGGGTTTTCGTCGGTGTAGAGCCGGGCATTGGTGCGTGGCGGTGCAAGCGCGATCTCGCCGCCATGCCCCTGCGCCACCAGCTTCACGGTTTCGGCTGCACGCCGGATGGCGCTTTCCGACAGTTCATTGGCGTGGGCAAAGCCGGTGGTTTCGCCGTTCAGGCCGCGCAGGCCAAAACCCTGCTGCGTGTCGAAACTGGCGTTCTTCAGCCGTCCGTCATCAAAGCCGAAGCTTTCCGACACGCCATATTGCAGATACAGCTCGCCGTCGTCGCACCCCGCCAGCGCGGAGCCGACGAGGCCCCCGATGCGCGCGGAATCAAGGTCGCTGTTGCGATAGAAGAAGCTTGAAGGATCGGGAGAGGTCATGCCTTAAGATATAGGCGCTTCAATCTGCCTGTCCACCTGCCGGCCCGGCCTCAATCTCCAAAGACGCGCGCGAAAATCGTGTCGACGTGCTTCAGATGATAGCCAAGGTCGAACTTCTCCTCCAGCTCCTGCGGCGACAGGGCGGCCGTGACCTCGGGGTCCGCTTTCAGCAGGTCGAGCAGCGAGAGCGCGCCGTCCGATTCCCAGACCTTCATCGCATTGCGCTGGACAAGCCGGTAGGAGTCCTCGCGGCTGACGCCCGCCTGGGTCAACGCCAGCAGAACCCGCTGCGAGTGGACAAGGCCGCCCATGCGGTCGAGGTTTTTGCCCATCCGCTCCGGGTAGACGAGCAGCTTGTCGATAACGCCCGTGAGCCGCTGGAGCGCGAAATCAAGCGTGATGGTTGCGTCCGGGCCGATATAGCGCTCCACCGACGAATGGCTGATGTCGCGCTCGTGCCACAGCGCCACATTCTCCAGCGCCGGGGTGACATAGCCCCGCACCATGCGGGCGAGGCCGGTGAGATTTTCCGTCAGCACCGGATTGCGCTTGTGCGGCATCGCCGACGAGCCTTTCTGGCCCGGCGAGAAATATTCCTCGGCCTCCAGCACTTCGGTTCGCTGGAGGTGTCGGACCTCGGTCGCCAGCCGTTCGATCGACGAGGCGATCACCCCAAGCGTAGCGAAGAACATCGCGTGCCGGTCGCGCGGGATCACCTGGGTGGAGACGGGCTCTACGGCGAGGCCCAGCTTCCCGGCGACATGCGCCTCGACGCGCGGGTCGATGTTGGCGAAGGTGCCGACCGCGCCGGAGATTGCGCAGGTGGCGATTTCCTCCCGCGCGGCCGCCATCCGCTTCCGGCAGCGGGCGAATTCGGCATAAGCTTCGACCAGCTTCAGGCCGAAGGTCACCGGTTCGGCATGGATGCCGTGGCTGCGGCCGATGGTAGGCGTCAGCTTGTGCTCAAGGGCGCGGCGCTTCAGCACGTCCAGCAGCCGGTCCAGATCGGCAAGCAATATGTCCGATGCGCGGGCGA
The DNA here is from genome assembly GCF_001890385.1 of Tardibacter chloracetimidivorans. Taxonomy (NCBI): domain Bacteria; kingdom Pseudomonadati; phylum Pseudomonadota; class Alphaproteobacteria; order Sphingomonadales; family Sphingomonadaceae; genus Tardibacter; species Tardibacter chloracetimidivorans. Next base: position 2,479,306 of record NZ_CP018221.1, on the reverse strand, counting down.
GCTGCACCGCAAGGCAGGTATCCAGCACGTCCGAACTGGTCATGCCCTGATGCATGAAGCGCGCTTCATCCCCGACATTCTCGGACACCCAGGTGAGGAAGGCGATGACGTCATGCTTGGTGACTGCTTCGATCGCATCGATCGCCGCCACGTCGATCGCCGGGTTCGTCGCCCACCAGTCCCACAGCGCCTTGGCCGCGCTTTTCGGCACCACGCCCAGTTCGGCCAGCGCATCGGTCGCATGCGCCTCGATCTCGAACCAGATGCGGAAACGTGTTTCCGGCTCCCAGATCGCGGCCATCTCAGGGCGGGAATAGCGGGGAATCATCAGAGCCTCCGGAAACTGCTTGAAGTGCAGGGAAATGACGCGAGGAGCGCGTAGCACCGCCGCCAGACGTGCGCAACGCGCGGTAGCATTAAGGAACCTTAACGGGGTGAGGCCGTTCAGTTCGTTCGGAACGTCCACGTAAGGAAACAGGGGGTTATTGCGCCGCGTTCCGGGAACAGCAGGAGAGAGTAATGACCCGCACGCTATTATCCGCCAGCGCCCTTGCGCTCATGATCGCCGCCCCTGTCCATGCGCAGGAAGTCCCGGCCGATCCGACCATGCCGCCCGCAACCGCCGATCCCACATCGCCCGGTGCGCCCATGCCGCAGGATCCGCCGACGATGCCGGCCGATCCTGCCATGCCCGCACCAGAGGCAGCACCGGCGGGTCCGGCCGCGCCGGGCGAGTCCGCCTTGCCTGCCGATCCGGCAACACCGGCCGGTCCCGCCATGCCCGCGCCCGAAGCAACGCCGCCCACCACCGGCGAAGCCATGCCGCCTGCGGCTTCACCCGAAGCGTCCGCGCCCGGGATGTCGCCGGAAGCCGCGCAGACGCCCGCGGACTGGGCGACGTTCGACAAGGACAGCAAGGGCTATCTCACGCCGCTGGAGTTCGGCACCTGGGTGATGGCCAAGCAGGGCAATGACATGAGCGCCGAAGTCGAGAAGACGAAGTCCAGCAAGCGCGCCAACATTCCCGCCGTGAAGGTATTGAACGCCACCGGGACCATGTTCCTGAAGGCCGATACGAACGGCGATCGGCGGATCACGCCGGACGAGCTTGCATCGGCCGTCGCCGGCTGACCGGGGGCTACAGCAGCCCCAGCGACTTGAAACTGGCATGGCCGCTGCGGCCTATGATGACATGGTCGTGGACGGCGATGCCCAGCAGCCTTGCGGCATCCAGAATGGTTCGCGTCATCTGGATGTCGTCCCGGCTGGGCTTGGGATCGCCGCTCGGGTGGTTGTGGACAAGGATCAGCGCCGAGGCGTGATGTTCGAGCGCACGCCTGATGATTTCGCGCGCATAGACGGCCGCCTGATCGACTGAGCCTTCCGACACGACCTCGTCGCGGATCAGCACGTTGCGCGCGTTGAGCAGCAGCAGCCGCACCGCCTCCGTCTGGCGGTGGGCAAGGTCGGCGTGAAGATAGTCGAGCAGCGCCTGCCAGCTTGCAAGCACGGGGCGCTTGTCGACCCCCGCCTTCAGCAGGCGCAGCGCCGATGCCTGCGCGATCTTGATCGCCGCGATCAGCCCCTCCGTCAGTTCGCCCGCGCCCGCCAGTTCTTCCGGAGAGGCGGAGACGACGGCCGCATAGCTTCCGAAACGCGCGATCAGCCTTTTCGCCAGCGGCTTGGTGTCCCGCCGGGGAAGCGCGAGCGCAAGCAGATATTCCAGAAGCTCATGCTCGAGCAGCGCCTCGCCGCCGCCGTCGAGCAACCGTTTGCGCAGGCGCGCCCGGTGTCCCGAATGTTCAGCCGTTTCCTGCCCCATAGGCAAGCCGGTCTACCCAAATGATCTGGGGCCGCAACGACAATTTCCTTGCCGGGTCTTGGGCTTTCACTAGTTTGATCAGGAAACTGCGGCGGCGCAACAATTTGAGTCTACAATGACATTCCGGGAAACGCAGCGACGTCTTGCAGGAAGGCGGCGTGGCCGTGGTCTTGCCCTCGGCGTTGCCCTGACCGCGCTCGGGGTCGGCGCGCTGTGGTGGCAGCGTGCACCGCTCGCCACGCAATTGATCGACCGGGAGCTGGCGCGACGGGGCGTGCCCGCATCCTATGCGATAGCAAGGCTGAGCACCGGGGGGGCGACGCTGGCCGGCGTGGTGATCGGTGATCCGGCCACGCCCGATCTGGTCGCCTCGCGGGTGCAGGTGGATCTGGCCTGGGGTCTTGGCGGCGCAAGGATCGGCGCGGTCGCGCTGGAAGACACGCTGGTTCGCGGACGGCTGGATTCAAAGGGATTGAGCCTCGGCACGCTGGACCTTCTGCGTCCCGCGCCCAGTGGCGGTCCCTTCAGCCTGCCCGACTTGGATCTGAGGCTGCGCAACGTCCGGATGATGCTGGCGACACCGGGGGGTGTCGTGGGGCTCGCAGCCGAAGGCAGCGGCAATCTTGCCGACGGGTTCAACGGGCGCGCGGCATTGTCCGCTCCCCGCTTCCAGATGGCCGATTGCCGGGTGGCGGGCACCCGCGGCCTGTTCAACCTGATGGCGGTGGATCGGGTTGTGGAGCTTGACGGGCGCGTCCGGACGATCGCCGCATCGTGCGGCGAGGTTCAGGCCGGGCGCGGCGCAATGCTGCTGTCCACCTCTATCCCCGAAACCATGGACGCGGTGGAAGGCCGGATCGACGCTGCCGTGCGTCGCCTCGCGTACAAGGGCGGCAGCATCGCGCGGACAAGGCTGAACGGGGGATTCAATCTCGCTCCGGCAAAAAAGCGATTCGGCTTCGACGGCGCATTAGCCTGGTCAGACCTCGTCGCTCCCGGAGCCTGGGGTGCGGCTTTGAAGGAAGGCGCGGGGGCGCTTGCCGGTTTGCCGCCCGGCCCGGTCGCCGCCCGGATCGCGGCGGCGGGCGGCGGTGCGATGCGGCGATCCCGGGGCTCGGCGCAGATGGCGCTGTCCATGCAGGGCGCCACCGGCCGGGCCAGCCTTTCAAATCTGCGCATGCGATCGGCAAGCGGTGCTGCCCTCACCGCCACCGGCAGGGCCTTTTCGTTCAACTGGCCGGAGGGAACACCCCGGCTGGATGGGCGCGCGGTTCTGTCGGGCGGTGGACTGCCGGACATGCGGCTGGACGTGGGGCCCGCCCCCGATGGGTGGCGAATGCTTGGCAGCGTCGCACCCTATTCGGCCGGCACGGCGCGGCTGGTCGTCGGCCCCTGGCGGCTCGACTGGCGGGACAATAGCGGGCGGCTGCTGACCGAACTGAAGATGGACGGGCCGCTTGGCCATGGGTTCGTCAAAGCCCTGGCGGTTCCGGTCGATCTGCGGTTCGGGCCAGCGGGCGCGGTGCGGCTCATGGCATCGGGCGGCTGCACAACGGCCGGGTTCGACCGGCTGGAGCTTGCAGGCGTGCTGCTGGGGCAGGAGCGTCTGCGCATCTGCGCACAGCATGGCGAGACGCTTTTTGCCGCCGATGCCGGTGGACGGCTTTCGGGCGGGATGAAGACCCGGCTGGCGTTTGGCGGGCGGCTCGGCGACGCGCCGCTCTCGGTCGATGCGGAGGCTGTGCGAATCGGCTTTGGCGGCAGCACGGCCGCGCCCCGCGTCGGGTTGGCGCTTGGGCCGGCGGCGCTGGCGCTGAAGCAGCCCGATGGCGAAACCCGGCTGGACTTGACGGAACTGACCGCCGAGGCCGGTCGGGACGGCCTTCGGGGCAGCTTCGGCGGGGCAAGCGGCCGGATCGTCAATGTCCCGCTGCGCCTGGACCAGGCGGAGGGGCGATGGACCTATGGCGGTGGCGTTCTCGGCATAAGCGCGCCCTCAGCCCGCATCCGGGACGCGGCGGACGAACGGCGGTTCGAGCCGGTATCGGCGCGCGACGTGAAACTTGCGCTGGAAGATGGCGTGATCCGGGGCGATGCCATTATCGCCCGCCCGAAAAACGACCGGCGACTGGCGCTTGTCAGCCTCACCCACAATCTGTCGGAAGGAAGCGGCAAGGCCGATCTCGACGTGCCGCGCCTCGTCTTCGGCGACGACCTCCAGCCCGAGGAGCTTACCCCCCTGACGCTGGGCGTGATCGCCAATGTGGGCGGTGCAATAGAGGGCGGCGGGCAGATCCGCTGGTCACCGGAGGGCGTCACCAGCGACGGTGCGTTCGAAAGCGACGGCATCGGCCTGTCGGCGGCGTTCGGGCAGGTCCACAACATCAAGGGCCGCATCGTCTTTGACGATCTGCTGGGCATGTCGACGCCGCCGGGCCAGGTCGCCACCATCGGCGAGATGAACCCGGGCGTCAGCGTCAAGGATGGAGTCATCCGCTACGAGCTTCTGCCCGACCAGCATGTGAAGGTGGAGGAAGGCCGCTGGCCGTTCGCAGGCGGCGAGCTGGTGCTGGAGCCGACCTTGCTCGATTTCTCAAAGCCGTCGGACAGGATTTTCACGCTCAGGGTGGAAGGGCTGGATGCGGCGCAATTCATCCAGCAGTTCGATTTCAGGAACTTTGCGGTGACCGGCCTGTTCGACGGCAGGCTGCCGCTGCTGTTCAACGCCGACGGCGGGCGGATCGTGGGCGGGCGGTTGATCGCCCGGTCTCCCGGCGGGACGCTCGCCTATGTCGGCGAAGTATCGGAAGCCGATATCGGTGGTGCGGGCAAGCTCGCCTTCGACGCGCTCAAATCGCTGAAATACAATGCGCTGATCATAGAGATGGACGGCCAGCTGGATGGCGAGATCATCAGCACCGTGCTTTTCAACGGATCGAACCAGCAGCCGGTCAACCCGACCGGCTCCTCGCTGCCGGTGAAGGCGACCGGGCTGCCGTTCAAGTTCAACATCACCATACGCGCGCCGTTCCGGGCGCTGCTGAACACCGCGGAATCGTTTACGGACGTTCGAACCGTGCCTATCCGCTTAAGGCATACACCCACTAGATATGGTATGGTGGGTCCATTGGCCTGAGTAGAGTTCGGCAAAGGTCGGCGCCTCGATATCACTGGCGATCCCGAGGAGGGATCGGAAGGCGTTGAACGGGTAGAAGCGGCGATTGAAGCGGAAAGTGAACTCGTTGAGGTAGGCTTGCAGATGCTTGGTGCTGACGCCGTGGTGGATGCCGTTGAGCCACGCTTTGAGGTTTGAGAACACCAGATGGACGATGGGCAGGAACTCTTCGGACACCTCCGGGTCGCCACACTGGGCGATGGCGTGATGGTCGTAACCGCCGCCCTGCAACCCGCTATAGCCGCTCCAATCATCGGTGATGACCAGCGTTCCCGGCTCGACCGCGCTCTGTACAAAGCCACCAAGGGCACCGGCACTGCGGTCTGCACCGATGGCCAATCGAACCCTTCCGGCATAGCGTCCGTTCCGGCGGCGGTCCTGGCCAGTGCCAGGCTCCCGGTGACGAACTTCGACGGCGGCGACCACCAGCGTTTTGTGGTGGGTTCCCCGGCCTTCGCCGCGCGTTCGCCCGCCGATCCAGGTCTCATCGACCTCGACATGCTGACCGCTCTGCCCGCCGATCCGATCCTGATCGGGGCGCACCATCGCGGCGCGCAGTTTATGGAGCAGGCCAAAGGCCGTCTCGTACCGGGTCAGGCCAAGCTGGCGCTGCAACTGGACGGCAGATATGCCGGTCGTCTGACTCGCAACCAGGTAAGCGGCCCAGAACCACACGCTGAGCGGGATGTGGCTTCGTTCCATGGCCGTGCCGACCATCAGGCCGGTCTGACGGCGACACGAGCGGCACATCAGGATGACAGGCCGAGTGGTGAAACGAAACGGATCGCCGACGACGCCACAGCGTGGGCACGCAAATCCATCAGGCCAGCGAGCTTTTTCAAGCCAGGACGCGCAAGCGCCATCATCCGGGAAAAGCCGCTGGAACTCGGGGAGGGATTTCGGGAACGGCAGCTTGTCGCGGTCAAGAACGTCCACAATCCCCACCCTTTACAACCGCTTTGGGTGGCACCAAGCCGCAGGAAAAGTCAGGCGCGCGCCACAAGGCAGCCACTAGATGTAGTGGGTGTATGCGTCAAGCGGATAGGCACGGTTCGAACCACTGTCCGCCAGGCGGCGCCGGTGGCGGAGGATGCGGAGCAAGGCGGCGCTCCGGTTCAGCCGCCAGACAGCCAGTAGCTGCGATGAAACGAGCGAGATTGACGATGGAGCAAAGGGATGCGAGTCAGCGGCTTATGAAAAAACGCCTTCTCCTGCCGCCGGTTGCGGCTGCCGTGCTGCTTTCGGGATGTGTGCAGGTGCGCGCGCCGGACAAGCCGATCGAGATCAATCTCAACGTCAACATCCGCCAGGAAGTGATCGTCCGGCTCGAAAAGGACGTGCAGGACCTGATCCAGTCCAATCCGGGAGTATTCTGATGAAACGCCCTGTCAAATTACTGATGGCGCTGATGATCGCGGCCGCTGCCGGCGGCAGTGCGCTGGCCCAGGCGGCGGACCCGGTGGTGGAGCAGGCTCGCGCACAAGGCGTGGTCGGCGAGCAGGCGGACGGCTATCTGGGCTTTGCCAAATCCCCTGCGGGGGATCTCAAATCGCGCGTGGACGCCATCAACATCAAGCGCCGGGCATTTTATACCGATCTTGCCGCCAAGCGCGGCGTGACGGTGCAGGAAGTGGCGGCGGCGACGGCGTGCGAACTTTTCCAGACCCGCGTCGTGCCGGGAGAGGCCTATCGCAGTGAAAACGGCGCATGGCTCGTTCGCGGCAGCGCGCCGGCCCAGCTGCCCAGCTACTGCAAGTAGGTCAGGCCGACGCGGCGATCAGTCGTTGCGTGATGTCGGATCGGGGCTTGGCCAGCAGCTCGCCCGTTGGCCCCGCCTCCACCACCCGGCCCTGATCGAGCACGACGATGCGATGGCAGAGCTGCCGGACCAGCGCCAGATCGTGGCTGATGAACAGCATCGACAGCCTCCGCTCGCGCCGCAGCCGTGAAAGCAGCGCCATCACCTCCGCCTGGACGGTGACGTCGAGCGCGCTTGTCGCTTCGTCGCAAACCAGCAGTAGCGGCCCTGCCGCAAGCGCGCGGGCAATGGCGACACGCTGCGCCTGACCTCCGGACAATCCGGCGGGACGGCGCGAGGCGAGTTCCGGGTCCAGGCTGACCTCGGCCAGCAGTTCCTTTATTGCAGGGTCGGTCTCGCGCGGCGGGTGAAGCGGGTTCAGGCCTTCGGCGACAGACCGGGCGGCGTTCCAGCGGGGGTCGAGGCTATCGACCGGGTCCTGCGCCACAAGCTGAATCCCGCGCCTGTCGGCAAAGGCGATTTGCCCGCGCTGCCCGAGCAGGCGGCCTTGCCATTGCACCTCGCCAGCCTGCATCGGCCCAAGGCCCCCGATTGCGCGCGCCAGCGTCGATTTGCCGGAGCCGGACCCGCCGACCAGCGCCACCGCCTCCCCAATGCGAATATCGAGCGCTGCGTCGCTCACTGCGTCGAACCATCCGCCGCGCCAGCAGGGGCGGCGAAAGGAAACGCGGACGCCCCTTGCCTCCAGCAACGCCTCGCCCACCGGCGGCAGATCGGGCGCGGGCGAATCCATGCGCGGCGCGGCGTTCGCAAGCGCGCGGGCGTAATCGGTGGACGGCGCGGTGAGCAGCCTTGCGGCCGGCCCCTCCTCCACCATGCCGCCACGGCGCATCACCAGCATCCTGTCGGCATGGTCGGCGACAAGGCCAAGGTCATGGCTGACGAGGATGACCGCAAGCCCCTTTTCCGCCCGCAGCCGGTCGATGAGGCGCAGGATTTCGCGCCGGACCATTGCGTCAAGCGCGGTCGTCGGCTCATCGGCAATCAAGAGCCTTGGATCATGCGCAACCGCCATTGCGATCATCACCCGCTGGCGCTGGCCGCCCGAAAGCTGGTGGGGGTATTGGCGCAGCCGCTCTTCCGGCCGGTCGATGCCGACATCGTCAAGCGCCCCGGCAAGGCGCTGCCTGTCGTGCGTGCCCATGGATTCGGCAAGCTGCGCGCTGATGCGAAGATGCGGGGTCAGCGCCGACAATGGCTGCTGGAAGACGAAGCCCGCGCCTTTCCCCCGCAGGGGCCGCAGCCGCGCCTCCGGCAGGCCGATGAGCTGCTCTCCCATGAGCACCGCCGATCCTTCGGCCGTGCCGCGCGACAGGCCGAAGGGGGCAAGGCACGCCTGGCTCTTGCCCGATCCGGATTCGCCCACCAGCGCAAGGCATTCCCCGGCCGCGACGGAAAAGCTCAACCCCTCCACCACCCGGCGTTCGTCGAAGCGCACCGAAAGCCCGTCGACTGCATAGACCGTCATGCGGCGAAGCGTTCGCGCAGCCGCTCGCCCAGCAGCATCAGGCAGATCAGGATGGCGACCAGCACCGCTCCCGGCACCAGCAGCGTGTGCGGCCTGAACTCCATCTGGTCCGCCCCTTCCTTCACCAGAATGCCAAGCGAGGTCAGCGGCTCCTGAACGCCAAGGCCAAGGAAGGAAAGAAAGCTCTCCACCATCACCACCTGTGGCACGGTGAGCATCAGATAGGCAAAGGCCACGCCCGCCAGATTGGGCAGGATATGGCGGGCGACGATCAGACGACCCGGCGCTCCGGCCGCCTCCGCCGCCGTGACGAAGCCGCGTTGCTTAAGCGCCATCGTCTGGCCCCGCACGATCCGGGCCATGGTCAGCCATTCCACCGCGCCGATGCCGATGAACACCAGCAGGATGGATCGCCCGAACAGCACCATCAGCACGATGACGATGAACATGAACGGCAAGGCGTAGAGCGCATCGACGAAACGCATCATCGCCTCGTCCGTGCGGCCGCCGATCCATCCGGCCGTGGCCCCCCACAAGCCGCCGATCAGAAGGCTGACGAGCGCGGCGGCAAGCGCGACGCCAAGGGTGACGCGGGTGCCGATCAGCGTCCTGGCGAGCAGGTCGCGTCCTACATTGTCGGTGCCCAGCAGGTGTCCCGGCGCGCCCATGCCGGCGCTGATCGCGTTCCAGTCGATGACGTCATGCGGCCAGGCGAGAAACAGCGGCCCCACAAGCGCCGCCAGCAGCATGCCGCCAAGGACCAGCGCCGCACCCCTCATCCCGTCCGCACCCGGGGATCGAGCCAGCCGTAGATCAGGTCGGCGATGAGGTTGAACAGGATGATGAGCGCGGCGTAGAGCACCACCACGCCCAGCACGAGCGGATAGTCGCGGTTGAGTGCGCCCTGCACGAAATAACGGCCCAGCCCCGGCAGAGAGAACACCGTCTCGATCACCACCGCGCCGGTGAGCAGCCCCGCCGCCGCCGGGCCGAGATAGCTGACCACCGGCATCAGCGCCGGCCTCAGCGCATGGCGGCGAAGGATGACGGCGGGCGACAGCCCCTTGGCGCGGGCGGTGCGGATGAAATCCTGGTCAAGAACATCGGCCAGCCCCGACCGGGTGAGCTTCATTACGGCCCCAAGCGTCGGCAGGGCGAGCGCGACCGACGGCAGGATCAGCGCCGCAGGACCATTGTCCCGCCATCCGGACACGGGCAGCCACCCCAGCGCCAGACCGAAGACCAGCACCAGCAGGGGCGCAGTGACGAAAGTGGGAACGGCGTTGAGCAGCGTCGCCGTCACCAGAACGCTGCGATCCGCGCCGCCGGTCCGCCGCCAGGCCGCCCAGCACCCGAGCGGAATCCCGATGGACAAGGCCAGTGCCAGCGCAAGCGCGCCCAATGTGAGGCTGACGGGAAGCCCATGCGCCACCAGCGAGGTGACGGAGAAGTCGCGATAGACCATCGACGGCCCGAAATCGCCCCGGAGCAGCCCGCCAATATAGGATAGGAACTGCTCGCCCAGCGGCTTGTCCAGCCCATAGCGGCTCGCCAGCGCGGCGCGGGTCGCAGGGTCCAGCGCCCGTTCGCCGTCGAACGGACCACCCGGGGCGATCCTCATCAGCATGAACGACAGCGCGACCACCAGCAGCAATGTTGGCAGCCCGGTCAAAAGCCGTCGAAGGATCAGCCCGCCCATCGCCCAAGCTCTAGCGCGCTTTGGAAGCCAGAGGAATCCGGGAAAATTCGCCCGGTGCTGCCAGTAGCGATCAGTCCCTGCCGATCAGACGCCGGGCCATGTCGTCGGCGATGCGGTCGGTGGGAAGCCCGCGCCGCTCGCTCTGCTCGAAGATCGCGGTCAGCCTTTCGGGGATCTGCGCCAGCTTGCCGCGAACGGATTCTGCGTCGCCTTGCCCCAGATATTCGGTGGCGACGTTGATGATGCCGCCTGCGTTGATGACATAGTCGGGGGCATAGAGAATGCCCTTGGAAAGCAGCCTTTCGCCGTCTGCGGGGGTCGCAAGCTGGTTGTTGGCGGCGCCCGCCACCACCGCCGCATCCAGCTCGGCGATGCTTTGTTCATCGAGGATCGCGCCGAGCGCACACGGGCTGAACACATCGGCTGCAACCCGCATGATCTCCCGGGCGGGAACGGACTTGCAGCCAAGCTCCGCCGCCAGTCCGGCAGCGCGGGCTTCGTCTGCGTCGGCGACGGTCAGCACCGCCCCTTCGGCCGCAAGATGGCGCGCAAGGGCTGCGCCGACGCTTCCGACGCCCTGGATGGCGACATGAACCCCCTCCACGTCCAGCCGTCCCAGCTTGTAGCGAACGGCCGCCTTCAGGCCCAGAAACACGCCCAGCGCGGTCGCCGGGCCGGGATTGCCGCCTGCGGCGCCTTCGGCCACCGGAAGGCCCGACACATGGCGTGTCCGGCGCGCGATCACCCGCATGTCTTCGTCGGTCATGCCGACATCCTCGGCCGTCACATAGCGCCCGCCGAGCGACTCGATCATGCGGCCGAACGCCTCGAGCCGCGCTTCGCCCTTGCCGTCGTCGTCCCGCAGGATAACGGCCTTGCCGCCCCCCATGGGCAGTCCGGCCATCGCGTTCTTGTAGCTCATGCCGCGCGACAGGCGCAGCGCGTCGATCAGCGGTTCGTCATCCCCGGCATAGCGCCAATAGCGCGCCCCGCCCGCCGCGGGGCCGAGATGCGTCGAATGGATGGCGATGATGGCCCGTAGCCCCGTGGAACGATCGTGAAAGAAGTGCACATCCTCGTGCGCGTCGAAATCGGCGAGGTTCCATGGAATCGTCAAAGGGCACCTTAGCAGGAATGGGGCGACCGACGGGACTTGAACCCGCAACCCCTGGTACCACAAACCAGTGCTCTAACCGGTTGAGCTACGGTCGCCATGCACATCAGGCCGAGCGCACATACGTACCGCTATCACAAGCGTCAAGAACGGCCCCTGCGAATCCTGTTTCGGAGGCGGTTTTCGACGGAAGCCGCGTGGTGATTCGCGCCTCGTCGCGCTGGATGCGAAGGCAGGCGGGTGGCCTGCCTAATTGTTAGGCAGAGGCAGCCGAACTGCCCAAAGGTTAAGCTCCAAAACCGCCTGAAAATCGGCTTTTCTGGCGATATGCGGGTAAGAGTCGACTTGGCACGCTTGCTGCGTTACGCGCGGCAGGGGAAGGCGGTTTCCGTTTGTACGGAAGTCGCCCAGCGACAAACCGGAAGGAAGAGCGCCGTGAAAAAAATCGAGGCGATCATCAAGCCGTTCAAGCTGGATGAAGTGAAGGAGGCCCTTCACGAAGTCGGCGTGTCCGGCATCACCGTCACCGAGGCCAAGGGCTTCGGTCGGCAAAAGGGGCATACCGAGCTTTATCGCGGCGCTGAATATATCGTCGATTTTCTCCCCAAGGTGAAACTTGAGGCGGTGGTCGACGACGATCTGGCGCCGCGCGTGGTCGAAGCCATCCAGAATGCCGCCCATACCGGACGGATCGGGGACGGCAAAATCTTCGTGATGCCGGTGGAGGAGGCGATCCGCATCCGCACGGGCGAACGTGGATCCGACGCGATCTGATTATCCTGACCTAACCAACCCGCGCGGATGCAAGGCCGCGTATCAATAGAGCGAGGGCACCATGGCGAACGACGCCGCAAAGATTCTGAAGATGATCGAAGAAAATGAGGTCGAATGGGTCGATCTCCGCTTCACCGACCCGCGCGGCAAGTGGCAGCATCTGACGATGGCCAAGCGCGCCGTCACCGACGACATGCTGGAAGACGGCTTCATGTTCGACGGTTCGTCGATCGCCGGCTGGAAGGCCATCAACGAATCCGACATGATCCTGAAGGCCGATCTGGACGCGGTCTATATGGACCCGTTCTCGGCGACCCCGATGATGATCCTGATCTGCGATATCGTCGAACCGTCGACCGGCGAACTCTATGCACGCGACCCGCGCTCGACCGCCAAGCGCGCCGAAGCCTATCTGAAGGCAAGCGGCATCGGCGACACCGCCTATGTCGGTCCGGAAGCCGAGTTCTTCGTGTTCGACGACGTGAAGTTCGGCCTCAGCTACAACGGCGGCTTCTACTCGCTCGACGACGTCGAACTGCCGGTCAACAGCGGTCGCGATTATGAAGGCGGCAACATGGCGCACCGTCCGCGCGCCAAGGGCGGCTACTTCCCCGTCGCCCCCGTCGACAGCTGCGTCGACCTGCGCGGCGAGATGGTTTCCACCATGCTCGAAATGGGCCTGCCCTGCGACAAGCATCACCATGAAGTCGCCGCCGCCCAGCACGAGCTGGGTCTGGAGTTCGGCACGCTGGTGACGACGGCAGATCGCATGCAGATCTACAAATATGTCGTGCACCAGGTCGCCCATGCCTATGGCAAGACCGCGACCTTCATGCCCAAGCCGATCAAGGAAGATAACGGCTCCGGCATGCACACGCACATTTCGATCTGGGACAAGGGCAATCCGCTGTTTGCCGGCAACGGCTATGCGGGCCTGTCGGAGACTGCACTCTACTTCATCGGCGGCATCATCAAGCACGCCAAGGCAGTGAACGCCTTCACCAACCCGTCGACCAACAGCTACAAGCGGCTGGTTCCGGGTTATGAAGCGCCGGTGTTGCTGGCCTATTCTAGCCGCAACCGTTCGGCTTCCTGCCGTATTCCTTATGGCACCGGCTCCAAGTCGCGCCGCGTGGAAGTGCGCTTCCCCGATGCGACCGCGAACCCGTATCTCGCCTATTCGGCGCTGCTGATGGCCGGGCTCGACGGCATTCAGAACAAGATCCATCCCGGCGACGCGATGGACAAGAACCTCTATGACCTGCCGCCGGCCGAACTGGCCGAGGTGCCGACCGTCTGCGCCTCTCTTCGCGAGGCGCTGGAATCGCTTGCCGCTTCCAAGGAAGTCTTCACCAAGGGCGATGTGTTCACGTCCGACCAGATCGACAGCTACATCGAACTGAAGATGGAAGAGGTCGCCCGTTGGGAGATGACCCCGGCTCCGGTCGAGTTCGACATGTACTATTCGGCCTGATCTCCCCTAGGCCTTTCGATACGGAAACGCCCCGGCATTGCCGGGGCGTTTTCTTTTGAGCGGGACTGACCCGCCGGATTGTCGCCGCTGCTTGGGGGCGTTTGCGTGTCAGCCCACGCCCTGTCCCGGCGGATCGCTGGCCGGGAAGGATTCGTCCGAGGCCTCATCCTCCTTCGTCCATTTGGCGGGCTCCGTGCGCATGCCGGTCGGCCCCGCCGACCTCACGCTGCCTTCGCCGCTGCGAACGGCCGCGCCGTCGCCGGGCTGGTGGATATTCCGTTTGTTGCTGAGCATCTTGCCCGCCAGCATCGCAATGCCGCCCAGCACCGCCCCGCCGATGGCGGGCCCCAACACGCTTCTGCCAAGAGCAAATGCCATTTCAAACCCTTCCATTGTCGCAATATTGGAAGAACCCGCGCCGGCCTTGAATGTTCCTCGCGCCTGCCGCGTCGCCCCCCCCCGTGCGACCAAAGAAAAAGGCCCCGGCGGTCGCCCGCCGAGGCCTTTCCCAAGTCTCTGTGTCTGCGCTTAGAAAGAAGCGCCGATCGAGAACACGACGCCGTCCTGCGCAATCTTGCGGGTCGGGTCCATGAACAGGTCGTCACCCTTGCTGATGCTGGTGTCGACATAGGACACGCCGAAGTTAAGCGCCTTCCAGCTTGCCGAAGCGCCGATCGACCAGTCGCTGTAGCTGCCGTTCAGGCCGCCGAGCGAACCGTCGGTGTAGCCATAATGCGCCTTCAGCGTGAGGGGCGTTTCCGGAATGGCGGCCGACACATCGGTGAAGACATAGAGGTTGTCGTCGCTGCCGATTGCGTCCTGATCAGGCGCATAGGCAACGCCCACCTTCGCTTCCAGCGGGCCGAAAGCGCCGCTGACCGAGGCATAGGGCTCCGCATAGTCGGTGCCGGTGGTGCCCGGGTACAGATACCACAGCAGGCCGACGTCAACGGTCATGCCGCCGAGGTCGGTCGTGTAACCGCCGTAAACGTCGATTTCGGTGTTCGATCCGCCGAAGCTGCCGAAGCCGGAGAGGCCCGAGCCCCAGGTGCCAACGTAGAAGCCGGAATCATGCGAAACGCCGAAGCCGCCCTGGATCGTCGCGTCACGATCGGACAGCGAAATACCGCGGAAGCGATAGTCGGAAACGATGGTGGCGCTGCCGGTTACGGTCAGGCCATCGGCGGGAGCGTCCTGCGCAAGAGCAGGCGTGGCAACCAGTGCGCTGGCGGCAAGCGCCGCAGCGAGCGTGATCTTGGAGATAGTCATCAAATTCCCCTTCAGTAACAGCACAGGCAAAATCTTGTTCGATCCTGCGAGCCCGCGTGTCCGGCGCTTCATTGAAAGCTACAAAAGAGCGCCGTGACCCATCGGGTACGACGAACATGGCTACCCGCCTTGCGGCGCACAAGAAAAATATGCGGCGATCGCGAAGGGTGACACGGAGTTGTTGCAGGAATGCAACAAACTGATTCCACAAGAAGATTCGTGCATCGCCAGAAAAAACCGCTTCATCGCTGGAACAGGCGCGTGCCCTCCGCGTTGCAACGCACCACAATCTCTTCGACGTAAGAGATTTGTTACCGCTGGGTGCTAGTCAAAGCTGCAATGTCCGGGGAATCGCATCTTGAAACGTCAGGCCATCGTCCCGCGCCATCCGGCGTGAGCGGCGTCAACCCGGCTACCGGCCTCGCCAGCGATTACCTCAATCACTTCTACGAGCCGTTGATGCTGCTGGAGCATATCGATGCCGAGCCCGACCTTCTGGACGATCTGGCCGCCTGGTGCCCGAGCAGCTACGCGGGGCACATCGGGCAAAGCGGCCGACCCGATCGCGAGCTTCTGCTGACCGCCTACAGGGACGCGCAGCCGCGTGTCCGCCGCCGCTTCGACAGCGTTGCCGAAGAAGCCGGGCGCGCCACGGCCGCGGGGCTGGAAGGCCTTGTCCGCACGGCGCGCGGCGGGGGCAACGTCGCGCAGGTGGCGTCGTCGCTCACGGACATGCTGCGCCGCTACATCCGGCGGCTGGACGCGATCATCCACGGCCGCGCGTGAAGGAAGGCCGGCGCATGTGGCGGCTCCAGCGACGGAACAGGCCCCGCTGGGCATAGGGCTCGAACATCTCGTCCGGCGATTCCGGGTCCAGCACTTCGTTGTCGGCGAGCTTCTTCTCGATTTCGTTCAATGGTGGCGGCTCGAACGGAACCAGCGTCTTGCCCTTGCCGCGCACCTGTTCGATCACAGCGATGATCGAATCGCCGTTCTCCGTAATCAGTCGCACGATGGCTTCGGGTTCGACGCCGAGATGTTCGGCCATCAGGCGCGTGCGAATGGCGGCAATGGTCCGGCGGTTGGTCGCGTTAGTCGCTCCGGCTTCGATCGTAACGTCGCATTCGCTGTCCAGCCCCAGCGAGCGGTTGTTCATATTGGATGAGCCGACGCGCAATATCACGTCATCGACGATCATGATCTTGGCGTGGACATAGATCGGGTCGCCCGCCTCGGTGACGGGTGTGTAGATGCGAAACCGGCGGCGATGGTCCAGCTGCTCCAGCTTTTCCATCAGCCTCGCCCTCGCGCTTCCCATTGCTTCTTCCTGAAGCGGGCCGTCCGCCGTTTCCGGGTTGATCAGCACGATCTCCGGAGGATCGGGTTCGGCCAGCCGCGCGGCCATCGCCTCGGCGATCTTGCGGGACGCGAAATACTGGTTCTCGGCATAGATGAAGCGGCGCGCAGAGGCGATCATGTCGAGATAGAGCCGCTCGATCTCCCGCAGCCCATCCTCGCCTTCGTGGTTTGGGCGCGTGCGCGAAATCGCCACGGGAAGATCGCGGAAATCGGGCTTCAGCCACTCGGGCCAGATGTCATCGCCGGTCGCGGAAGGAACCGGCAGCGCGTCCCCGCATGCGCGTCGCCAGCGGTCGCGGCCGATTTCGCCAAGCGCCTTCGCCGCTTCGCTGTCCAAGGCGACGGTGGCGTCGTGCCACGCGCCATAGCACCTTCCTGAAGGCCGGCGGCGGCGCGGATCGTCGTCGAGATGCGCCGATGTATCCCAGCGGTCCGCCGTCATGTCGATCCCGCCGCAAAAGGCGAGCGCATCATCTATCACGACGATCTTCTGGTGGTGGGCCGCGCCGATGGGATGAGCGCTGTCGAACTTGAAGGTGATGTTGCGCCGCCTCGCCCAGCGCAACGATGTCAGCACGGCCCTGCCTCGACCAAGCAGCTTCACCGCTCCAATGTTCCACATCAGCACATGAATCTGAAGCTGGGGACGCCGCCGGGCCAGCCACAGGATGAAATCGCCAAGCCGGTTCGGGTGGTCACCGTCGTCGGCGTCCGGGTCCAGCTTGATGCGCGGGTCGAAATCCCAGCAGATCAGCAATATCTGCTCTTCTGCCCGCAGCATCGCGTCGCGCGCGGCGCGGAAATAGTCGGCGGCGTCGATCACGACCGCATGGCGCTGCGTAAGGGCGACGGTCGCGCAATTCCTGCCTGGTTCGAACAGCGCATTGCCGCGCATGAACAGCCTCTCCCCGATCAGAGCGCCGCGATCAGAACGGCGGTGCAATCAACCAAACGCACGGGGAGCGTTTTCGTTGTCGATCCGGAAGAGTGCCGATGGAAGGGGGTGGTGGACGGGGTTGGATTTGAACCAACGTAGGGAAAACCCGGCAGATTTACAGTCTGCTGCCATTGACCGCTCGGCCACCCGTCCATGGGGTCTCGCATCAAGAGGCGGCGTATTTGGCGAAAGGAGCCTTGCCTGTCAACGCGCTTGGCAACAAAAGGCGGCCCATGGCTCGCAAACATGTTTCCCAACGCTCCCATGCCGCAAATCGTCTTCGCTTCTGGGGGCGCCATGCCGTGGAGGCGGCGCTCGCCAATCCGCGGCGCGTTGCGCGGCGGCTGGTCGCGACGCGCGAGGCTGTCGCACGGCTGGAGCTTCCCTCCGGCCTCCAGGTCGATTTTGCGGACGCCGCCGGGCTGGGGCGGCTGGTTCCCGACGATGCGCCGCACCAGGGGCTGGTGCTGGAGGTGGAGCCGCTCGACGAGGTTTGGCTGGAGACGGTGCTGGAAGACGTCAGCCGACGGCCGCTGGTGGTTCTGGACCAGGTGACCGATCCGCACAATGTCGGCGCAATCCTGCGATCGGCGGCCGCCTTCGATGCGCTTGCCATCGTGACCCAGGACCGCCACGCGCCACCGGAATCGGGCGCATTGGCCAAGGCGGCGTCGGGCGCGCTGGAGCGGGTGCCATGGGTGCGGGTGGTGAACCTCGCCCGCGCGCTGGACGAGATCGCGGCGGCGGGCTTCTGGCGGATCGGGCTTTCGGGCCATGCCGAACGGTTGCTGGACAGCGCGCTGGGGGAAACGCGCCCGGCGCTGGTGCTGGGCGCAGAGGGTGAAGGCCTGCGTCAGAATACCGCCTCGCATTGCGACGAACTGGCTCGGCTGCCGATCTCGTCGGCGATAGAAAGCCTCAACGTGTCGAACGCCGCCGCCATAGCGTTATACGCCGCCGCGACCCGGCGGGGGATGACAGGTTAAGGCGCAGCGTCTAGTCTTTCGCACCCGGGGGAGACGAAGATGCGCTGCACGACCAGCCTGTTGATCGCAGCCGTTGCGCTGCTGCTTGCCGCCTGCGTCCTTTCGCCCGGCAAGTTCGAATCAGATCTGACGATCGGCAAGGATCGCAGCTTCACCTTCCGCTATCAGGGGGAAGTCATCGCCCTCGATCCGACCAGCGCGATCGAGAATATGCCGACCACGGGCGGTGAAAAGGATTCCGCCGCGCTTGCGGCCGAGAAAGCCGAGAAGGCGAAGAAGGAAGCCGAACGCGACGCCAAGTACAAGGCGATGGTCGAAGCGTTCTCGAAGGAAAAGGGCGTCCGCAAGATCAGCTATGCAGGCGACGGCCGGTTCATGCTGGATTACGAGATTTCCGGAACGCTGGACCACGGCTTCGTCTTTCCGTTCAACACCGATGCGGAAGTGGCCGTGCCCTTCATCGCAATCGAATTGCGCAAGGACGGCGTTGCGCGGGTGAAGGCGCCGGGCTTTGTCGGATCGGCGCGGGAATCACCGATTCCGGGCATGGGATCGCTCGGCGGACCGAACGGCACCGCCGAAGGCACGTTCACGATTCGCACCGACGCCAATGTGCTCATGCACAACAATGAAGCCGGGCTGAAATCGGAAGCCGGGCGCAATGTGGTGTCCTGGCGTGTCACTCCGCTCACCAAGGAAGCCCCGGTGATGACGGTGCAGTTCGCCAAATAGGCGGTGCCGTGAGCTAGAAGCTTTCTTCCAGATAGATGCGGGACAGGTCGCCTTTCCATTCGCCGTGATAACGGTCGAGCAGGCGCTCGGCGGGCGTCTTCCCGGTGGCGATGATCTCGCGCAGCGGATCAAGGAAGCCGACTTCATTGTCCCCGACGCTGTCAAGGCGCGCCCGGGCGGCAAGGCCGGATGCGGCGATGTCCAGAATGCGTCGTCCCAGCTCCAGGAAGCTTCGTCCGCGCGGCCCTGTTGCGCCGAGCCCCAACTTCGGCACTTCCTCGCGGATCCGGTGATGGTCCTCGATCGTCCAGTGCTTGACCTCGTCCCATGCGGCATCGAGCGCCGCATCGTCATAGAGCAGCCCCACCCACAGGGCGGGAAGCGCGCAGATGCGGTTCCACGGGCCCCCGTCGGCGCCCCGCATCTCCAGAAAGCTCTTCAGCCGCACTTCCGGAAAGGCGGTCGACAGATGGTCGATCCAGTCGCTCTCGCGCGGCTTTTCGCCCGGAAGCGCCGGAAGATCGCCCTTCAGGAAATCCCGGAAGGACTGGCCCGCCGCGTCGATGTACCGGCCGTCGCGGTAGACGAAGTACATCGGCACATCGAGCGCATAATCGGCATAGCGTTCAAAGCCGAAACCCTGCTCGAACACAAAGGGCAGCATGCCGGTCCGATGGGGATCGGTATCGGTCCAGATATGGCTGCGATAGGATAGAAAGCCGTTGGGCTTGCCTTCCAGAAAGGGCGAGTTGGCGAACAGCGCGGTGGCGAGCGGCTGAAGCGCAAGGCTGACGCGGAACTTCTTCACCATGTCCGCCTCGCTGCCATAGTCGAGGTTGGTCTGGATGGTGCAGGTCCTCAGCATCATGTCGAGGCCAAGGTCGCCGACGCGCGGCATGTGCCGCAGCATGATGCCGTAACGCCCCTTGGGCATGATGGGCAGGTCTTCGCGTTTCTTGTCGGGCCACATGCCCAGGCCAAGGAAGCCCAGGCCAAGTTTCTCCCCAACCTCGCGCACCTGCTTCAGATGCCGTCCGGTTTCCGCGCAGGTCTGATGCAGGTTGTCGAGCGGCGCGCCCGACAGTTCAAGCTGGCCCGCCGGCTCCAGGCTGACGGTGCCGTCCTCGCCGGAAAGCGCGATGACCTTCCCGCCTTCCTCCACCGGCTTCCAGCCATAGGCGGTGAGCGCCATCAGGAGATCGTATATGCCGCCCGGCTCGTCATAGGAGGGCGCGCGATGATCGGCGGTGCGGTAGACGAACTTTTCGTGTTCGGTCCCGATACGCCATTGTTCCGGGGGCTTGCTGCCCTGCTCGAAGACGCGGATCAGTTGCCCGCGATCCTCGATCGTGGGGTCTTCGCCTGCTGTGTCGGTTCTTGTGCTCATTGAGGCGGCCTGTATCGGGAGTTGGCTTCCGGCGCCAGCGGTAACAATGTTCAGCCTGTGCGCCAGTCGCCTTTGCCGGCCATCCACAAGCTGACGGCCGCCACCGCCGCCGTGTCCGCGCGAAGCACCCGTGGGCCAAGCGAGACGCGCTGAACCGTTGGAACAGCCAATATCCGGGTTCGTTCCGCCGGGTCGAAACCGCCTTCGGGGCCGATCAGGATCGCGGCGCTTGCGGCCGTGGCGGGCAGCGCGTCGAGAAGCGGTTCTCCGCCTTCCTCATCGGCGAAGATCAGCGTCCGGTCCTGGGGCCATTCGTCCAGCAGCCGTTCAAGCGGGGTCAGCCCGGCCAGTTCGGGCAGCGCCGTCCGTTCGCACTGTTCGGCCGCCTCCACCATATGCGCGCGCAGGCGTTCGGAATTGAGCCTGTCCACGACCGTCCGCCGGGTGAGCACGGGCACGAAGCGGCGGACGCCCAGCTCGCACGCCTTTTCCGCCACCCAATCCGCCCGGCCCTTTTTTATCGGGGCGGCGCAGAGCCAGAGGTCCGGGACGATCTCGCGTTCGGACAGCCGCTCCTCGACCTGAACCGTCGCCCGCTTGCGGCCGACATCGGCCATCCGGCCCAGCCATTCCCCGGTGCAGTCGTCGAACAGGCGCACGGGCTCTCCCGGCTGGCGTCGCATCACCTGCACCAGATAATGGGCGGCGGCCTGCGGCAGCTCCACCACGATTCCGGCGGCAAGCTGCGTCTCGACGAACAGGCGCGGCGTGGTAGAGAAGGCGGCCGATGACATCCCCGCCGACTAGCACCAGACCGCCCGATGCGGAAGCGCCGCTGACGCCCGACAGCCAGCAGCATGGCTGGCTGCGGCTGCTGCCTGCGGCGTGGACGGACTATGCGCTGCTCGCCCGGCTGGACCGGCCGATCGGCTCCTGGCTGCTGTTCTGGCCCTGCGCATGGAGCGTCGCGCTGGCGGGAACCTTGCCGGGCGACTGGGCGCTCTTGCTGTGGCTCGCGTTGGGGTCGGTCGCGATGCGCGGCGCGGGCTGCGTCTACAACGACATCGTCGATCGCGATCTCGACGCGCAGGTGGCGCGCACGCGACAGCGGCCCGTGGCGTCGGGCCGGGTGTCGGTGAAAAAGGCATGGGCGTGGCTTATTACGCTGTGTCTGGTCGGGCTTGTCGTGCTGCTGCAACTGCCGTTGCTCGCGCAGGCAATTGCTCTGGGATCGCTCGCGCTGGTCGCCGCCTATCCGTTCATGAAGCGAATCACCTGGTGGCCGCAGGCGTGGCTCGGGCTGGTCTTCACCTGGGGCGCGCTGGTCGGCTGGCCCGCTGCGACCGGCCGCTTCGACTGGCCCGCGCTTGCCCTTTACGCCGGGGCGTTCTGGTGGGTGATGGGGTACGACACCATCTATGCGCTGCAGGATGTGGAGGACGACGAGATCGTGGGCGTCAAATCGTCCGCGCTGAGGCTGGGCGCGCGGAGCGTGGCGGGGATCGCCTTTTTCTATGGCTTCGCGCTGGTCGGGCTTGGCGCGGCCTTGTGGCTGAAGCTGCCCGACCCGCTGGTTTTCGCAGGGCTGATCCCGGTTGCTCTCCATTTTCTGTGGCAGGTCGTGACGCTCGACCCCGCCGACGGCACCAGCGCGCTTCGCCGCTTCCGGTCCAATCGTTTTGCAGGGCTGCTGATTTTCATGGCGGCCCTTGCAGTGGGCAGCGCCTAAGCCCTACATCGGGGAATGCTTTCCGTACCCGAAGCGCTTGATCGCCTGAACACCGCCCTTGCCGCCGCCAGACAGGCGGGCGCAGATGCCGCCGACGCCGTCTATGTGGGCGATCTTTCAACAGGCGTGCAGGTTCGGCTCGGCGCGCTGGAAGATGTGGGTAGCTCGGAAGGGGAGGAAATCGGAGTCCGGCTCTTCTTCGGCACCCGGTCGGCCAGCGTGTCCACGTCCGATCTGGGCCCGGATGCGCTCATCGCGTCGGTGGAGCGGGCGGCCGCCATGGCGCGCGAGACGCCCGAAGATCCCTATGCCGGTCTTGCGCCTGAAGACATGCTGCTGCGCGCCGCGCCGCATGACCTGGAGCTTGACGACGGCGGCGTCGCCACGCCGGAAACATTGAAGGAGATGGCGCTTGCGGCCGAAGCCGCTGCGCGTGCGGTGCCGGGCGTGACCAACAGCGAGGGCGGCAGCGCCAGCATCGGCCGGGCGACCGTTGCGATCGCCACCTCGCACGGCTTCGAGGGCGGCTATTCGGGCACATCCTACGGCACGTCGGCCAGCGTGATCGCCGGGTCGGGCAATGGCATGCAACGCGACTATGCCTATCGTCAGGCCCGGCATCTGGCGGATCTGGAGGCGGCCGAATCAATCGGACGGCGCGCGGGCGAGCGCGCGGTCCGGCGGTTGAACCCGGTGAAGCTCAAAAGCGGGGCGATGCCGATCGTGTTCGATCCGCGCGTCGGGGCCGGCCTGCTGGGGCATCTGATCGGCGCGATCACCGGGTCCGCCATCGCCCGCAAGACCAGCTTCCTCCTTGACGCCAGGGGTGGCCAGGTGTTCGGCAAGGGCATCACCATCCGTGACGACCCGCACAGGCCGCGCGGGCTCAGGTCAAAGCCATTCGATGGCGAAGGCCTGCCCACCGCGCCGCTCGCGATCATTGACGACGGCGTGCTGACCGGCTGGCTGCTGGATTCTGCATCGGCGCGCCAGCTTGGCGAGCGGCCCACCGGACACGCCAGCCGGGGCGTCAGCGGCCCGCCGGGCGCGGGGGCCACCAATCTCTACATGGAGGCGGGCGACCTTACGCCAAAGGAGCTGATGGCGGGCATCGGACAGGGCCTCTATGTGACCGAGCTGATCGGCCACGGTGTCAATCCGGTCACCGGAGATTACAGCCGGGGGGCGTCGGGCTTTCTCATCGAAAATGGCGAGCTTGGCCCCGCCGTCGCCGAGATCACCATCGCGGGCAATCTGAAGGACATGTTCCTGAACCTGACGCCCGCGTCCGACCTTGAGTTCCGCCGCGCAGTGGACGTGCCGACGATCCGCGTCGACGGCATGACGGTGGCGGGTGCCTGACCGGCTGATCGACGCGCTTTCCACCATCGCCCGCGAGGCGGGGGAACTGGCGCTGCGGCGCTCCGGCGAAACCTATGGGCGCTGGGAAAAATCGCCCGGCAATCCGGTGTGCGAGATCGACCTGCAGGTCAATGAACTGCTGCACAAGCGTCTTTCCGCGCTGGACCCGGAAGCAGGATGGCTGTCGGAGGAAACCGCCGACAACCGCGACCGGCTGGACAAGGCGCGGGTCTGGGTGGTCGATCCCATCGACGGTACGCGCGATTATGTGCGTGGCCGCGCCGGCTGGGCCATATCGGTTGCGCTGGTGGAACACGGCCGCCCGGTGATTGGCGTACTGAACGCGCCGGCGCGCGGCGAGCATTGGGAGGCGGTGCTGGGCGGGGGAGCGAGGCGGAACGGCATCGCCCTGTCGGTCAGCGCGCATTCGGAACTGGCGGGCGCGCGGATACCGTCGGACAAGCTTGCTGCGAGGAACGCCCATCTCACCGCCGTGCATCGCCCCAATGGTATTGCGCTTCAGATGGCGATGGTTGCGGCCGACGAGGCGGATATGGCGGCGTCGCTGCGCTGGGGCAATGAATGGGACATCGCGGCCGCTGCGCTGATCGTGACGGAGGCGGGCGGCAAGGTTACCGACGCGCTTGGAAACGCCCTGTCATTCAATGCCGACCCGCCGCGCGCCTTCGGCGTGCTTGCGGCCGCGCCCGGCATCCATTCGGCAGCCGTCAGGCACTTGCAGGCACAGGCGGCAGAGCTAGCCGCGCGATCTCGATCTTCGGGCAGCGGTTCATCACGACCTTGAGCCCTGCGGCTTCGGCCCTTGCCGCCGCCTCATGATCGATCACGCCCAATTGCATCCATACGGCCTTTGCGCCGGCCGCGATGGCGGCGTCCACGGCCTCGCCCGCCGCCTCTGAACGGCGGAAGATGTCCACCATGTCGACAGCCACGCCCAGCTGCGACAGCTCGCGCCAGACATATTCGCCGTGAACATGCTCTCCGGTGATCTGCGGGTTGATCGGGATGACGCGATAGCCATGGTCCTGCAGCGCCTTCATGACTTCGTGGCTCGGTCGATCAGGCCGGTCCGATGCGCCTATCATCGCGATGGTGCGCACCGATTGCAGCAGCTCCCGGATTTCCTCGTCGGTCGCGAGTGGCATGTGTCTCTCCTCAGCCCAGCGCCGCCGACACCTGCCGGGCGATCGCCATGAACGCATCGGCCTGCGGGCCTTCGCCGGCGGCCGGCGGCGTCCCCGCATCGGACGCCGTGCGGATCGCGATGTCCAGCGGCACCCGGCCAAGGAAGGGAACGCCCAGCTGCGCGCAAGTTTCCTCCACGCCCCCGGATCCGAAGGGGTGCGACACCTCGCCGCAGCTTGGACAGGCATAGCCGGACATGTTCTCGATAAGCCCGATGATCGGCACGTTCGTCTGGCGGAAAAGGTCGATTCCGCGCCGTGCGTCGATGAGGGCGAGATCCTGCGGAGTCGAGACGATCACCGCGCCCACCGGCCTGTGCTTTTGCACCACGGTGAGCTGGATGTCGCCGGTGCCGGGCGGCATGTCGAGCACGATCGGATCGGTGTCGCCCCATTCCGCATCGGCGAGAAGCTGGTTGAGCGCGCCCGCCACCATCGGCCCCCGCCAGGCGATGGCACGGTCGGTATCGATCATCATGCCGACCGACAGCGCCCGGATGCCGTGCGCCTCCATCGGGATCAGCTTCTTGTCGACGGCCTGCGCCCGCTCCTTCGTGCCAAGCAGCGTCGGCACCGACGGCCCATGAATGTCGGCGTCGATAAGCCCCGCCTTCATCCCCAGCCGGGCGAGGCCGACCGCGAGATTGGCGGCGACGGTGGATTTGCCGACCCCGCCCTTGCCGCTTGCAACGGCGATGAGCCGCCGCTGGCGACGTTCGGCGGTACGCACGATGCGGATGTCACGAACTCCCACAACACCGGTTCCAGCCTCGCGGATCCGCGTTTCGAGCTGGCTGACCGCGTCGCCGGAAAGCCCGTCCACGGCGAGGACCAGGGTCGCTACGCCATCGCGTATCACCGGCGGGGGCAGCCGGTTCGCAGCCAACAGGCCCTTGCCCGTCAACGGATCGGCGATGCCGTCCAAGGCGGAGGCAAGGTCATTTTCCATCGTCATTGGCGCAACACTCGCAATTCAAGGATAGCGTTCGTATATAGGCAGTCATCAAGATCGGAAGTGCCGATTTCCAGGAGCGTAATGGCATTGAACAATGAAGGCGGTTCCCAGGGCCCCTGGGGTGGAAGCGGTGGCGGCGACGGGGGCGGCCCGCGCAACCCTTGGGGCAATGAGCCTCCGCGGGGGCCGGGCCGGGGCAACCGCCCGTCCAATGTGGATTTCGAAAGCCTGATCCGCAAGGGGCAGGAGCGCCTGCGTTCCTCCATCCCGGGCGGCGGCGGCGATCCCCGGCGCATGTGGCTGATGATCGCCGGCGGGTTGATCGCCCTCTGGATCGTATTCGGCAGCTTCTATCGCGTCGATCCGCAGGAACGCGGCGTCGTGATGCGCTTCGGCAAATATGTGGAGACGACGGGCCCGGGCATGCACATGAAGCTGCCGACGCCGATCGACACGGTGCAGAAGGTGCCGGTTGAAACCGTCTCGTCCATCGACATCGGCTCGACCAGCTCCGACACGCAGAACCTGATGCTGACCGGCGATCAGAACATCATCGACATCGCCTATGCCGTGCGCTGGAAGATCCGCGATCCCGAACGTTTCCTGTTCGTGCTGGCGGAGCCGGAGGACACCATCCGCGAAGTGACCGAAAGCGCGATGCGGGCGGCGATCAGCAGCGTCACGCTGAATGCGGCCATCGGTCCGCAGCGGACGCAGATCGCCGACCTTGTCCGCGAAAGGGCGCAGGAAGTGCTCGACAGCTATAACGCCGGCGTCGACGTTCTCGGCGTCGACATCAAGCAGGCCGATCCGCCCAAGGAAGTGGACGAAGCCTTCAAGGACGTGTCCGCCTCGCAGCAGGACGCGCAGAAATATCTGAACGACGCCAACGCCTATGCGCAGCAGCTCACCGCGCAGGCGCAGGGGGAGGCGGCGTCCTTCGACCGGGTCTATGCCGAATACAGGCTGGCGCCCGAGGTGACACGGAAACGCATGTATTTTGAAACCATGGAGAATGTCCTGTCCAACGTCGACAAGACCATTGTCGAGGTGCCCGGCGTGCAGACCTATCTGCCGCTGTCCGAAGTGCAGCGCCGGACGAAGGAGGCGCAGCAATGATCGAATCGATCATGCGTCGCCCGTTCCTGTGGCTGGGCGGACTCTTCGCGCTGTTGCTGGTGCTCAGCTCGACCTTGTTCGTGGTTCCGGAAACCAAGCAGGCCATTGTCGTCCGGCTCGGCAAGCCGAACCGGATCGTCAACGCCTATGACGAGCGCCAGGCCTTTGGCCTGACCGGCGCCGGGCTTGTCCCCCGCATCCCGTTCATCGAGACGGTGCTGATGATCGACAAGCGCGTGCTCGATCTCGACATGGCCCCGCAGACGGTGCTTTCGACCGACCAGTTGCGGCTGGTGGTGGATGCCTTCGCCCGGTTCCGGATCGTCGATCCGCTGCGCATGTACCAGACCGTCGGCACCGAGGAGCGGGTCGCAGACCAGCTTTCGCGCATTCTCAGTTCAAGGCTCAGGAACGAACTGGGCAAGCAGCCGTTCGCCGCGCTGCTCAGCCCGGAACGCGGCGTGCTGATGGACCAGATTCAGACGTCGGTGAACCAGGCCGCGCGGCGCTATGGCGCGGAGGTGGTCGACGTCCGCATCAAGCGCGCCGATCTTCCCGCCGGGACGCCGCTCGACAGCGCGTTCGAGCGGATGCGGACGGCCAGAAGGCTGGAAGCCGCCTCGATCCGCGCCCAGGGCTACAAGCAGGCGCAGATCATCCGGGCCGACGCCGATGCGAAGGCGGCCGGCATCTATGCCGAAAGTTTCGGCAAGGACGCGGAGTTCTATTCTTTCTACCGGGCGATGCAGTCCTATCGCCGGACCTTTGTCGAAAAGAACGGAAAGGGCGAAGCCAGCGTCGTTCTTTCGCCAAGCAACGAATATCTTCAGGAGTTCAAGGGGCGTTCGATCCGGTAGCGTTTGTCCGAAGGCGCAGCGCATTCAACGTGCGTTAAGCCGGAGCCTTTGATTGATTGCCTGGCATCAGGCGGAATTGACCAGGAGAGACAGTCTCGTGCGTTACGCATATGGAATAACTGCAGCGCTTCTTGCCGGCGGCGCTGCCGCCACCCTGGCGCTCCAGCAGCCGGTGGGCGCCCAGGCCCCCCAGAATCAGCCGGGCGCGATCAGCGCCGCAACGCCCCGGCCCGGCGCGCCCATGAGCTTTGCCGATCTGGCGACTCGGCTTCAGCCTGCGGTGGTGAACATATCCACCACGCAGAAAATACAGGTGAACCGCTTTCCCGGCTTCCCTTCCGGCACGCCGTTTGACGAGTTTTTCCGCCAGTTCGGGGGCGGGGGAGAGCCGGTCACCCGTGAGGCGACGTCGCTTGGCTCGGGCTTCATCATCTCGCCCGATGGCTATGTGGTAACCAACAACCACGTCATTTCCGGCGGTCAGCCCGGACCCGGCGGCGCGGCTTCACCGGTTGAAAGCATCACCGTCACCCTCGCCGACCGGAAGGAATACAAGGCGCGCATCGTCGGACGCGATCCGCTTTCGGACCTGGCGCTGCTGAAGATCGACGCAAAGGACCTGCCGTTCGTGCGGTTCGGCGATTCGACGAACACGCGCGTGGGCGATTGGGTGGTGGCGATCGGCAACCCCTTTGGCCTTGGCGGCACCGTGACTGCGGGGATCGTGTCGGCGCTTCACCGCAATATCGGCGCGGGCGCTTACGACCGCTATATCCAGACCGACGCTTCGATCAACCAGGGCAACTCCGGCGGTCCGATGTTCGATCTGTCGGGCAATGTCATCGGCATCAACACCGCCATCTATTCGCCCACCGGCGGCAATGTCGGCATCGGCTTTGCAATCCCGGCCGAACAGGCAAAGCCGGTCATCGACGCGCTCCGGAGCGGCGGATCGGTGAAGCGCGGCTATCTGGGCGTCGGCATCCAGCCGATGACGGAAGACATCGCCGCCAGCCTCGGGCTGCAGAAGGACCGGGGCGAGATCGTCGCGCGCGTCGAGCCGGGCGAGGCGGCCGCCCGCGCGGGCATTCGCCAGGGCGACGTGATCGTGAAGGTCAACGGGCAGGAAGTGACGCCCGAGAACACGCTTTCCTATCTGGTGGCCAATCTGCCGATCGGGACGCGGGTGCCGATCGAGCTGATCCGCAACGGCAAGCGCATGACGGTGACCGCTGTCGTGGGCGAGCGGCCATCCGAACAGAAGCTGGCCGAAAGCCTGGGCGGCGACTTTTCCGAGGAAGGCGCGCCGGCCGACAACGAACAGGCCGCGCAGGCGGGTCTCGGCATCTCGCTCCAGACGCTGACGCCGCAGATCGCCAGCCAGCTTCGCGTGCCGGAGACGACCAAGGGCGTGGTGATCGCGGCGGTCAATCCGTCAAGCGACGCCGCGCAGAAGGGCCTGCAGCGCGGCGACATCATCCTGTCGGTCAATCAGCAGCCGGTGACCACGCCGCAGGAGGCCGCCAAGGCTGTCGCCGCGACGCGGCAGGCGGGCCGCGACAGCGTGCTCCTTCTGGTCCAGCGCGGCCCCACGCCCGGCCGCTACGTCGGCGTACAGCTGAGCAACGGCGGCTAAATCTTCGCTTCCTGTGACAAGGGACCTCGCGCTACACAGTGCGGGGTCCTTTTTCATTGAGGGAGCGGGGGCATGGCGGACGGCGGCATCTTCATCGGCCAGGGCGGTGGAACGCCGCAAGTGCTCAATCTCAAACGCGCCAATCGCCACGGCCTGATCGCGGGCGCGACCGGCACCGGCAAGACCGTGACGCTACAGGGACTGGCGGAGGGCTTTTCCAATGCCGGCGTCCCGGTTTTCGTCGCCGATGTGAAGGGCGATCTGTCGGGCCTCGCCATGGCAGGGTCGCCGCTCGCAAAGGCGCATGACGCCTTCACCACCCGGGCACGGGAGATCGGCCTTGCCGATTACGCCTACGCGGACACGCCCGTCCAGTTCTGGGATCTGTTCGGCGAGCAGGGGCACCCGATCCGCACCACCATTTCCGAAATGGGGCCGGTGCTGCTTGCCCGGCTGATGGGCCTGAACGACACGCAGGAAGGGGTGCTGACCATCGCCTTCCGTTTCGCGGACGAACAGGGCCTGCTGCTGCTGGACCTGGCTGATCTGCAGGCGATGCTCGCTCATTGCGCGGAGAATGCCCAGGCGCTTTCCGCGCAATACGGCAATGTCACCAAGGCCAGCGTCGGCGCGATCCAGCGTCAGTTGCTGCAGCTCGAATCCCAGGGCGGGGCGAAGTTCTTCGGGGAGCCGGCGCTCGACATATCCGATTTCATCGGCACCGACGACAAGGGGCGCGGCTATGTGAACGTGCTTGCGGCTGACAGGCTGATGTCATCGCCCAGGCTCTACAGCACCTTCCTGCTCTGGCTGCTGTCGGAGCTGTTCGAGACCCTTCCCGAGGTGGGCGATCCCGACAAGCCGAAACTGGTCTTCTTCTTCGACGAGGCGCATCTGCTGTTCGAGGATGCACCAAAGGCCTTGCTGGACAAGGTGGAACAGGTGGTGCGCCTGATCCGGTCCAAGGGCGTCGGCGTCTATTTCGTCACGCAAAATCCGGTGGACGTGCCGGAAGATGTCGCAGGCCAGCTTGGCAACCGGGTGCAGCATGCGCTGCGCGCCTTCACGCCGCGCGACCAGAAGGCGATCAGGGCGGCGGCGGAGACATTCCGCGCCAATCCAGGTGTCGATGTCGCGACCGCGATCACCGAGCTGAAGGTCGGCGAGGCGCTGGTGTCGCTGCTGCAGGCCGATGGCGCGCCGACCCCGGTGGAGCGGACGCTTATCCGCCCGCCTTCGTCGCGGTTGGGGCCGCTGAGCCCGGCGGAGCGGGCGGCCGTTATCCAGAGTTCGGCAGTGGCAGGAAAATATGAGGCGGCCGTCAATCGCGAGTCCGCGCACGAGATGCTGGCGGAGCGCGCCGGGGAGGCGGTCGTCGCCGATGATGCGGCGCCTGCCCAGCGCAGCGGCGGCGCTGCCGGTGGGGGCGGTTGGATCGGGCGTGTCGGCAAGAAGCTGGTGATGGCCGTCGCGGGCGCTTTCCTTGCCTCAAAGGCGCGCGACATTGGCGATCAACTTTCCGGCAGAAGCCCCCGCCGCCGTTCAGCCAACGCCACCCGCACCGCCGCTGGAACCGCGGGCAGCACATTGGGCTATGAAATCGGCAAGGCCTTCGCCGGAGAGATGGGCGGCCGCATCGGCAGGGGCGTGCTCGGCAGCTTTTCGCGCAACATGGCGGACAATCTGTCCCCCAGAAGCCGGAAGGCCCGTTAGCCGGTTGCTATCCGCCGATCCGGACCGATGCCGTTTCGCCGCCTTGCGTTTCCGGCTGGTTGACCAGTTCTGCGGTGAAAGCACCCTTGTTGACCACATTGGTGCCGGGATCGCCCACTGTCGACCGCGCGCCGATGGTGGCGTCGGGAGTCGCCCCGGACTGATCGAGCAGCTTCTGTTCCGAATCGCTCTTGGGCGCGGCGCGCATGGTATCGCCGAACAGCGCCCGCAGCGCCTGACCCTGCGAATCAACCTCCAGCGGGCGCGGCGCGCCTGGCTTTGGCGGGGTAAGCGCGAAATCGGGCGGAATCACCAGCGGCGTCGCGCGGGACACGGCAAACTCGTCCGGCCTTTCCCGGTTCAGAAAGCCGCCGCCCCCGCAGGCGGAAAGCGCCAGCGCGAGCGCCGGAACGGCCAGTGCGTAATTCACCTTCAGCATCAATAGAACTCCCCATCCGGGCGTCTGTCCGAACGTGAGAACAACGCGCGGAGCAACAGGATCACGACACCGATGCTAATCGCCGCATCGGCAAGGTTAAAGACAAGAAATGGACGCCACTCGCCAAAATGCAGGTCGAGGAAATCCACCACATAGCCGAAGCGCACCCGATCGGTGATGTTGCCGAGCGCGCCGCCCAGCACCAGGCCCAGCGCCAGCGTATCGCCCATGCGCCGCTCGCGCCACAGCCAGACGGCGACCACGGTTGCAATGGTGGCCGTGAAACCGACCAGCAGCCAGCGCTCCATGTCGCTGCCCGCCGTCAGGAAACCCATGGATACGCCGCGGTTTTCCGTCCAGGTCAGGTCGAAGATCGGCAGCAGGTGGATATTGCCGACCGCGCGCAGGTTGAGCGGTCCGATGATGAACCATTTGAGCGCCTGATCGGCGGCGAAAACGAAAAGCGCGAAGGAAAGGCCGAATACGCGGTGCGGCCGGTCGGTTGCGAACGGGCGTGCCTGCTCGTCCGCCTGCCCGGAGGGCGGAGGCAGCGGACCATCGCTCAGCGGCTCGAACTGCGGTCGCCGCCTGTCATGCATCGGATGGCCTGATTCAGCCATGAGCCGCGCTTTCCACCTTATTGCATCCCCTCCACATCATCCCGGCTTTCGCGGGCCTGCCGAACAAAACAAGGTCAACCATTTACGACCTCGTCGCAGCGCTGGCAAAGATCGCCATCTTGCCCGACCTCGGGCAGATGCCGCCAGCAGCGCCCGCATTTGTGGCGGGTCGTGCGCCGGATGGCGACATGCTCGCCGTCATCCGCCGATTGCTCTATCCGCGCTGTCGCCGTGATGAACAGCTCAGCGAAATCGACACCGCCCAGCACGTCGCCGGAAACGGCCGGCAGCGCGATGCTGACCTCGGCCTCAAGGCTGGAGCCGAGCGTCTTGTCGCGGCGGAAAGGCTCGATGGCAAGCGTGGCGATCTTGCGAAGATCGCGCAGGCTGGACCATTTCTCGTCAAGCGCTTCGTCCGTCCAGTCACCGATCTCCGGCCATTCCAGCAGGTGCACCGAGCCTTCATCATCGGGGAATCGGGTCTGCCAGACCTCCTCTGCCGTGAAGCAGAGGATGGGCGACGCCCAGCGGACGAGCGCGTGGAACAGCGTGTCCAGCACCGTGCGATAGGCCCGCCGCGTCTGCGAAGAAGGCGCGTCGCAATACAGACTGTCCTTGCGAATGTCGAAGAAGAAGGCCGACAGATCGTTGTTCGCGAAATCGGTGATCGCACGGATATAGCGGTTGAACTCGAACCCGTTCGCCGCATCGCGCAGTTCCGTGTCCAGCTCGGCCAGGAGGTGCAGCATATAGCGCTCAAGCTCGGGCATCTCGTTTACACCGAGACGCTCTGCATCGGTGAACCCGTCGAGCGCGCCCAGCAGATAGCGGAACGTGTTCCTGAGCTTGCGATAGGCATCGGTCGTGCCGGCCAGCACTTCCTTGCCGATCCGCACATCGTCGAAATAGTCGGTCGACGCCACCCACATGCGAAGAATGTCGGCCCCGCTTTCGCCCATCACCTTCAGCGGGTCGACGACGTTGCCCAGCGATTTGGACATTTTGCGGCCATGCCCGTCCAGCGCAAAGCCGTGCGTCAGCACCGCGTCATAGGGCGCGCGGCCGCGCGTGCCGCAGCTTTCCAGCAGCGACGACTGAAACCAGCCGCGATGCTGGTCCGACCCTTCCAGATAGAGGCTGGCGCGCACGCCCTCGCCATAGCGCGCCTCCACCACAAATGCGTGGGTCGAGCCGCTGTCGAACCAGACGTCGAGGATGTCGTTCACCACCTCATAGTCGGCCGCGTCATGGCCCGGCCCAAGCAGCGCCTGATGATCGGCTGTGAACCAGGCGTCCGCGCCGCCCTGGCGGAAAGCGTCGAGGATGCGGGCGT
The DNA here is from genome assembly GCF_001890385.1 of Tardibacter chloracetimidivorans. Lineage (NCBI taxonomy): Bacteria > Pseudomonadati > Pseudomonadota > Alphaproteobacteria > Sphingomonadales > Sphingomonadaceae > Tardibacter > Tardibacter chloracetimidivorans. The sequence goes on along the minus strand of NZ_CP018221.1, from coordinate 2,446,323 downwards.
TGACGGCCGGATCGCGCAGATAGTTGCCGGTCTTGCGGTTGACATAAAGCGCGATCGGCACGCCCCATGCGCGCTGGCGCGAGATCACCCAGTCGGGCCGCCCTTCCACCATGGATAGGATGCGGTTCTTCGATCGTTCGGGCACCCAGCGGGTGTCGTCGATGGCGGTGAGGGCTGTGCTTCTCAAACTGCGCTCACCCTGAGCGCTCTGATCAAGCGGCCTGTCCATTCCGATGAACCACTGCGGCGTGCAGCGGAAGATGACCTTGGCCTTGGACCGCCAGCTATGCGGATAGCTGTGCCGGAACTCGCCGGCCGATAGCAGCGCGCCCGCTTCGCGCAGATCGGTGCAGATCGGCCCTTCCGGCGCATTCAGCTTCGGCGCGATGACCGATCCCTGCCCGCCCATCCACGCCCAGTCGGCGCGGTAGAAGCCGCCCGGTTCCACCGCGAACACGGGATCGATGCCGTGCGCCTTGCACAGCGTGAAATCGTCCTCACCATGGTCCGGGGCCATATGGACAAGCCCGGTGCCCGCATCGGTGGTGACGAAATCGCCGGGCAGGAACGGGCGCGGCCTGGCGAAAAACCCGCCGCGTTCATGCATCGGGTGGCGGGCAATGGCTCCGGCGAGGTCGGAGCCTTTCCCACGCCACTTTTCTTCAACTTTCGAAGTACCTGTGCGAGATGAGAAACTAGCGACAAGTTCCGACGCGATCAGAATTGTGCGGCCCACGGCCAACGGCGGTCGATCGCCATTTGGTCCGTAAGAGCCTATCCCCGCTTCGACGAAAAGAACGACATAATCAACGTCCGGCCCATAGGCCAACGCCTGGTTGACCGGGATCGTCCACGGCGTCGTCGTCCATATGACGGCATAGGCACCGACCAGTTCCGGCGCGTTCGGCGCTTCGACAATCTCGAACGCCACGTCGATCTGGGTGGAGGTGATGTCCTCATATTCCACCTCCGCCTCGGCGAGCGCGGTCTTTTCAACCGGCGACCACATGACCGGCTTCGATCCGCGATAAAGCTGTCCGCTCTCGGCGAACTTCAGCAGTTCGCCCGCGATCACGGCCTCGGCGTCATAGGTCATGGTGAGATAGGGGTTCGCCCAATCGCCCATCACGCCCAGCCGCTGGAACTGCTCCCTTTGGGTGCCCACCCATTTGTCGGCATATGCCCGGCATTCCGCGCGGAACTGGACTGGATCGACCTCGTCCTTGTTCAGCTTCTTCGCGCGATAGGCTTCCTCAACCTTCCATTCGATGGGTAGGCCGTGACAGTCCCAGCCGGGCACATAGGGCGCGTCCTTGCCCATCAGGCTCTGCGAACGCACGATCACGTCCTTCAGCACCTTGTTCATGGCATGGCCCATGTGGATGTCGCCATTGGCATAGGGCGGGCCGTCGTGAAGGATGAAGCGCTCGCGCCCGGCGCGCTCCTTGCGCAGCCTGTCGTACAGGCCGATCCGCGCCCAGCGTTCCAGAATGGCGGGTTCCTTCTGCGCAAGGCCCGCCTTCATCGGAAAGTCGGTCTTCGGCAGGAACACGGTGTTCCGGTAATCGGGCTTTTCAGGCGTATCGGTCATGCCCGCCGCGATTAAGGCCTGCTACCTCACCCGGCAAGCAGTTCCTTGGCCCGCGCGCAATCGGTCTTTATGTGTTCGGTCAGCGCCTCAAGCCCATCGAACTCCGCTTCGGGCCTCAGATAATGGTGCAGCTCGACTGCGATCTTCTGGCCGTAAAGGTCGCCGGAAAAATCGAACAGATGCACCTCCAGCAGTTCCTTCGGCGGATTGAACATCGGGCGTATGCCGATGTTCGCGGCCCCGTCGAACATCCGCCCGTCGGCCAGGCGGCAGCGCACCGCATAAACGCCATAGGCCGGGCGCGCATAGTCGCCCAGACTCACATTGGCGGTGGGAAAGCCGATGGTGCGGCCCAGCTTGTCGCCATGGCCGACCTCGCCCTCGATCGTGAAGGGCCGCGTCAAAAGCCGGGTGGCGGTCGCAATGTCGCCCGCCTTCAGCGCCGCGCGGATGCGGGAGGATGAAATCACGCCGCCGCCGTCGGCCAGCGCGGGCACGGCCTCCGCCTCGATCCCCATATCGGCGCAGAGCCTGTCGAGAAGGGCGATGTCGCCGCGCCTGTCGTGGCCGAAGGTGAAATCATGGCCCGTCACCACGCCGCCGACGCCAAGCCCGCTTGCCAGCCAGTCGGTGACGAACGCCGCGGGCGACGCTTCGGCAAGACCTTCGTCGAAGTGGAAGATGACGGCCGCGTCGATGCCGAACGCCTCCAGCAGCGCAAGCCGCTGGTCCATGTTCGTCAGCTCGAACGGCGGACCGGAGGGGTTGAAATATTGGGCGGGATGCGGGTCGAACGTGCCGATCAGGGCCGATACGCCCTGTCGGCGGGCAAGCTCTAGCGCGCGCCCAACCACGGCTTGATGGCCCTGATGGAATCCGTCGAAATTGCCCAGCGCAATCACGCCGCCGCGATGCTTGCCGACAATGTTCGCGCTGCCGTTCAGACGTTCCATGGGCGGGGTCTATAGGAACAGAGCGGCGGGAGAACAATCGCCGTCACGCGCCGCGTCTCGCCAGGGTGACGAAGCTGTAGCCGGGGCGGCCGTCCTCGGGCGCATGTGCCTCGCGCGCCGTTTCCCGCCACATCGCGGGGCTGAACGGCGGCATCACCGTATCGCCGGCGGCCTCGACCTGCACTTCGGTCAGTTCGATGCGGGTCGCGAGCGGCAGAAACAGCGCGAATATCTCCGCGCCGCCGATCACCGATATGGCCGGCACATCGCCTGCAAGCGCGATAGCGCTTTCGACATCCGCCGCCGTTTCGGCACCCTCGGCCCGCCAGCCGGGTTCGCGCGTCAGCACGATGTGCCGCCGTCCGGGCAGTGGTGCTGGAAAGCTGTCGAAGGTCTTGCGGCCCATGATCATCGCCGTGCCCATGGTCAGCGCCTTGAACCGTCGGAGATCGGCGGGCAGCCGCCACGGAAGCCCGCCCTCGCGGCCGATCACGCCATTGTCGGCGCGCGCGACGATGAAGACGATCTCAGGCGTCACCTAGACCGCCACCTCTCCGGCGATGTGCGGATGCGCTTCATAGCCGATGATCTCGAAATCCTCATATCGATAGGCGTCGATAGCGGGGGGGCGGCGTTTCAGTTCCAGCCGCGGCAGCGGCAGCGGTTCGCGCGTCAGTTGCAGCCGCACCTGCTCCATGTGGTTGCTGTAGATATGCGTGTCGCCGCCCGTCCAGATGAACTCGCCCGGTTCCAGATCGCATTGCTGCGCCAGCATGTGCAGCAGCAGCGCATAGCTCGCGATGTTGAAGGGCAGGCCAAGGAAGACGTCGCACGAACGCTGGTACAGCTGCAGGCTCAGCCTGCCCTCCATCACCGATGTCTGAAACAGGCAATGGCAGGGCGCGAGCGCCATCTGCGGCATGTCCGCGACGTTCCACGCGCTCACGATCTGGCGGCGCGAGGCGGGCCTTGCCCTGATTTCATCCACCAGCGCCTGGATCTGATCGACGCTGCCGCCGCCCGGCGTTTCCCAGCGCCGCCACTGCTTGCCGTAGACGGGGCCAAGCTCGCCGTCGCTGGCGGCCCATTCATCCCAGATGCGGACCTTGTTTTCCTGAAGATAGCGCACGTTGGTGTCGCCGTTCAGGAACCAGAGCAGCTCATGGATGATTGAGCGCAGGTGCAGCTTCTTGGTGGTGACGAGCGGAAAGCCGTCGGCCATGGAAAAGCGCATCTGATAGCCGAACACCGCGCGCGTGCCCACGCCCGTGCGGTCGTGCTGCTCGACGCCGTTCTCGAGGATGTGGCGGACAAGGTCGAGATACTGCTTCATAGCATAGGCTCTAGCATGGTTGGGGTGCAGGTCGAGAGCGCTCAGACGATGCCGTCGTCCGGGGTGTCCACCTCGCCGCGCGACACCACCACGGCCGCCGCCAGATCGCCCGTGACGTTCAGCGTCGTCCGGCACATGTCGAGGAAGCGGTCGACTCCGAGCACCAGCCCGATGCCTTCGGGCGGCACGCCGACCATGCCCAGGATCAAGGCGATCACCGGAAGCGATCCCGCGGGCACGCCCGCCGTGCCGATGCCGCCCAGTATGCAGATGAGAAGGACCGTCACCTGCTGCCCAAGGCCAAGCTCGACGCCGAAGAACTGGGCGAGGAACAGCACCGTGATCCCTTCGAATATGGCGGTGCCGTTCTGGTTGGCGGTCGCCCCGATGGTGAGGACGAAGCGCGCAACCTTGCGCGGCAGGCCCAGATTGTGCTCGGCCACGCGAAGCGCGGTGGGGAGCGTTGCGTTGGACGATGCGGTGGCGAACGCCATCACCATCGCCTCCTGGCTGCCCCGGAAGAAATTGACGGGCGACATGCGGCCGAGGAAGCGCACCGCCAGCGAATAGACCACGATCATGTGCAGGCTGAGCGCAAGCAGCACGACGCCCACATAGGCGCTCAGGCGGCCGATCAACTCCCAGCCGAAAAGTGCGGCGAGATTGAACATGAAGCAGGCGATGGCAAGGGGCGCGAGGCGGATGACAAGGCCGATCAGTCTCATCATCACCTCGAACAGGCCGCCGATCATCAATTGCAGCGTCCGCGTCTCGGGCGTGTCGACCATCACCAGCCCGATGCCGAAGAGGAGGGCGAAGAACATGACGGCAAGAATGTCGTTGCTGCCGGCAGCTCCTATGATGTTGGTCGGCACGATATTGAGCAGCGCATCCAGCCCGGTGGGCGCCTCGCGCGAGGTGGAGACGATCGCCTTCGCCCCGTCTCCCGCACTCGCAAGCATCGTCCGCGCGAACTCCGGGTCGATGCCGTCGCCCGGCCGCAGCAGATTGACGAGCGTCAGCGCGATCACCACGCCGATGCCGGATACAAGCACCGTATAGGCGAGCGTCTTCCAGCCGACGCGGCCCAGCGAGCCGATGTCCCCCATTTCCGCCACGCCGATGACCAAGGCAGAGAACAGCAGCGGCAGCACCAGCATGAACAGCAGCCGAAGGAAGATCTGCCCGATCGGCTGGGTGACATAGGTGGTGAGCGTCTCCACCCAGGGCGCGCCGGGTGCGGTGACATGGACGATCAGCCCCGCGACAAGCCCGACGGCAAAGCCGACCGCCATTTGCGTGTGGAGCGGAATCCTGCGACGCGTCGTCTTCATCGGGCCTCCCTCAGTTCGGCTCGAACCCCCACTCCGGCGCAAGATCGTTCCAGTCCGGTCCATCCTGTTCGATCAGGTCGATCTTCCAGCCCCGATGCCATAGCTTCAACTGTTTTTCTCGTTTTACCGCAGGTTGGCGTTCTATTTGCCGCCTTATCGTCGTCCTGAACTTGTTTCAGGACCCATGAACGCGGTGGGTAGCCGATATAATATCTGGGGGGCCCATGCCCGTCTGCCCAGATTCCCGCTCGCGGCGGCGGGCTTCACTCTCCCCTCGCAGCCGGGCGGCGCGTTCCGCATCCTCTCGAAGTATAGCTTTGCGCTTCGCCCTTCGTTTTGCCCGGCGCTTGCTTTCTTCGGCTTTGAGCGCTGCCCTTAGAGTGGCGCGCTTTGCTTCGATTTTGGCAACGGATCGCCGCTCCCTTGCGCTCAAGTCCTCGATCTTAGTCATTATCTCGTCGGGCGCGAGAATATCGTTTGTTTGTTGCGCGCGCGCTGGATCTCGCATTCTCAGCGAAACCTTGTCCCAGTTGAGTTTAGTCATGGATTGCCCTTCCGCACGTGACGGCTAGGGGTATCACGAAAACCTTTCAGATAGCGAAGCCCTCCGGCAGTGTTCATGGATGCTGAAACAAGTCCAGCATGACAAGTTCGGTGATGCTAGCGAAGAGACCGGAACCCCAGTTCAATCGCAAGGTCGCGCCACTCGGGATTGTCCCGCTCGATAAGGTTGATCTTCCAGTCGCGGTGCCAGCGTTTCAACTGTTTCTCGCGCGCAATGGCGAGGCTCATGTCGTCGAACATCTCGAAGTGGACGAGGTGATGAACCTCATATCGTTTCGTGAAGCCAACCAGCGTGCCCGTTCGGTGCTGGTACAGCCGCTGCATGAGGTTCGATGTCACGCCGATATAAAGCGTGCCGTGCTTGCCGCTGGCGAGGATGTAGACGGCGGGTTGGCGCTCCATTTGTCGGCTCATCGTCGTCCTGAACTTGTTTCAGGACCCATGAACGCCGTGGGATGAGAACCGGCAAACGCCGTGATCATGGATGCTGAAACAAGTTCAGCATGACGGAAAGGGGACGGACGCGGCGCGTCACGCCCGGCGCCAGCTTGTGCCTTCAGGGCCGTCCTCCAGCTCGATCCCTTGCGCCTTCAGCTCGTCGCGGATGCGGTCGGCCTCGGCAAAGTTCCTCGCCTTGCGCGCTTCATTGCGGGCGGCAATGGCGGCGCCGATGGCGCTGTCGTCGCCGTCGCCGTGGAACCATCGATTTGGGTCGCTTGTAAGCAAACCGACTAATTCAGCTGCTCTTACTAGATCTCGTCGATTATGTGCTACCGCAGCTGAATACATCTGCGCCTGTCCGGGCGAACATTTCTTTTTAGATTCAATGGTTTGTGCAAGGGATGAGCCCAGATCGTAGAGATATGCGATTGCTGCGGGCGTGTTCAAGTCATCACTGAGTGCCAGCTCAAATCCGATGTGGATTTCAGCATTGATCTCATCATCTCCCGCTAAGGGATCAAATAACTCCGCGTCCGAAGCAGAGTCCCGAAGCAGTCGGTAAAAGTAATCCAGCGTCGCCTTCGATTGCTCCAGCAGCGCATCATTCCAGTCCAGCGGCTGGCGGTAATGGGCGGAAAGCAGGGCCAGCCGCAGCGTTTCGCCCTTGTGGCCGGCCGCCAGCAGATCGGCGACGGTGACGACGTTGCCGAGCGACTTCGACATCTTCTCGGTGTCCATCGAGACAAAGCCGTTGTGCATCCAGTAGCGGGCGAGCGGCGCGCCATGGTGGGCGCAGCGGCTCTGCGCGATCTCGTTCTCATGGTGCGGGAAGATCAGGTCCTGCCCGCCCGCGTGGATGTCGATCGTCTCGCCCAGATGCTTCTCGATCATCGCCGAGCATTCGATATGCCAGCCCGGCCGCCCGCGTCCCCAGGGCGACTCCCAGCCGGGAAGATCGTCCGGCGACGGCTTCCACAGCACGAAATCCGCCGCGTCGCGCTTGAACGGGGCAATTTCCACCCGCGCGCCCGCCTGCATCGCCTCGCGCGTGCGGCGCGAAAGCTGGCCATAGTCGGGGTCCGACGGCACATGGAACAGCACATGGCCCTCGGCCGCATAGGCATGGCCGCTCTCGATCAGCCGCGCGATCATGGCGATCATCTCGTCAATGTGCGCGGTGGCGCGCGGCGCGACATCGGGCGGCGCGACGCCAAGCGCCGCCATGTCGTCCAGATAATGCTTTTCATAGCGCGCCGTCACGACCGAGATGTCGACGCCCTCGGCGGCGGCGGCGGCGTTGATCTTGTCGTCCACGTCGGTGACGTTGCGCGCATAGACCAGCGCATCCTCGCCATATCGGTGCCTCAGCAGCCGGGCGAGCACGTCGAACACCACGGCGGGCCTTGCATTGCCGATATGCGCGCGATTGTAGACGGTCGGCCCGCACACATACATGGTCACGCGCGAAGGATCGGCAGGCTCGAAGGCCCGCTTCTCGCGCGCCATTGTGTCGTAGAGGCGAATCGTCATGCGCGGCCTATATCAGGTGTCGAGCGCGTTGGCGGCATCCAGCAGCTCTTCCAGCCGCTGCCGCTCGCCGGGCGTATAGCCCCGGTCTTCCTTGCTGCGGTCCGGCGATGTGCGCGGTTTTTTCTCCGGGCGCTTCTCCTCCTTGGCGGGAGAATCATCGTCCGTCCGCGCGGCTTCCCGCCGTTCCTCGACGAAATCGACGATCAGCCGCGAACTGATCTTCAGCAGCGGCGAGGTGCGGCTGGCCTCCAGCCATTCGGGCGGATCGTCGCTGCCCCAAAGCATTTCATGGCCGAGATGCGCGGCGAGAAACAGCAGGCTCGCGCCGATCAGGCCTTTCAGCGCCCCGAAACCACCCCCCAGCAGCCGGTCGATCGGCCCGACCACAGACTGGCGCGTCCGGCTGCCGAGCTGGTTGGCGATGATGCGAAAGACGATGAACGCGCCGAAGAACAGCCCGGCGAAAGCCAGAACCGCCCCACCCGCTTCGGTGCCCGTGGCTTCGGCGGCCCATGCGCTTGCGGGCGTGTAGAACAGGCGCAGCGCCATGACGGCGGCGACCCATGCCATCAGCGACAGCACTTCGGTGACGAAGCCCCGGACCACGCCGAAGACGATGCCGCCGCCCACCAGCAGCAGCACGATGATATCCATTGCGGTCAGCGATCCGGCGTCGGTCATCGCCTGCTGCTAGCCGCGCCCCAGCAGATGGTCAACGAGCTGGCCCAGCGTGCGAAAGCGGGAGAGCGACAGGCCTTCCGCCTTCACCTCTCCGTTGGTGGGCATAAGGGCGCGTCCGAAGCCCAGCTTCGCCGCCTCCTTCAGCCGCAGCCCCGCATGGCCGACGGGTCGCAGTTCGCCCGACAGCGCCAGTTCGCCGAACGCCACGGCGTCTGTCGCCAGCGGCCTTTCGGCAAGGGCGGATACGAGCGCCGCCGCAACCGCCAGATCGGCCGCCGGATCGGAGACGCGAAGCCCGCCTGCGACGTTGAGATAGACCTCGCATGATGAAAAGCTCAGCCCGCAGCGCGCCTCAAGCACTGCAAGCACCATCGCCAGCCGTCCCGAATCCCAGCCGACGACCGCGCGCCTGGGGGTCGCGCCGCTTGCAAGCCGCACGACCAGCGCCTGTATTTCCACCAGCACCGGCCGGGTGCCTTCCAGCGCGGGGAAGACGACGGCCCCGGAGACCGCCTCGTCGCGATGGGTGAGGAAAAGCGAGGAAGGATTGGAGACTTCGGTCAGCCCTTCGGCCGCCATCGCGAAGACGCCGATCTCGTCGGTGCCGCCGAAACGGTTCTTCACCGCCCGCAGCACGCGATACTGGTGGCTGCGCTCGCCCTCGAAATAGAGAACGGTGTCGACCATGTGCTCCAGCACGCGCGGGCCTGCGATCTGTCCGTCCTTGGTGACATGGCCGACCAGCACCAGCGCTGTGCCCGTTTCCTTGGCATAGCGGATCAGCTCCTGAGCGGCGGCGCGCACCTGCGACACGGTGCCCGGCGCGCCTTCCAGCAGATCGGAATGCATGGTCTGGATCGAATCGATGATGAGCAGCGCGGGTGCCGCGCCGTCGCCGAGCGTCGTCAATATGTCGCGCACCGAAGTCGCCGCCGCAAGCCGCACCGGCGCATTGCCCAGCCCAAGCCTGTGGGCGCGCAGCCGCACCTGGTCGGCCGCTTCCTCGCCCGAGACATAGACCACGGCCGGTCCCGCACGCGCGATCAGCCCTGCGGCCTGCAGCAGCAGGGTCGATTTGCCGATGCCCGGATCGCCGCCGATCAGCGTCGCCGAACCGGCCACCAGCCCTCCGCCAAGCGCGCGGTCAAGCTCGCCTATGCCGGTGGAAAGCCGTTTTGGAAGGGCCGTCTCGACGTTCAGCGCCTCTAGGGAAAGCCTGCGGCCGCCCTTTTGCAGATGATGCTTTTGGGCAAAGGGTGAGGCTGCGGGGGCGCTCTCCTCCACCATCGTGTTCCATGATCCGCAATCGGCGCACTGTCCCTGCCATTTGGAACTGGCCGCACCGCAGGACTGGCAGACATAGGTCTTCAACAGCTTTGCCATGGGGCGTCTTATAGCGAAGAACGTATGGGGAACAAGCGCCGCCCGATATTTCTCGCATCCGCGCTGCCGCGCGGCTATGCTGCCGGGCAATGCGCACCAAGGAAGTCAGGCTGGCGCTGATCTGCTATGGCGGGGTCAGCCTTGCGGTCTACATGCACGGTATCGTCAAGGAGATTTGGAAGCTCCTCCAGGCGAGCCAGGCGGCGCACGCCTCCGAAGCCGTCGCCGAACTGACCGACACCGCCGCCGTCTATGCCGCCCTGCTGGAGGAGGTTGCCCCCAATCTCCGGCTGCGCGTGCTGAGCGACATCATCGCCGGAGCATCTGCTGGAGGCATCAACGGCATTTTCCTCGCCCATGCGATCACGACCGGCGCGGACATGGAGCCGTTGCGCGATCTGTGGCTGAACAACGCCGACATCGAGACGCTGCTGGACCCGGAGGCGCGGCCGGCGACGGCGCTGACGAAGCTCTGGGCCACGCCCATCGCCTGGGCGGCGGGGCGGCGGCGGGACGAAACCGTCGACACGCTGGTGGAGCCGGCGGCGCGCGAGGAGGTGCGGGCAAAGCTTTCGCGCTTCATCCGCTCGCGTTGGTTCGAGCCGCCATTTGGCGGCGAGGTGTTCACCGGCCTGCTGCTCGAAGCCTTTCTTGCGATGGAAAAGGGCAAGCGCGGCCCCCGACTGATTCCGGACGAACAGCCGCTGGACCTGTTCGTCACCGTCACCGATCTGGCCGGGCACCCTGAACAGCTGTCGCTCAATTCCCCGCCCCGGGTGATGGAGACCGAGCACCGGCTGGTCATTTCCTTTTCGGGCTATGGCGATCAGGCCCGGCCGCTGGGCGACATCCCGGGGCTGCTGTTCGCGGCGCGGGCGACGTCCAGCTTTCCCGGAGCCTTTCCGCCCTTTCAGGTGAAGGAGCTGGACCGGGTGCTGGCGGCCGCCGGGATAAAATGGCCGGGGCGCGACGCCTTCCTCCAGCGTGTGTTTCCGCGCCGCAAGGCGGCGGGGCTTACGGCCGAGGACGCTTCGCTGATCGACGGATCGGTTCTCGCCAATGCTCCGTTCCGCCCCGCGATCGGCGCGCTGCGCAATCGCCCCGCGCACCGCGAGGTGGACCGCCGCTTTGTCTACATCGACCCGAAGCCGGGCCGCCGCTCCGTATCGCTGGGGAGCCGCGACGGCCAGCCGGGCTTTTTCACCACCATATTGAAGGCGCTGTCCGACCTGCCGCGCGAACAGCCGATCCGCGACAATCTGGAGGCGATCGAAGGCATGTCCCGCCGCATCCGCGAAATGCGCAGGATCGTGGTGGGTATGCAGCCCGAGGTGGACGCGGCGATCGAGCGCGAGCTGGGCGGCACCTTCTTCATCGACCGGCCCACGCCGCAACGGCTGGCGAACTGGCGCTCAAAGGCGCAGTCCGCAGCCGCGCGCGAGGCGGGCTTTGCCTATTCCGCCTATGGCCATCAAAAGCTGTCGGGCATTCTGGACGAGCTGGCGAACGCGCTGCTGCTGGGCGCGGGCGAGGACGTGCGGCCCAATATGGAGCGCGTGAGGACGATCCTGTGGCTGTGGGCGCGCGACCGCAGGCTCGATCACATTGCCGACAGCCGCTCGGGCGCGACGGCCGAAGCGGTCGATTTCTTCCGCCGTTATGACGTCGGCTTCAGGATCAGGCGGCTGCGGTTGCTCGCCCGGCGTCTGGTCGAGATGGCCGAAGCGCCGGAAGCCGATCTCTCCGCCATCGATACCGCGCGCGCTGCCGTTTACGACAGCCTTGCGCCCTTTCTGGAGCTGCGGCGGCCGGATGCGCTTTCGGAACGGCTGACCGAGGTCAGGCTCGACACGTCCGAAGCGGTTGCATTGGCGCTTGAACGGGCGGCCGAGGTGTTCGACCTGCGCGAGCTTGACGCCGCCGCCGACGAGCGTCTGTCGGAGGCCTTCCACGCCTTTCAGGACAAGGCGGACAGGCGGCAGCTGCTTCACGCCTATCTGGGTTTTCCCTTTTACGACCTGGCCACCTTGCCACTGCTCCAGGGCGAGGGACTGGACGAGTTCGACCCGGTGAAGGTCGACAGGATCGCTCCCGATGACGCCGCGACCATTCGCGGCGGCGGCGCGGAGGCGACGCTCAAGGGCATTCAGTTCAACAGCTTCGGCGCGTTCTTCAGCCGCACCTATCGCGAGAACGACTATCTGTGGGGCAGGCTGCACGGCGCGGAGCGGCTGATCGACATCCTCGTCTCCACCCTGCCGCAAAAGCTGGCCCTGCCGCCCGACCGGGTGCTTGCCTTCAAGCGGCGGGCCTTCCGCGCCATATTGGCGGCCGAGCGGCCGCACCTGACCAGCATCGGCGAACTGCTCGACAGCCTGGAACGGGAGATCGGCTGAACCCGGCCTGCCTTCAACCGCGCGCGCAGGCGAGCCGCGCGGCGTCGATCGCGGTTGCCGCGCCATCCAGCAGATAACCGTCGCGGATCGCGGTTCCATCCCGCGCGACGCCGCTGACGGTAGCCCGGCGGCTTTCCCGCAGGGCGGCCAGAATGGCGCTGTCCGTCGCCGCGTCCGGAGCCCAGGCTTCGGCTCCCGCCGATACCAGCCCGAAGCGCGCATTGCCCACCGTCAGCCGCAGCGGCTTGCCGGGCCTGCGCGGCTTCGACAGGCGAAAATGCACTTGGCTGCTGATCTTCTTGTCCGGCCAGTGGCTGATCGAGAAATATGGCCGCCATTGCGGATCTGTCGGGGAGATCGCCCTGTCAGGCTCGCTGATCGCAAAGCACCGCCGGGGCTTGTCGTCGCTAAAGGCGGCCCATGCGCCATGCACGCCGAGCGCGTCGCGCGCCTCGGCCGCCGTCGCCGGATGGCAGGCCGCCACAACCCCCCCGGCAAGCATCAGAACCCGCATCCAGCCCATGCCGTCTTGTGCGGCGGATGCGGCGCTGGCGCAACATCCCCTTCGTTCAAAAGATGGGGCCGGAGCGCATGTGCCTGCCCTTTTCCTGCGCTTACCCACTGGCGGGCGGCGCGAAGGCCGCTATAGTCGCGCCGAAGACTTCTCTTGTGGGGCAAGAAGACGGAAATGAAGGCAACGATCGAGCGGGCGACTTTGCTCAAGAGCCTGGGCCATGTGCAGTCCGTGGTTGAACGCAGGAACACCATCCCGATCCTGTCGAACGTGCTGATCGAAGCCAGCGGCGATCCGGTGTCCGGCGCAAGCGGGCTGAGGCTGATGGCGACCGATCTCGATCTCCAGATCGTGGAGTCGGCCACGGCCCATGTCGATCAGCCGGGCGCGACCACGGTTTCCGCCCACACGCTGTTCGACATCGTCCGCAAGCTGCCGGAAGGCGCGCAGGTGGAACTGACCGTGGCCGAGGGCAAGATGACGGTGGTCGCGGGGCGCGCGCGCTTCAACCTCGCAACGCTGCCGCGCGATGATTTTCCGGTGATCGCGGAAGGGGAGCTGCCCACCCACTTCACCCTGCCGGTGGCGGTGCTGCGCCAGATCATCGACAAGACGCGCTTTGCGATTTCCAGCGAGGAAACGCGCTATTATCTGAACGGCATCTTCGTGCACGTGTCGGAAGAAGGGGGACAGCCGGTCCTGAGGGCGGCCGCCACCGATGGTCACCGCCTCGCCCGCGTCACCGTGCCGCAGCCGCAGGGCGCGGCCGGAATGCCCGACGTCATCGTGCCGCGCAAATGCGTGGCCGAACTGAGGAAGCTGGTGGACGAGGCGGACGGCGACGTCGAAATCTCCCTTTCATCGTCGAAGATCCGGTTCTCGCTTGGCGGCGCGGTGCTGACCTCGAAGCTGATCGACGGCACCTTCCCCGATTATTCGCGCGTCATCCCCACCGCGAACGACCGGCTGCTCAGGATCGATTCGAAAAGCCTGTCGAACGGCGTCGATCGCGTGTCGACCATCGCCAGCGAAAAGACGCGGGCGGTGAAGCTGGCGCTGGATCGCGACAAGGTGACGCTGTCGGTGACGTCGCCCGAAAACGGCCGCGCGGAGGAAGAGGTCGCCGCCGTCTATGCGTCCGAGCCGTTCGAGATCGGCTTCAACGCCCGTTATCTGATGGACATATTGGGCCAGATCGAAAGCGAGGAGGTGGAAGTCCACCTTGCCGATGCGGCCGCGCCGACGCTGATCCGCGAAGGCGAGAAAAGCCCGGCGCTCTATGTGCTTATGCCGATGCGGGTGTGATTCGGCCGCTCTCGCTGCGGCCGGTTCCGGCTGGCGCTCGCGCTGACTGAAGCGCTGCCGGGGTTTTCCTCAGCCGATTTCGTGTAGGAAGGCGGCGATGGTTCATGTCGCCCGCCTCTCGCTTTCCAATTTCCGGTCCTATGCCGATGCGGTGATCGTGCCGGGCGCGGGCCTGAACGTGCTCACCGGAGAGAACGGCGCGGGCAAGACCAATGTGCTGGAGGCGGTTTCGCTCCTTGCGCCCGGTCGCGGCCTTCGCCAGGCGACGCTTGGCGAAATGGCCCGGTCGCCCGGCCCCGGCGGATTCGCGGTGGCGGCCTCGCTTGCGGCGGAAGGCGGCACAGTGGAGATCGGCACCGGCACCTCAGCCGGCGCGGCGGAGCGCCGCCAGCTTCGCATCAACGGTGCGGCGGCCGCGCTGACCTCGCTTGGCGAATGGCTTTCGGTGCTGTGGCTGACGCCCGCCATGGACCGGCTGTTCACCGAGGGGGCGTCCGCCCGCCGCCGTTTCCTGGACCGGCTGACGCTTGCGCTGGAGCCCGGCCATGCGACGCACAGCGCGCGCTATGAGGCCGCAATGCGCGCGCGAAATCGCCTTCTCGCAGGCGACGAGCCCGCCGATGCGGCATGGCTGTCGGCGCTTGAGGCGCAGATGGCCGAACATGGCGCTACGGTTGCGGCCGCGCGCGAACGCACCGTCAGCGCGCTCGCTGTCCGGCTCGCCGATCAGCCCGAGGGCCCCTTCGCCCGCGCCGGCGTGGCGCTTGCCGGATGGCGGCCCGACACGGACGACATGGAAATGGCGCTCAAAAGGGCGCTTGCGGCGTCGCGTCCCGCCGATATCGCCGCCGGGCGCACCACCATAGGCCCGCACCGCACCGATCTGGACGTCACGCATCTGGACAAGGATCAGCCGGCCGCCCGCTGCTCCACGGGTGAACAGAAGGCGCTGCTGCTCGGGATGGTGCTGGCGCACGCCGATCTCGTAGCCGAGCTGGCCGGGCGTCGCCCCGTGCTGCTGCTGGACGAAGTGGCCGCCCATCTGGACCCGCGCCGTCGCTCCGCCCTGTTCGAAAGGCTGGCCGCCGGTGGCGGGCAGGTGTGGATGACGGGGACCGAGGCGGCGTTGTTCGAAGCCGCCCCGGATGCCCGGGCCTGGGCGGTCAGCGGCGGCCGGATAGAAGCTGGCTGAAGGGCCGCCGCGCCCGGCGGCGGAGCGCAAGCCCGGTCATTCCGAAGCCCGCGATCATCATCGCCCAGCTCGCCGGTTCCGGAATGGCGGCGGCGGGCGGCGCGATGGACTGCACCGACACATCGTCCAGATAGTAAAAGGACGGATCGTGCCTGAAGCTGAACACCAGCGTCGTCAGATCGGACACCGCGGTTCCGGTGAACGACAATCTCGTCCACGGCATTGCGAGCGCATCGACATAGCTGATCTGCGCCGCCCCGCCGCCGAAGAACACGTCGAAGCTGTTCGTGCCCGCACCGCTGTTCTGGAGGTAGAAGGACACGTCATAGCTTTGCCCCGCGACGGTGTTCAGCACCTGGCTGATCGATGCGGTGGCTCCGACCGGCCCGAAATAGGCGGCGTTTGCGCCGCTGTTCACCATGCCGCCGCCGACGCCCGCATAATCGGCGCTGCCGCTCAGCAGCCAGCCGGTGAAATCGCTTTCAAAGCCACCGTTGGTGACAAGTTCGTTCGCGCTCGCGGGCGTTGCGGTCACCAGCAGGGCGGCCGTCGCTGCAATCCAGGCGCTTAATGGACGCGTCATATCAAAAACCCCGAAAAGGAATGTTCGACCCCGGGGCTGGTAATAATGGTTAACTCATAGCAAATGGTTAATTTTAAGGGATTTTCGCCCTTTGTTCCATTGTGGAACACCGACTCTGCCGCACGGCGGGCGATGCTTCTAATGCTTTGGTTTTGGTGAACGTCCGGCTATATGCTGGGCATGGCAAGCGAAGCACCCCAGAACAACGATTATGGCGCCGATTCCATCAAGGTCCTGAAGGGCCTGGATGCCGTGCGCAAACGCCCCGGCATGTACATCGGCGACACCGACGACGGATCGGGCCTCCACCATATGGTGTTCGAGGTTTCCGACAACGCCATCGACGAGGCGCTGGCCGGGCATTGCGACCGCATCCTCATCATCCTCAACCCCGATGGGTCGGTGACGGTCGAGGACAACGGGCGCGGCATTCCTACCGGCATCCACGCCGGGGAAGGCGTGTCGGCGGCCGAAGTCATCATGACCCAGCTCCACGCGGGCGGTAAGTTCGAGAACACGTCCGACAGCAACGCCTACAAGGTGTCGGGCGGCCTCCACGGCGTTGGCGTCTCGGTGGTGAACGCGCTGTCCGACTGGCTGGACCTGCGCATCTGGCGCGACGGCGAGGAGCATTACATGCGCTTCCGCCGGGGCGACGCCGAAGCGCCGCTGAAGGTGGTCGGCCCTGCAAACGACAAGCGCGGCACGCAGGTGACGTTCTTTCCCAGTCCCGCCACCTTCAAGATCACCGAGTTCGATTTCGAAAAGCTGGAGCACCGCTATCGCGAGCTGGCGTTCCTCAATTCGGGCGTGCGGCTGTTCCTGATCGACGCGCGCCACGCCGAGCGGAAGGAAGTGGAGCTGTACTACGAGGGCGGCATCGCGGCCTTCGTGAAATACCTCGACCGCGCCAAGACGCCGCTGATGCCGGAGCCGGTCGCCATTCACGGTCACCGCGACGAGGTGGGCATCGATGTCGCGCTGGAATGGAACGACAGCTATTACGAGCAGGTCCTCTGCTTCACCAACAACATCCCGCAGCGCGACGGCGGCACCCATCTGGCGGCCTTTCGCGCGGCGCTGACCCGCACGCTCAACAACTATGCCGAAAAATCGGGGGCGTTGAAGAAGGAAAAGGTTTCCCTCACCGGCGACGACATGCGCGAAGGGCTGACCGCCATCGTCTCGGTCAAGCTGCCCGACCCCAAGTTCAGCAGCCAGACCAAGGACAAGCTGGTATCCTCGGAGGTGCGCCAGCCGCTGGAAAGCCTGATGGCGGACAAGCTTGCCGAATGGCTTGAGGAAAACCCGGGCCACGCGCGTTCGATCATCCACAAGGTGATCGACGCCGCCGCCGCGCGCGAAGCCGCCCGCAAGGCGCGCGAACTGACCCGGCGCAAGGGCGTGATGGACATCGCCTCCCTGCCGGGCAAGCTCGCCGATTGCCAGGAGCGCGATCCCAGCAAGTGCGAGCTTTTCCTGGTGGAGGGCGATTCCGCAGGCGGTTCCGCCAAGCAGGGCCGCGACCGCAAGACGCAGGCGATCCTGCCGCTGAAGGGCAAGATCCTGAACGTGGAGCGTGCCCGGTTCGACCGGATGCTGTCATCCAAGGAAATCGGGACGCTGATCCAGGCGCTTGGCACCGGAATCGGCCGGGACGATTTCAACCTGGAAAAGCTGCGCTATCACAAGGTCATCATCATGACCGACGCCGACGTCGACGGGGCGCATATCCGCACGCTGCTGCTGACCTTCTTTTACCGGCAGATGCCCGAGCTGATCCGCGCGGGCCATATCTATATCGCGCAGCCGCCGCTCTACAAGGTCGCGCGCGGGCGATCGGAGGTCTATCTCAAGGACAATGCCGCGCTGGACCAGTATCTGGTGGATGCGGGCATCGGCGGGCTGGTGCTGGAGACGGCCGAGGGCAGCCGGTCGGGCGCGGATCTGCGCACGCTTGTCGATCATGCGCGCCGCTTCCGCACGCTGATGACCTATGCGCCGCGCCGCTATGACGCGCGGCTGCTGGAAGCGCTGGCGCTGACCGGCGGGCTCGATCCCGCGATCACGGCCGAGGACGCGCGCCGCGCCGCCGCCGAACGGCTTGTGGCATGGTTTGGCGATGCTGCGGACTGGCAGATCGAATCAGTCGCGGACGGCTATCATTTCAGCCGCGCCGACCGGGGCGTGACCGATCATTATGTGGTCGATCTGCCGTTCCTCGCTTCGGCCGAGGCGCGCAAGCTCCATGGTCTGGCGGCCGAGGAAGCCGCAAGCTACGCCCGGCCGTCGCGGCTGGTCACAGTCAAGCAGGCGGCGGCCAGGGAAGACGAGGACGGCGAGGGCCAGCCGCCGCAGCAGTCTGCCGGACGCACGATTCGGCTTCCGTCGGAACTGCTGGAGGCGATTTTCGAGGCAGGGCGCAAGGGCTTGTCGATCCAGCGCTACAAGGGACTGGGCGAAATGAACGCCGAGCAGCTTTGGGAAACCACGCTCGATCAGTCGAACCGCTCGATGCTGCAGGTGGAGATCGGTCAGGCCGATCTCGCGGACGAGATTTTCACCAAGCTGATGGGCGATGTGGTGGAGCCGCGCCGCGAGTTCATTCAGGAAAATGCGCTGTCGGTCGCCAATCTCGACGTCTAGCCAGATCGCGCCGTCTCAACGCGCGCCGAGATAGCTGACCATCTTCGTTGCGATCTCGCGCTCGCCCATGATGACGTTGTGCGCGCCCAGCCGGTTCAGGTGTTCCACCTCTTCCTCCGAGTGAGCGCGCGCGACGATGGTCAGGTCCGGATGGCTGGCGCGCGCCTTCTGCACGATCTGTCCCGCGTCATATCCTTCGGGTATCGCGACAAGCAGCTTGGCGGCGGTCGCAAGCCTCGCCGATTGCAGGACCTTGTCGTCGACGGCGTTGCCCACGATCACGTCCGCGCCGTCGTTGCGCGCAGCATCGGCAAAGTCGCCGCGTTCCTCGATCACGGTGAACGGACGTCCGCGCGCCTTCAGTTCCGCGCCGACAAGGCTCCCGACGCGGCCGTAGCCCACCAGCACGATCCGGGGATTGGGCGCCTCTTCCGCCGAAGACGCCGGAGCGGGCGCTTCGGATAGTCCTCCGGCCTCCTTCCTTTCCCTTTCGATCACCGAAACGATGAACGGGTGCAGCAGGATGGACAGGATCGCGCCGGCCAGAATCAGGTCGCGTCCATCCTCGGGCATCACGCCAAGCCCGACGCCAAGCCCGGCCAGAATGAAGGAGAACTCGCCGATCTGGGCGAGGCTTGCAGCGACGGTCAGCGCCGTGCGGTGCGGATGGGCGAAGAGGCGGACGATCGCATAGGCGGCAATCGACTTGCCCACCACGATGATGAGCACGGTGGTGAGCACCGACCATGGCCGTTCGATCAGGATCGTGGGGTTGAAGAGCATGCCCACCGAAACGAAGAACAGCACGGCGAATGCATCGCGCAGCGGCAGCGTCTCTTCGGCCGCGCGCTGGCTGAGGCGCGTCTCGCCAAGGATCATCCCGGCAAAGAAAGCGCCGAGCGCGAACGACACGTTGAAAAGCTTTGCAGCGCCGAAGGCGACGCCAAGGGCGATTGCCAGCACCGCGAGGCGAAACAGTTCGCGCGATCCGGTGTGCGCGACCCAGTGCAGCACCCAGGGGATCACCCGACGTCCGACAATCAGCACGAAGGCGATGAAGCCCGCCACCTTGCCTGCGGTCAGCAGGAACGGCCAGAGCAGGGCGGCAGGCGATCCGTCGCCATCGTTCGCCATTTGCGCGATGGCGGGCAGAAGCACCAGCGCAAGCACCATCACCAGGTCTTCCACGATCAGCCAGCCGGTGGCGATGCGTCCGCGCTCGGTCTCGATCAGGTTATGGGCCTGAAGCGCGCGCAGCAGAACCACGGTGCTCGCCACCGACAGCGACAGGCCGAAGAAGAATCCGGCGAGCATGCTCCAGTCCAGCACCCAGGCAAGACCCATGCCCATCAGCGTCGCCGCGGTGATCTGAACGATGGCCCCAGGCACCGCGATCTTGCGGACCGACAGGAGGTCGCGCAGCGAAAAGTGAAGGCCGACGCCGAACATCAGCAGGATGACGCCAAGCTCGGCCAGTTCCAGCGCCAGTTCGCGGTCCGCGACAAAGCCGGGGGTGAACGGGCCGACCGCAACACCGGCGAACAGATAGCCCGCGACCGGAGAGACGCGCAGCCGTTGCGCCAGCGCGCCGAAAATGAACGCCACGACCAGTCCCACGACGATGGTTCCGATCAATGGCGTTTCATGGTGCATGCGATGTTCCGGTTTAGAGAGCGCAAGCCAGCGGACGCCGCCTTGAGGTCCAACATCCGAAAAATTGCTGCGATGCGCAATGGCTTTGCCGAAAAAACGTCAGGAACCCGCCATTCGCGACGTCTCGATGGGCGATTGCGGCCTTGGCCGTCAGCGCATATAGTCGGAAAACCGGCCACTAAGGGCTTGCCGCAGCGCCTGTCCGTCAATGGGGCCGTTTGCGGCGTATGGTGCCTGCAAGATGATGGAAGCGCCGCAGGCGGTTTCGAGTGCCAATGCACGGCGGATTTGATTGCCGCGATCCAGCCCGTTCGTTCGAGGAAAGGCCGGCGCTTTGCGTAACAAGGGGCCTGTCGGCCCCATGGCAGAGGAGGCCGCCTGAATGACACCAGCACAACATGTCCAGCCCGCGCTCGCAAGCGCGCAGATACACATACGCGACATCACGGGAAGCGATCTGCGCGGCGCGTTGGCCGATGGATGGGACGACTTCAAGGACAAAAGGGGCGACATCATCATCATAGGCTTTGCCTATCCGGTGATCGGGCTGATGCTCGCCGTCCTGGCGCTTGGCTATTCGCTGCTGCCGGTGGTGTTTCCGCTGGCGGCGGGCATTTCCATCCTGGGTCCAGCGGTGGCGGCCGGCTTCTACGAGCTTGCCCGGCGTCGCGAGCGGGGCCTCGATTCAAGCTGGCGGCATTTTTTCGACGTGTTTTCGGGCCCCAGCTTTGTGCCGCTCGTCACGCTGACAGTGTTCCTCGCCGTGCTGTTCCTGCTGTGGCTGGGTGCGGCATGGACGATCTATCAGATGACGCTCGGGTCGCTCGACCCGCAGGGCATCGGCAGTTTCATGAGCCTGCTGTTCACCACGCCTGAAGGCTGGACGATGATCGTCGGGGGCAATCTGGTGGGCCTCGCCTTTGCGGCGCTGGTCCTCACCGTCAGCGCCATGTCCTTTCCGATGCTGGTCGACCGGCCGGTCGATGTCGGCACGGCGGTGGCGACATCGGTGCGCGCCGTCGCGCACAATCCGGTCAACATGCTGAAATGGGGATTGATCGTCGCGGTGCTTCTGCTTCTGGGCAGCATTCCCGTGTTCATCGGCCTTGCGGTCGTCCTTCCGTGGCTGGGCTACGCGACCTGGCATCTTTACACGCGGGTGGTGGAGATTGAGGGCGAGCCGCGCCGTCCGGCGGCCTGAAAAGACGCGGCCGGAGACGCTTGCGCGCCTCCGGCCCTCCTCCCCTTGCCCAAGGGTAAGCCCGGCCGCCCCCAAGGGGGCGCCAGCGGCCAATCAGTTTATGATGCAGAGGATAAGCTTGTAGCCGAGCCAGAACGGCGCCAGCAGTACGCCGGTCGCGCAGACGGTTTCAACGATCATATCGATCTTGTCCATCGCCATCCTCTCTATGTCGACGCCAGGACCTTATGCTCGGTCTATTTGCGCCCTTCCGTTCATCTTACCGCAATATCGCCGCAACCACAAACGCGAACAAGTCCCTACGCAGTTGACATGATACAACATTACATCTAGGCCCGCCGAAACTTATGGAGGGCCAGACGATGGCGGCGTTTCTTGTGTCCATGGCGGCTGCGGCTGCTGCAGCTTCCCCGGCGCAACCTTCGGGCGCGGCAAGGGATGTGCATGGCCATTCCGTGCAGTCGGAGACGATCATCGTCACCGCGCCCTTCGTTCGCGACCGGATCGATTCCCTGACGCCGGTCAGCGTGCTGACTCGCGAAACGCTCGCGCGCGAAATGCGGTCGACCATCGGGGAGACGCTGGCGCGCCAGCCGGGCGTCTCGGCGACTTCCTTCGGGCCCAATGCCTCGCGTCCGATTTTGCGCGGCTTTCAGGGGGAGCGGGTGCGCGTGCTGACCGACGGGATCGGCGCGTTCGACGTGTCGAACACCAGCGTCGACCATGCCGTCGCCATCAACCCGCTGCTGGCGGAGCGGATCGAGGTGGTGCGCGGTCCCTCTGCGCTGCTCTTCGGTTCGTCGGCGATCGGCGGCGTTGTGAATGTGCTGGACGCGCGGATTCCCCGTGTCGTGCCAGACGAGGTCGTACACGTCGAGGCGATCGGAAGCTATGGCTCGGCGGCCGACGAACGGACGGCAAGCGGCGCGGTGGACCTGCCTGTAGGTGACAAGCTGGTGCTTCATGCCGACGGCAGCTATTCCAAATCCGGGGATCTCGACACGGGCGGCTATATCCTGTCGCCCGCGCTTCGGGCGGAGGCGCTGGCGAGCGGCGACCCCGAGATCGAGGAACTGGCCGATCTGAAAGGAAAGCTCCCCAATTCGGCCAGCCGCACCTGGACGGCGGGCGCAGGCGCGTCGCTGATCACCGACGGCGGAAATCTGGGTGTTTCCGTCAGCCGCTATGACAGCCTTTACGGCGTCCCCAACCGCTATTCGGTGGAGCCGGAGGGTCACGACCACGAAGAGGAGGGGGAAGAGGAACACCACGAGCACGGCAATGTGCGAATCGACATGCGCCAGACACGCGTGGATGTGCGCGGCGAGGTGCGGATGGGCGGCTTTCTCGACAGCCTCAGGGTGCGCGCCGGCTTTGCCGATTACCGGCACGATGAGCTTGAGGAGACGGGCGAGATCGGAACGACTTTCAGGGCGGAAGGCTGGGAGGGCCGCGCCGAACTGGTGCAGGCCGACCGGGGCGGATGGAAGGGGGCGCTTGGTGCACAGCTGATGCTGCGCAGCATGAGCATCGTCGGCGAGGAAAAGTTTCTGCCGCGCAACGAGACGCAGCAATATGGGCTGTTCACGGTGCAGGACTATCAGAGCGGCCCGCTGAAGGTGGAAGCGGGCGCGCGGATCGAACGCAGCAGCCTGAGCGCCGCCGCGGACGCCGACATCGGCAATCCCGACCTTGAGCGCCGCTTCACCACTTTTTCAGGGTCCGCCGGGGCAAGCTATGCGGTGTTGCCGCAATGGCGGCTAGGGGTGAACATCAGCCGTTCCGCCCGCGCCCCTTCGGCCGAGGAGCTGTTCGCCAACGGGCCGCATGCCGGAACACAGTCGTTCGAGGTCGGCGATCCGTCGCTGAAGAGCGAGCGGAGCTGGGGCGCGGAGCTGTTCGTCCGGCATCAGGGCGAAAACGCATCGCTGGAGCTGTCCGCCTTCAAGAGCTGGTTCAGCAACTATATCGATCAGATCGCGACCGGCGCGGTGGAGGACGAGCTTCCGGTCTATCAATATGTGCAGGGCAGGGCGCGCTACTGGGGCGTGGAAGCGCAGGGGTCCGCCACGCTTGCAAGCTTAGGCGACTGGGCGCTGTCGGCCGACGCGCTTGCCGATTATGTCCGCGCGACGTTGAGCGATGTCGGGCCTGCGCCGCGCATCCCGCCGCTGCGCCTCTTGGGCGGGCTGGAGCTGAAGCAGGGCGACGTCTGGGCGCTGCGCGGGGAAGTGGAGCACGCGACCCGGCAAGATCGCGTGGCGGCGAACGAGACACCGACCGCAGCCTACACGCTCGCCAATCTCGCCGTGCAATGGATGCCGCTGGGCGACCGGATCACCCTGACGGTTGCCGCCAACAACCTGTTCGATGTCGCCGCGCGCCGCCATGCTTCCTTCCTGAAGGACCATGCACCGCTTGCCGGACGCGACATCCGGCTATCGGTGCGTACGAGGTTTTGAGGGGGCATGAGGCCGAGGCTTGATCTCCGCCGCGCCGGGGTAGATGATCGGCGTAGATGCCGAGCGACGCGAAAATCCTGGTCCCCGACCCTGTTCCCACCCAGTCGTTCACCGATGCCGCCGCCGCCGTTGCCCGGCTGCGAGCGATCCATGACAGCGGCACGTCCTTTCTCCGGGAACGGTTCGAGGCGCATCTGCGCGGGCAGCCGCTGGAGGGCCGGGTTCGCGCCTGCTATCCGTTCGTCAGGATCGGCACTGCCACCCATGCGCGGGTCGATTCCCGCCTGTCCTACGGTTTCGTCTCCGGGCCGGGCAGCTACCAGACCACGGTGACGCGGCCCGACCTTTTCGAGAATTACCTGACCGAGCAGATCGGCCTTCTGATCGAAAATCACAATGTGCCGGTGGAGATCGGCGTTTCGGACGAACCGATCCCGGTCCATTTCGCCTATGCCCATGACATCAACGTCGAGACGGTGTCGCTGCGCGCGTCGATGACGGATGACGGCCCGCCGATGCGGGACCTGTTCGATGTGCCCGACCTTGCTGCGATGGACGATACGATCGTCAACGGCACCTATGCGCCGCCGCCGGGCGCGCCGCAGCCGCTCGCCATGTTCAAGGCGGCGCGGGTGGATTATTCGCTGCACCGGCTGATCCACTATACCGGCACCGATCCGGCGCATTTCCAGAACTTCGTGATCTTCACCAACTACCAGTTCTACATCGACGCCTTTATCCGCATGGCGAAGGACCGCGTGGCTGCCGGTGACATCGAGTGCTTCGTGGAGCCGGGCAACGTCATCACCCGCAAGCATGGCACGGAAGGAAGCGTGCCCGAACGGCTGCCGCAGATGCCCGCCTATCATCTGGTGGAACCCGGCCTTGGCGGCATCACCATGATCAACATCGGCACGGGACCGTCGAACGCGCGCAACATCACCGATCATGTCGCCGTGCTGCGTCCGCACGCCTGGCTGATGCTTGGGCATTGCGCCGGGCTCCGGAACACGCAGAAGCTCGGCGATTATGTGCTGGCGCACGGTTATGTGCGCGAGGACCATGTGCTGGACGACGACCTGCCGCTGTGGGCGCCGATCCCGGCGCTGGCCGAGGTGCAGGTCGCACTTGAGCAGGCGGTGGGCGAGGTGAGCGGACTTCAGGGCTATGAGCTGAAGCGGGTGATGCGGACCGGCACGGTCGCAAGCGTCGACAACCGCAACTGGGAATTGTCTGATCACGCTGCTATCATCCGGCGGCTGTCGCAGTCGCGCGCCGTAGCGCTTGACATGGAATCGGCCGCCATCGCCGCCAATGGATTCCGCTTCCGCGTGCCCTATGGCACCCTGCTGTGCATTTCCGACAAGCCGCTTCACGGGGAAATCAAGCTGGCCGGCATGGCGGGCGAGTTCTACCGGCAGCGCGTGGGCCAGCATCTGGATATCGGGCTGAAGGCGCTGGAAAAGCTCAAGACTCTGGAGCGGGAAAGGCTCCATTCGCGCAAGCTCAGAAGTTTTGCTGAAGTGGCTTTCCAATAGCCATGGCGGCCGCCCGTCGCCTTGTCGCGGCGATCGACCAGGGCACCACCTCGTCGCGCTGCATATTGTTCGACGAAAAGGCGGCGATCGTCGCCGTCGCCCAGAAGGAGCACCGGCAGATCTTCCCCCGACCGGGCTGGGTGGAGCATGACGCGGCCGAAATCTGGGAGAATGTGCGCGACTGCGTGCATGTCGCGCTTGCCCGCGCGGGGATCAGCCGCCACGGGCTGGCTGCGATCGGAATCACCAACCAGCGCGAGACCTGCGTGCTGTGGGATCGCGCGACCGGCAGGCCGATCCATAACGCCATCGTCTGGCAGGACACGCGGACCGAGCCGATCATGGCGGCGCTGGCCGAAGAGAACGCGCTGGGCCGCGACCGCTTCCGCCAAAAGACGGGACTGCCGCTCGCCAGCTATTTCTCCGCCGCCAAGATCGCGCTGATCCTCGACGGCGTGCCGGGGGCGCGGGAGGCTGCCAGGGCAGGCCGGATCGCCGCCGGCACCATGGATTCCTGGCTGATCTGGAAGCTGACCGGCCGTCACCTGACCGATATCACCAATGCGCACCGCACGCAGCTTGTCAGCCTCGACACGCTGGACTGGGACGAGGAACTGCTCGACGCCTTTCATGTGCCGCGCGCCATGCTTCCGGAAATCCGGTCCTCGTCCGAAGTATATGGTCATGCGCAGGACACGCTCTGGGGCGTGCCCGTCGCCGCCGCGCTTGGGGATCAGCAGGCGGCGCTCGTCGGGCAGGGCTGTCTGTCGCCGGGTCAGGCGAAATGCACCTATGGGACCGGCAATTTCCTGCTTTTGAATACGGGCGAGGCCCCGGTCCATTCGCGGCACGGGTTGGTGACCACCATCGCGTACAGGCTGGGCGACGAACCGGCGGCCTTCGCGCTGGAGGGATCGATCGCCGTCACCGGGGCGCTGATCCAGTGGCTGCGCGACAATCTGGGGATCATCGACACGGCCGCCGAAGTGGAATCGCTGGCTGAATCGGTGGAGGATTCGGGCGGTGCGGTGGTCGTGCCCGCCTTTTCAGGGCTGTTCGCTCCCCATTGGCGCCCCGATGCCCGTGGAATCATCGCCGGCCTGACCGGCTATGTCACCAAGGCACATCTCGCCCGCGCGGCGCTGGAGGCGGTCGCCTGCCAGACGGCCGAGCTGGTGGAGGCCATGGCCGCCGACACGGGCCAGCCCTTCACCGAACTGAAGGTGGATGGCGGCATGACGGCAAATGCGCTGTTGATGCAGATCCAGGCCGATTTGATCGAACTGCCCGTCGTCCGTCCCTCGGTGATCGAGACGAGCTGCTTCGGGGCGGCCTGGGCGGCGGGCGTCGCCACCGGATTCTGGCATCGCGCGACGCTGCCCGACAGCCTTTTGGGCGTGGACCGTCAGTGGCGGCCGGTGCGGACCGACGACTGGCGTGTGTCCATGATGCAACAATGGGACAAGGCAGTTTCACGCGCGTCCGGCTGGATTTAAACGGCATCGCTTGAATCGCTTGCGGCGAATCGGCCACAGGCGTAGGCGAAAATCTGCACCATGCTTACCCAGCGTTCCCGATATGCCCTGCGCGCCCTCATGGTGATGGCGAAGGCGGGCGATTCCGCCCCGGTTTCGATGAACTTCATCGCCGCCGAAGCCAATGTGCCGCGCAAGTTCCTGGAACTGATCCTCACCGATCTGCGGCAGGCGGGGCTGGTCGTGAGCTTTCGCGGCAAGATGGGCGGTTTCCGGCTGGCGCGGCCGCCGCATCTGATTTCCTTTGGCGACATCATCCGCACGATCGAAGGGCCACTGGCGCTGGTGCCCTGCGTCAGCCGCACCGCCTATCGCCCCTGCAATGACTGCGAGGATGAAGCGACGTGCGCGATCCGCCGTGCGATGATGGTCGTCCGCGACGACACCGCCCGAATCCTCGACGGCACGAGCCTTGCCGATGCGATGGCGGAGGATCGCGAGGCGGCCTGAAGCCAGTAATCGCGCTCGTTACAGCCGCGCGATGAACGACCGGACCGAAGGCGCGATGTCGGGCCGCGCAAGCGCAAGCGCGATATTCGCCTGGATGAAGCCGGCCTTGTCGCCACAGTCATGCCGCTGGCCGTCGAAGGTGAAGCCGTGAAAGGGCTGCCTGCCGATCAGCTGGGCCATTGCGTCGGTAAGCTGGATTTCGCCGCCCGCGCCCTTTTCCTGCCGCTCCAATACGCGCATCACCTCGGGCTGGAGGATGTAGCGGCCCGGGATCATCAGATTTGAAGGCGCGGTGCCGCGCGCTGGTTTTTCGACCAGCGCGGTCACTTCCACCAGCCTGCCGTGGCGCTCGCCCGGCGAGATGATGCCATATTTGTCGGTTTCGTCCGGGGCCACTTCCAGCGCGCCAATGACGTTGCCGCCGACCTGCGCATAGGCATCGCACATCTGCTTCATGAAGCCCGGCGTCCCGACCATCAACTCGTCGGGCAGGAAGACGGCGAAAGGCTCGTCGCCCACGATCTCGCGCGCGCACCAGACGGCGTGGCCAAGGCCAAGCGGCTCCTGCTGGCGGACATAGACGGGCGATCCGGGCTTCTGCCGGATGCTCTCGATCGCCTCCAGCGACTTTCCGCGCTCCTTCATCGTCGATTCAAGCTCGTAGGAGATGTCGAAGTGATCCTCGAGCGCCGACTTGCCGCGTCCGGTGACGAAGATGATCTGCTCGATGCCGGCTTCGATCGCTTCTTCCACCGCATATTGGATGAGCGGCTTGTCGACCACGGTCAGCATTTCCTTCGGAATGGCCTTTGTGGCTGGAAGAAAACGGGTGCCAAGGCCACCCACCGGGAATACGGCCTTGCGAACCGGCTTGAAGTCCATGAATTACCCCTTGTCAGCGAGCCAGGGCGCCAGCAGATCGGCGTCGATCATCGACTCGACCGGCGGGCGCGGACGGACAATCGCCCATTTCTCTTTCGAAACAACGACCTCAGGGACGAGCGGCCTTGAATTATAGGTGGACGCCATGGTTGCCCCATAGGCCCCGGCCGTCATGAACGCGATCAGGTCGCCCGCGTCCACGGGCGAAATCGGCCTGTCCTCGGCAAAGGTGTCGCCCGTCTCGCAGACCGGGCCGACGATGGTTGCGGCGATCCGTCCCTCCCGGGGCTCCACCGCCAGTATGTCGTGCCACGCCTCGTAGAGCGTGGGGCGGATCAGGTCGTTCATCGCCGCATCAACGATGATGAAGCTGGATGTTTCCCCCTGCTTCACCCGAATGACGCGCGAAACGAGCACGCCCGCATTGCCCACGATGAGGCGGCCCGGCTCGAAGGTGAGGCGGACGCCCCAGTCCCGCGTCACGCGCGCCACCATCTCGCCATAGGCGGAAGGAAGCGGTGGAACCGCCTTCGACCGGTCATAGGGAATGCCAAGCCCGCCGCCCAGATCGGCGCGGCGTATGTCGTGCCCGGCGGCGCGAAGCTCGGCGATCAGCTCGCCGACGCGCGCGAAGGCGGCTTCCATCGGGCCAAGCTGGGTAAGCTGGCTTCCGATGTGGACCGCCACCCCCAGCGGGTCCAGCCCCGGAAGCCGGGCGGCGAGCGCATAGGCATCCAGCGCGCGGCTGATCGGAACGCCGAACTTGTTCTCGGCCTTGCCGGTGGAAATCTTCCTGTGCGTGCCCGCGTCGACATCGGGGTTGACGCGAAAGGAGACGGGCGCGGTCTTGCCCAGCGCCACCGCCACTTCGGAAAGCATTTCGGCCTCGGGCTCCGATTCCAGGTTGAACTGGAAGATGCCCAGCGACAGCGCCTCGGTCAGCTCCTCGCGGGTCTTGCCGACGCCCGAAAAGACGATGCGATCGGCCGGAACGCCGCCCGCCATCGCGCGGCGCAATTCGCCGATCGACACCACATCCGCGCCTGCCCCCAATGCCGCCAGCGTCGCGATCACCGACTTGTTCGGATTGGCCTTTACCGCATAGGCGATCAGCGGAGGCTCCACGCCGACACCCGCCAGCGCCTCGCTGAACACCCTGAAATGGCGCTCGATCGTGGCGGTGGAATAGCAATAGAAGGGCGTGCCCACCGCCTCCGCCAGGTCCGGGAGCGGCACGTCTTCGGCATGGAGAACGCCGTCGCGGTAATCGAAATGGTCCATCTGGTCCTCAGCCCGGCGGGGGCAGGTCGAAACGGTCGTCGGGGCGCGGCTGCGACCTGGGCAGGGGGTCGTTCACCCGGTCCGGAGCTGCCTGCGGCGGTGGTGTGGTCATTTCCTCGAAAGTCGGCTGCGCCTTCGCTGCGACCGGAAGGGGCGGCTCCTCGCCGCCGGGCGGTT
Organism: Tardibacter chloracetimidivorans; assembly: GCF_001890385.1. Classification (NCBI taxonomy): domain Bacteria; kingdom Pseudomonadati; phylum Pseudomonadota; class Alphaproteobacteria; order Sphingomonadales; family Sphingomonadaceae; genus Tardibacter; species Tardibacter chloracetimidivorans. Next base: position 2,416,698 of record NZ_CP018221.1, on the reverse strand, counting down.
GCAGGCCGCGCTTTGCGCCACATCCGGCCAGCGTCGCCGCAAGCACCGCGACCAGAAGCCAGCGAGACTGCATCAGCGCTTCTCCCACTGTTGTTTCGCCTCGGCGATGCGTGCGCGCACCTGATCGGGCGCGGTGCCGCCGTGGCTCTTGCGGCTCGCCACCGATGCTTCGACGGAAAGCACGTCATAGACGCGCCGGTCGATGCGCGCGTCGATGGCGGCCAGCGTCTCTAGCGGAAGGTCGGGCAGCATGACGCCTGCGTCCTCGGCGGCCTTCACGGCGCGGCCGGTGATGTGATGCGCTTCCCGGAAGGGCACGCCCGCCTCGCGCGCCAGCCAGTCGGCAAGGTCCGTCGCGGTGGAAAAGCCGCCTGCCGCCGCCGCCCGCATCCGCTCCGGCACGAAGGCGATCTCGTCGATCATGCCGGTCATTGCGGCGATGGAGAGCGCCAGCAGGTCATAGGCCTCGAACACCGGCGGCTTGTCGTCCTGCATGTCCTTCGAATAGGCGAGCGGCAGGCCCTTCATCGTCACCATCAATGACGTCATGCAGCCAAGGATGCGGCCTGCATGGCCGCGCACCAGCTCGGCCGCGTCGGGGTTGCGCTTCTGCGGCATGATCGACGAGCCGGTCGAATAGCTGTCGGGCAGCTTGACGAAGCCATAGGGCTGCGACGCCCAGATGATGATCTCCTCGGCCAGCCGCGACAGGTGGAGCGAGGCCTGCACGGCGCTGGTCAGAAACTCGATGGCGAAATCGCGATCCGACACGCTGTCGAGCGAATTGGCGGTCGGCCGGTCGAAGCCAAGCGCCTTTGCCGTCATGAAGCGGTCGGTCGGAAAGCCGGTTCCGGCAAGCGCCGCCGCGCCAAGCGGGCATTCGTTCAGCCGCGCCCGCGCATCGGCAAAGCGGCCAAGGTCGCGGCGCGCCATTTCATGATAGGCCATCAGATGATGGCCCAGCGTCACCGGCTGCGCCACCTGCAGATGGGTAAAGCCCGGAATGACGGTATCCGCATGCTCCTCCGCCCGCCGCAGCAATGCCTGCGCATAGGCTTCCAGCCCGCCCGTGATCGCGTCGATCGAATCGCGCACCCACAGGCGAAAGTCGGTCGCCACCTGATCGTTGCGCGAGCGCGCGGTGTGCAGCCTGCCCGCCGCCGGGCCGATCAGCTCGGCCAGCCGCGACTCGACGTGCATGTGAATGTCTTCAAGCGCGAGATTTTCGACCAGCCCGCCCGCCTCATATTCGGCCTCGATCTTCGCAAGGCCGTCAAGAATAATGTCGGCGTCGGCGGCGTCGATGATGCCTTTTGCCTTCAGCATTTGGCAGTGCGCGACGGAGCCGCGCAAATCCTGCTTCCACAAGCGCTTGTCGAACGGGATCGAGGCGTTAATCTCACGCATGACAGCGGACGGCCCTTCGGCGAACCGGCCGCCCCACAGCTTGTTGGATGTTTCAATGCGCTTGATAATCGCGGCTCTCCTTACGCTCGCTCTGGCTGGATGCGATAAGGGCAAACAGGATCAGCCGCAAGAACAGGCGTCGATCGCTCGCATCGATCGCAGCCTGGCCGGGCAGGAAGCGCCCGCGACGCCCTTCCTCGGGCCGCAGGATCAGCCGGTGACGCTGGCCGCCTTCCGGGGCAAGCCGCTGATCGTCAATCTCTGGGCGACATGGTGCGCCCCCTGCCTCACCGAAATGCCTTCGCTGGACCGGCTGGCGGGCCGGCTTGGGGGCAAGGCGCAGCTCATCGTGCTTTCGGTGGACCTGGAAGGGCGCAAGGCGGTGACTCCCTATTTCCAGAAGATGGAGTTCCGGCACCTCAAGCCCTATCTCGACAAGGAAAATGTGATCCCGCTGGCGGTGAAGGCGGCCGGGCTGCCGGTGACGCTGATCTACGACGCCCAAGGCAAGGAAGTGCTGCGTGTCAACGGGCCGTTGGAATGGGATGGCCCCAAGGGCAAGGCGCTGGTGGAAGAGGCGGTGAAGGGAACATCCGATGGAGCAACGACTTAGCCTCGTCACGCTGGGCGTCGCCGATCTGGCCGACAGCATCCGCTTTTACGAGGCGCTGGGCTGGACCCGCGCGATGAAGGCGGCGGAAGGGGTCGCCTTCTTCCAGATGGGCGGGATCGGCCTGTCGCTTTATCCGGTGCAGGATTTGTGCGCCGAGGCGGGCGTCCACTGGCGCGGCCATGGAGGCTTTGGCGGGATCGCTTTGTCGCACAATGTCCGCACCCGCGCGGAGGTGGACGAGGCGGTGGCCGCGTGGACCAGGGCGGGTGGCGCAGTCACCCATGCGGCGCGCGACATGGCATGGGGCGGCTATTGCGCCCATGTCGCAGATCCGGACGGCAATATCTGGGAAATCGCGTGGAACCCCGGCTTCCCGATCGATGAAGCCGGGGCCATCGCAATTCCGCTCTAATCCCGCAGCAGCTCGTTGATGCCGGTCTTGGAGCGGGTCTGCGCGTCCACCCGCTTGACGATGACGGCGCAGTAGAGGCCCGGTCCGGGCGTGCCGTCGGGAAGCGGCTTGCCGGGAAGCGTGCCCGGAACCACCACTGCATAGCTCGGCACGCGGCCGGTGAAGACCTCGCCCGTCGCCCGGTCGACGATCTTGGTGGAAGCGCCCAGATAGACGCCCATCGAAAGCACCGCGCCCTCTTCGATCACCACGCCTTCGGCCACTTCCGACCGCGCGCCGATGAAGCAATTGTCCTCGATGATGACCGGCCCCGCCTGCAACGGCTCCAGCACGCCGCCGATGCCGACGCCGCCCGACAGGTGCACATTCATGCCGATCTGGGCGCAGGAACCGACCGTCGCCCATGTGTCCACCATCGTGCCTTCGCCGACATGGGCGCCCAGGTTGACGAAGCTGGGCATTAGCACCGCGCCCGGCGCGACATAGGCGCCGCGCCGCACGATCGAGCCGGGAACGGCGCGAAAACCCGCCTGCCTGAAATCGGCCTCGCTCCAGCCCTCGAACTTCGACGGCACCTTGTCCCACCAATGGGTGGTGAGGCCCGGCCCGCCTGCGATGAGCCCCATGTCGTTGAGCCTGAAGGAAAGCAGCACCGCCTTTTTGAGCCACTGGTTGACCGTCCACCCGCCAGCGCCCTTTTCGGCCACGCGGAAGCTGCCGTTGTCGAGGCCCGACAGCGCGGCGTCCACCGCCTCGCGCACTTCGCCGCGCGTGGCCGCGCTCACCTGATCGCGCGCTTCCCACGCGGCCTCGATGACGGATTTCAGTTGTTCGCTCATGATGTCCTCCGCTGTATCGACCCGAGCCACTGGCCCAGATCGGTGATTTCGATGTCGATGAAGTCCGGGTCGGCCTCGTGCGCGCCGCGCTCCGAGCCGTTATTTATCCAAACCGTCGTCATGCCCAACGCCTTGGCCGGTTTCAGGTTGCGGGCCATGTCCTCGACGAACAGCGACCGCGCCGGATCGATGCCGAAACTGTCGATCATGCCGTGATAGGCGCTGAGTGTTGGCTTGGGCGCATAGCCGCAGGCGTGGATGTCGTGGATCGCCTCGAAGCTCTGCCCCAGGCCCAGCCGGTCAAGCACCCGCACCGCATAGGGCGCGTCGCCGTTGGTGAAGATGAACTTGCGGCCGGGAAGCCCGGCGATCGCCGCCACCAGCAGCGGATCGGCGTCGAGAACGGTCAGGTCCACGTCATGGACGAAATCCAGAAAGTCGTGCGGCGCGACTTTGTGGTGCGTCATCAGCCCCGAAAGCGTGGTGCCGTGCGTGTGGAAATAATCCTTCTGTATGCGCCGCGCCTCCACCCTGTCGCAGTCCAGAAGATCGGCGATGAACCGGCCCATGCGCTCGTCGATCTGCGCGAAGATATCGGCCTCGGGCGGATAGAGCGTGTTGTCGAGGTCGAATATCCACGCATCGACATGGTCGAGCGGAAGCGAGGCGGGAGCGGCTGGCATGGCGGGCGTCCTAGTGCGTGCGCGGCACGCAGGCAATCGCGCATCTATTTAGCTGGCGTTAACCAATTTCGGCGAGAGCTTGTTTCCATAGGTTAACCGGAGTTCGGCTCATGGCTTTGAGGGTCAACACATCGGCAATGCGGCTGGGCTTTGCGCTATGCCTGTTCGCATCGCTCGGCTCCTGCGGCGGTGGCGGAGGAAGCGGGGGCGGCGTCAGTTCCACGCCCACTCCCCCGAGCGGCGGATCGCCCGCCCCGACCATCGAATACGACACGGCAGAATATCAGCGATCCACTGGCTCTGTCGCGATGGACGCGATCGCCGCCTATGACGCGGGCGCGACCGGCAGCGGCATCACCGTCGCGGTGATCGACAGCGGAATCGACACGGGCAGCGCCGAGTTTTCGGGCCGAATTTCCGCGGCGTCGCGCGACATGATCAGCTCGCGCAACAGCCTGAAGGACGAGAACGGCCACGGCACGGCCGTCAGCGGCATCATCGGCGCGGCGCGCAACGACAGCCAGATCATGGGCGTGGCGTTCAACTCCACCCTGCTTGCCCTGCGCACCGATTCGCCCGGCACCTGCACGCCGACCGGCTGCAGTCATTATGACAGCGACATCGGGGCGGCAGTCGACGTCGCTGTCCAGAACGGCGCGAAGGTCATCAACCTGTCGCTTGGCGGCGGTGCTCCCGGCTCGGTGCTCGTAAATGCCATTGCCCGCGCAGCCGATGCAGGCGTGATCGTCGTAGTCGCGGCCGGGAATGGTGGTAGCGACAATATCGGCGATGCCAATCCCGACGATTTCGCATTGGTTGCCAATATGGGCAGTTCGAAGAATATGGTGATCATCGCCGGTTCCCATAATGAAGCGGGAACGGCTCTTTCCGGCTTCAGCAATGCAGCAGGCAGCGGACAGCAGCATTATCTGGTCGCGCTGGGGGAAAGTGTCCGCTCGATCAACCATGAAGGAACGGCCGTTGCGGGCGACGGCACATCCTTCGCCACGCCCCAGATCGCGGGCGCGGCGGCGCTGCTGGCGCAGGCCTTTCCCCATCTGAGCGGCGCGCAGATCGTCGACATTCTCTTTGACAGCGCGATCGATCTGGGCGCGACGGGCACCGATAATGTGTTCGGGCGCGGCAAGCTGTCGCTGACCAAGGCGTTCGCTCCGCAGGGGCAGACGTCGCTTGCGGCCTCCTCCACCCCTGTCTCGCTCACCGACAACGGCAGCCTTGGCGCGCCGATGGGCGATGCCGGACGCACCGGCGCGGCGCTTGGCGGTGCGATCATCCTCGACGGCTATTCGCGGGCCTATGCGGTCAATCTCGCGGCAACGCTCTCGCGCACGCCGGTCAGCCAGAGCCTGACCGGCCGCCTTGGCGACGTGAGCCGCTCCTTTTCGGGCGGCAGCGGCGATGTGATGGTCTCGATCTCCTTCAGGAAGGATGCGTCCAGCGCCCAGCCCTGGGTTGGCCTTGCACAGGCGGGCCTGTCGGCCGAGGATGCGCGGATCGCCCGTACGACGGCGGGTGCGGTCGTCAGCCGCATCGCGCCGGGATCGACCGTCGCCTTCGGTTTTTCCGAAACCGGGCTTGGCCTGTTCGACCGCATTTCCGGCCGGATCACGCCCGCCTTCCTCATTGCCAACGATCCGCAGGCAACCCCGGGCTTCGAGCATCGCCGGGGTGACGCCATGGCGTTTCGTCAGGCGCTGGGCGCGTTCAACGTAACGGCGGCTCTCGAGCGCGGCGATGCAATCACCTGGCAGGCAAAGCGCGAGGAGCGTCGCCCCTATTCGCTCGCCAGCGTCCGGCTGGACCGCAGCTTTGGTCCGCTCTCGCTCAACCTGGGGCTTGGCGTTCTGGATGAGGAGCAAACGCTGCTCGGCGCAAGCCTTGGCCCTGTGTTCGGCGTTTCCGGCGCGACCACCCGGCTTGCCGATGCCGCCGTCTCGCTGGATCTGACCGGCAAGTGGACGCTTTCTGCCAGCGTCCGTCAGGGCTGGACCGATCCGCGCGCCACCGGCGGGCTTGTGACCGGCGGCGACATCCGCACGCGCGGCTTTGCGGTCGATCTTTCCGGATATGACGTGCTTGCCGCTGGGGACAGCTTCGGTCTGCGCGTCTCACAGCCGCTCCGCGTCGAAGGCGGTGGGCTGAAGCTCGCCGTGCCGGTCGCCTATGACTATCTGACCGGCAGCGTCTCGACCGAGGCGCGCCAGATGGCGCTGTCGTCGTCCGGGCGCGAGATCGACGTCGAGGCGAGCTATGGCTTTTCGCTTGGCGGCGGCCGGATGGACGCCAACGCCTATTGGCGCAAGGACCCGGGCCATATCGCGGGCGCACCGAACGACACCGGCGTGGCGCTGCGCTATCGGCTCGATTTCTGAGCGGTCAGAGCCCCAGCCGGATCGCCACCGATCTGGCGTGGGCGGGAAGGCCTTCGGCTTGCGCAAGGCTGACCGCGGCCGGGCCGATCTTGCCGAGCGATTCGGGCGAACAGGCGAGAAAGCTCGTCCGCTTCATGAAATCGGTGACGGACAGGCCCGATGAAAAGCGGGCGCGGCGGCCGGTGGGCAGCACATGGTTCGGCCCGCCGACATAATCGCCCACCGCTTCCGGCGTATGGCGGCCCATGAACACCGATCCGGCATGGCGCACGTGCCCGAAGATCGCTTCGGGGTCATCGACCGCAAGCTCCAGATGCTCGGGCGCAAGCCGGTCGATATAGGGCGGGGTCCGCGCCAGATCGTCGAACAGGACGATCGCGCCGAAATTGGCCCAGCTTGGGCGCGCGGTGTTCTCGGTCGAAAGCCCTGCCAATTGCCGTTCGACGGCCGCCGACACCGCATCGGCGAAAGCCGCGTCATCGGTGAACAAGATGGACTGGGCGGTCGCGTCATGCTCCGCCTGGCTCAGCAGGTCGGCTGCGATCCAATCGGGGTCGTTCCGGCCGTCGGCGACGACGAGGATTTCCGAAGGCCCGGCCACCATGTCGATTCCGACCGTGCCGTAAAGCTGGCGCTTGGCCTCCGCCACCCAGGCATTGCCGGGGCCCACCACGACATCGACGGACCTGATCCGGCCCGTGCCATAGGCAAGGGCGGCAATCGCCTGCGCGCCGCCCGCCCGCCAGACCTCGTCCACGCCCGCGATCTCGGCGGCGGCCAGCACCAGCGGGTTGAGCCGCCCGTCGGGCGTCGGCGTCACCATCGTCAGCCGGTCCACGCCTGCGACCTTCGCCGGAATCGCGTTCATCAGGACGGAAGAGGGATAGCTCGCCAGCCCGCCCGGCACATAGAGCCCGGCCGATTCAACCGCCGTCCAGCGCGCGCCCATACGGACGCCCGCCGCGTCGGTTTCGTCGCGATCTTCGGGCTTCTGCCCGGCGTGATAGGCGCGGATCCGTTCCGCCGCCAGTTCCAGCGCGGCGCGCAGATCGGGCTCAAGCCCCTGCAGTGCTGCCTGACGCGCTTCGCGAGGCACGCTCCAGCCCGCCTGGTCCAGGTCGATGCGGTCAAACCTGAGCGTCAGCTCATGAAGCGCAGCGTCGCCGCGCGCCCGGACATCGGCAAGAATGGCGGCCACGCCCGATGCGACATCGGTCGCGGGCTCACGCCGTGCTGAGACCAGCGCTTCGAAAGCATCGGCAAAGCCCGGATCGCTGGAATCAAGCCGCATCCGGCAGGCCTCCGGCCGCCTTGCGGAAGGAGTCGATCATCGCCGTGACTTCGGGCGCGCGGGTCTTGAAGGCGGCGCGGTTGACGATGAGGCGCGAGGTCACCTCTGCGATCACCTCGACTTCCACAAGGCCGTTTTCCTTCAGCGTGCGGCCCGACGACACCAGATCGACGATGCGGCTGGAAAGGCCCAGCGCCGGGGCAAGCTCCATCGCGCCGTTCAGCTTCACGCATTCCGCCTGCACGCCGCGCGCCTCAAAGAAACGGCGCGTGACATAGGGATATTTCGTCGCCACGCGAACATGGCTCCAGCTTGCCGGGTTGTCGGACGCTGCAAGCTCGGCCGGTTCGGCCACCGACAGGCGGCAGTGGCCGATGTTGAGGTCGACTGGCGCGTAGATCTCCGAATAGGCGAACTCCATCAGTACGTCGTTGCCGCAGACGCCAAGCTGCGCCGCGCCATGGGCTACAAAGGTCGCGACGTCGAACGAACGGACGCGAATCAGCTCCACATCGGGCCTGTTGGTGGAAAAACGCAGCGCGCGGGAGGATTCATCGCTGAACGCGGGTTCGGGTTCGATGCCGGCGGCCGAAAGCAGCGGCAGCGCCTCCTTCAGGATGCGGCCCTTGGGCAGTGCGATGACGAGCGGCTTGACCATGATCCCGGCGCTTTAGCCCCCCGCGCGGGCGCGAGCAACACGCCCGTGGGGAACGGCGCGGCCGCATGCCCGTTTTTGATATGCCGAATGCTTGCATTTCGGCCCGTTTCAGAGCAAAGGCGGCGGCCAGACAGAACAAGACGGACGCTGAATGGCGAAGGAAGAACTTTTGGAAATGCGGGGGCAGGTGGTTGAGCTGCTGCCCAACGCCATGTTCCGGGTGCGGCTGGAAAACGACCATGAAATACTGGGTCACACCGCCGGTAAGATGCGCAAGAACCGCATTCGCGTGCTCGTGGGTGACGAGGTGCTGGTCGAACTGACGCCCTACGACCTGACCAAGGGTCGCATAACCTATCGTTTCAAATAAGCTTTCGATGCCGGGGCTTGTCCTCGCCTCGTCCAGTCCGCGCCGCAGGGATCTGCTCGGCCAGATCGGCGTAATCCCCTCGCGGATCGCCGAACCCCTTGTCGATGAAGCGCCGCTGAAAGGCGAGCTGCCGCGCGATCATGCGCTGCGGCTTGCCGTCGCAAAGGCGCAGGCCGTGGCGCGCGGGCCGGACGAGATCGTGCTTGCGGGCGATACCTGCGTCGGCGCGGGACGCCGCATCCTTCCCAAGGCCGACACGCCGGATGTGGTGAGGCAATGCCTGGAATTGCTGGGGGGGCGACGTCACGACGTCTGGTCGGCGGTGGCGGTGATCGACGGCTCGGGACGGTTGCGCAGCCGCAATGTGCGGTCGGTGGTCGCGTTCAAGCAGCTGGATTCGGCAGAGATCGAGGCCTATCTGGAGTCCGGCGAAGGCGTCGGCAAGGCGGGCGGCTATGCCATACAGGGCTCTGCCGCCGCACTTATTCGCGCCATGTCGGGCAGCTATAGCGGGGTGGTGGGCTTGCCGCTGTTCGAGACGCGGGCGCTGCTCAGGACCGCCGGATACCCGCTTGGCTGAGTGGCTGATCGAGCATGGCATTGGCGAGACGCGCGCCGTCCTGATCGAGCATGGGCAAATCGTCGAAGCAATCGTTGAGCGTGACGACACGGGTCTTCGGGCCGGTGCTGTCTCCGAAGGGCGGCTGACGGCCATCCTCGTGCCGGGCAAGCGCGGCATCGTCACCCTTGCGGACGGGACCGAGACGCTGATCGAGCCGTTTCCACCCGCAGTGACGGAGGGCGCGCGGCTGACGGTCGAAGTGGTGCGCGAGGCGATCCCCGAACCGGGCCGCGCGAAGATGGCCCGCGTGGCTGCAAGCGATGACGCCCCCCGGCCCGCGCCAACGGTCGAGCAACGGGTCACGGCGATGGGCGGCAGGCCGCGCCTGCTGCCGCCGACAGGGCCTGATCTTCTGGAGCAGGCGGGCTGGTCCGAACTGCTCGACGAGGCGGCAAGGGGCGACATCGCCTTTCCAGGCGGCGGGCTCCGGATCAGCCTCACGCCTGCGATGACCCTGATCGACGTCGACGGCGATCTTCCGCCCGCCGAGCTTGCGCGCGCGGGCGCTGCGGCGGCGGGTGCGGCGATCCGGCGGCTGGGCATCACCGGCTCGATCGGGATCGACCTGCCGACGATGAACGGCAAGGCGGAGCGCATGGCGGCGGCCGAGGCGCTGGACCGGGCGCTGCCGCAGCCGTTCGAGCGGACGGCGGTGAACGGCTTCGGCTTCATGCAGATCATCCGGCGGCGGACGAGACCTTCCCTGCCAGAGCTTGTGCAGGCGGACCCGGCGCTCGCAGCGGCGCTGGCCCTGCTGCGCCGCGCCGAGCGGCAGGGCGGGGCGGGGGCCGTCACCATTGCCGCGTCACCGGCGGTCGTGGCGCGGATCGAGGCGAACGGCGCATGGGTGCGCGAGCTGGAACGGCGCATCGGCGCACGGCTGCTGTTGCGTACGGAGGCGAGCCGTCCCATATGGTCGGGCGATGTCAGCCGCGAACACCCCTGAAGCCAAGACGCGCGCCCGCTGTCCCGTCTGCCGCAAGCCGACTGCCGCCGCGCATTCCCCCTTTTGCAGCCAGGGTTGCCGCGATCGCGACCTCCTGAAATGGCTGGGCGAGGGCTATCGGATAGCCGGTCCGCCCGCCGACCCCGAAAGCATGGACATGATGCTGGACAAAGACGGCGGCTGACCGTTATAGCGCCCCGTCGACCGCGTTCGCGGTCGTGCCCAGGTAGCTCAGTTGGTAGAGCAGGGGATTGAAAATCCCCGTGTCGGCGGTTCGATTCCGTCCCTGGGCACCATTTTCTCCCTCCATTCTTCATCCTCTGCAATTTCGCCGTCGACGGCGAAACGCCGATGAGTCACGCTGTGCGTATACGGACGCTCACCTGGAAAGGCGCATTGGATCATGGACTGCGGGCTGCCGGACAAGAACGCGCTCTCGGGAGCCAAGGAGCAATGACGCTTCTGGCCGGCGTAGAGCTTGGCGGCACCAAATGCGTGTGCATCTCGGGAACCGAGCCGGACGACATCCGGGCGATGGTGGAACTGCCCACCACCACGCCCGACGAGACGCTGGCCGCAATTCGCGCGGTTCTCGGCCAATGGGATCATGAGGCGCTTGGCATAGCGAGCTTCGGCCCGCTCGATCTCGATCCCTCCTCGCCCCGCTATGGGCGGATCGTCCACACGCCCAAGCCCGGCTGGAACCAAGCCTTCCTTGCCGATCTGGCCGGGGGAAAGCCGTTCGCGCTCGACACGGACACCAATGGCGCGGCCATTGCCGAAGGGCTGTGGGGCGGCGCGCAGGGGCTGTCGAGCTGGGCCTATGTCACCATCGGCACGGGGATCGGCGTCGGCAGCATCGTCGCCGGAAAGCCGGTGCGCGGTCTTGGCCACAGCGAGGCGGGCCATATGCGAATCCCGCGCGGGCGCGGCGACAGCTTTCCGGGCATCTGCCCCTATCATGGCGATTGCGTGGAGGGTCTGGCGAGCGGTCCGGCCATTGCGGCGCGGGCCGGCATGTCCGGGCGCGACATACCGGCCGATCATCCCGTCTGGCCGCAAGCCGCCGATGCACTGGCCGCGCTCTGCCACAATCTGATGCTCACCACCTTGCCGCAGCGAATTCTCATCGGCGGCGGCGTTGCCGCGGGCCAGCCGCAGCTCTTCCCTCTTCTCCGGGCAAGGCTCGCCGAAAGCATCGCGGATTACGGCGGCGTGCTTCGGCTCGCCGGGCCGCTCTCCGCCTATGTCGCGCCGCCCGCCCTTGGCAAAAAAGCGGGGCCGCTGGGTGCGCTTGCGCTGGCCGCCAGGGCGATCGCCTGACCTTGGTCAGCCGCCGCCCGGCCCCTTCGGCCCGGCGGGTTGAGCGTCCGGAGCAGGGCGTTGCGACGCGCCGCCCTTGCTCCAGTCGATCCGGTAAAGATCGAAGCGGCGGTCGGTGAGGTTGCGCACGGTCCCTTCGGCCCTGGCCCAGGTGAGGTCGGAAAGGTTCACGTCGGCGATGGTCAGAGTCTCGATATTCTCGCTTGCCTCCGCCGCGATGCCGTCGCGCGCAAATGGAAAGTCGCAGGGCGTCAGGATGCACGACTGGGCATATTGAACGTCCATGTTCTCCACGCCGGGCAGATTGCCGACATTGCCCGACATCACGACGAAGCACTGATTCTCCACCGCGCGGGCCTGGGCGCAATAGCGCACGCGCATATAGCCCTGGCGATTGTCGGTGCAGAAGGGAACGAAGATGATGCGCGCGCCCTCGTCCACCAGCCGCCGCGCCAGTTCGGGGAACTCGCTGTCATAGCAGATGAGCACGCCGATGGGGCCGACGTCGGTCTGGATCACGTTCAGTCCGTCGCCGCCCTTGATCTTCCACCAATAGGCTTCGTTTGGCGTGGGATGGATCTTCTCCTGCTCATGGACGGAACCGTCGCGCAGGCAGACATAGGCCACGTTCTGGATGTCGCCGTCGTCGGTGCGGGTGGGGTGCGATCCGCCGACGATATTGACGTTGTAGCGAAGCGCCATCCGCGAGAGTTCCTTCACCAGCGGACCGCGATGCGCCGTCAGCCGGTCGATCGCTTCGGTCGCCGAGAGCTGCTCAGGCTCGAACGACAGCAGTGAGAGGGTGAAAAGCTCGGGAAAGACGACGAAATCGGCGCTGTAGTTGGACGCGACATCGACGAAATACTCGATGTTGTGGATGAACTCGGCGAAGTCCTTCACCGGGCGCGCCTGCAATTGCACCGTCGCAAGCCGCACGCTTTCCACGTCGCGCGGCACCCTGAACGACGGCGGCTCGTTGGGATCGACATAGGGATTGCGCCAGACCATGTGCGCTGCAAAGCCGCACGATGCCTGATCGTCGGGCAGATAGTCCGCCAGCACGCCGATGGGCGCGAAGCCGTTGGCGAACTGGAAGCCGATCACCGGATCGCGCAGCTTCCCCTCGCGGACCTTCTCGATATAGTCCTCCGGCCCGTCCGCGCGGCGTCTGGCGCGACGGAAGCCGGGCATGCGTCCGCCGAAGACGATGCCCTTCAGCTCAAGCCGTTCGGCCAGCGTCCGGCGCGCCTCATAGAGCCGCTTGCCGATGCGCAGCCCCCGCCTGCGCTCGTCGACTGCCATTTCAATTCCATAGAGCCAGTCGCCGGTCGGGTCGTGGCGGCTGCCGAAGCCGTTGCCGCTGATAGTCTCCCAGTCATGCGGGCTCAGCGCCACATTCTCGTCGATGCGCGAGGAGGCGCAATAGCCGACGATCTTGTCCTCGAACACGGCGACGAACTGGCCTTCGGGAAAGTTGTTGATCTGGCCCCGGATCATGCCGGTGCTGTAATTGCCCATGTGCGGATAGACGCGCGCTATCAGCGCCCGGATTCCGGCGATGTCGCCGGTCACCGCGTTCCGCACCAGAAGCCTCGCCTCGCTTGCCTTCGCCAATCAACGTCTCCCGGATAATGGCGCCATACGACAGAAAATCGGGTTGCGGCGCAACCCGGAGAAGAATGGATCAAGATGGAGGAAGGTTCAGACCGGCTGGAACAGACGTCGGATGAACGCGCCGTAAAGATCGACCTGCTGCGCCAATATGCCCGGCTCTCCGCGTACCCGCTCCAGCACGATCGCGCCCTGGATGACGGCGATGCCCATGTCGGCCAGGTCATCAAGGCCAACGGCCACGCGCGGGGAGGCCGATGCCGCCACCTTGTCCAGCCGCTTGCGGATCTGGCGGCGGCGCATCAGGAATCCTTCGCGCATCAGCGCATGGTGATCGTCGTCGAACTGCGCTTCCTGATAGGAAAAGGCGGCAGCGAGGCAGCCCGGATACGCGTTGGGGGACACCGCCGCCATCTCGCCCAGTTCGACAAGGCCGTCCAGCAGCGCGGCCAGCGGATCGGCATATCGGGCCGCCGCCATGCCGAAGATCGATTCGAAGGCGGCCTCCGTTCGCTGGTTGTCGCGCTGCATCAGCGCCTTGGCCAGCGCTGGCTTGCCGTCGAAGTGATAGAAGAAGCCGCTCTTCGTGATGCCGGCTGCTGCGATCAGCTCCTCTATCGAGGTGGCGGCATAGCCCTTTTCCAGCACCGCGCTTTCGGCGAGGTCGAGCAGCAGTTCGCGCGTCCGCTCGCCCCTGCTGAGCGTCGCCGCCTTCACGCCCGCGCCCGTTCGAACAGCAAGCCGATAAAGGTTCGTGCAAGCATCAGCTGCCGTGGCAGCACGCCCTTGCCCCTGTGGACCTTGTCCATGATGATCCCGCCTTCCACCAGCACCAGCACCATGTCCGCGAGCGCATCGAGATCGACGGGAAGACCGGGAGCATAGTGGCGTGCGATCATGTCCAGCCGGGCGCGGAAGTGGTTGCGCCAGCGGATCATGGTTTCGGCGCTGAGCGCCCTTATCTCGCGGCTGAAGACCTGATCCTGATAGCAGTAGGAAGCGACCAGGCATCCGGGATGCCGGTCGGGCAGGTCGGCCATCACCTCCGAAAACATTTTCAGAAAGGCGAGATATGCCTGAAGCGGATCGTCGACCAGTTCGTCGGCGCGGTCGAGAAGGCCTCCGATCAGCGCGTCGTCATGCGCGATGTAGCGGACCAGCAGGGCCTTGGCGAGCGCGTGCTTGTCGGGGAAATGATAGAAAAATCCGTTGCGCGTGATTCCGGCCGCCACGACGATCTCTTCGATCGACGTCGACTTGAACCCTTTTTGCAGCACAGCGCGCTCGGCCGCTTCCAGAATCCGCTCGCGCGTCTGCTGCCCCCTGGCAAGGACGGCGGTTGCTGACATGACGATAACCATACCATGAGTGCAGTTGGCGGGGCCATAACCACATCGGGCGGGGGGCTTTCGGCCAGATCTTGTTCACAAGGTACTGATTTTGAACGTTTTTATGGATATGTCCCGATGTGAACCATGGCTCCGCTATTTCCCGCCTCAACCTGGGTCTATTCATCGGGGCATTCGGACGCACCGCCGTCCACCCGAATCCGACAAGAGAGGACCCAACCATGCTGGCCGACCGCTATGGCAATGATGTTTCCACGTCTTCGCAGGCGGCGCTCGACCGCTACAACGAGGCGCTGCTGCTGATCCGGCTTTATGAGGGCGATCCGATCGCCGCGCTCGATGCGGCGCTGGACGACGACCCCGATTTCACCATGGCCTGGGCGGCAAGGGCGGCGGTGCTCGTGCAGCAGGCCGACAAGGCTTATGACGCGGAGGCCGAACGGTCGCTCCGGGCGGGGTTCGCCTCGGGCGGCAATGATGCAGAGCGCATGCAT
This sequence comes from Tardibacter chloracetimidivorans, assembly GCF_001890385.1. Classification (NCBI taxonomy): domain Bacteria; kingdom Pseudomonadati; phylum Pseudomonadota; class Alphaproteobacteria; order Sphingomonadales; family Sphingomonadaceae; genus Tardibacter; species Tardibacter chloracetimidivorans. Next base: position 2,401,687 of record NZ_CP018221.1, on the reverse strand, counting down.
CTGGCGGCGGCGCGGGACTGGCTGGAAGGCAGGCTCCACAAGGCGGTCACCGGCTTTGCGCGGTTAGCGCTGGAAAACCCGCGCGACCTGCTGGCGCTGCAATCGGCGCATGTCGGCTGCTTCTTCGTCGGCCGACAGGCCGAATTGCGCGACTGGCCGCTTCAGGCGCTGCGGGCGTTCGGCCGCGAGGACGACGGCAGGCACGCGGTTCTCGGCATGGCCGCTTTCGGGCTGGAGGAGTGCGGCGATTTCGCGCGGGCCGAGGACATGGGGAGCGAGGCGGTTGCGCTTGAGCCGCGCGACGGATGGGCGGTCCATGCGGTGGCGCACGTCCATGAGATGCGCGGCGACACGGACCGCGGCATTCCCTGGCTGCGCGGCAATATTCAGGCGATGGGGCCGGAAAACGGCTTTTCCTATCACAACTGGTGGCATCTCGCGCTGCTGCACCTCGACCGCAACGACCATGCCGAGGCGCTGTCGCTGTACGACAGCCGGGTTCGTCCCGTCGCTGACGGAAAGGTGCTGATGGAGTGGATCGATGCATCGGCCCTGCTCTGGCGGCTCCATCTCGACGGAGTCGACACGGGCAACCGCTTTGCGGCGCTGGCGGACTGCTGGGCCGATGTGACCGCCGACGGCTATTACGCCTTCAACGATCTTCATGCACTGATGGCGTTCATCGGCGCGGGACGGATGGCGGACACCGAGCGTATCGTCGAGGCGGTGCGCCGTTCGGCTGCCGGGAGTGACGACAACGGCCATATGGCGCGGGAAGTCGGTCTGCCGCTCGCCGAGGGATTTCTTGCGTTCGCCAACGGGCGTCATGACGTCGCCGTGGACAATATCCTGGCGGTGCGGGGCATCGGCCAGCGCCTCGGCGGGTCACATGCGCAGCGGGACTTGCTCTCGCTGACCGCGCTTCACGCGGCGCGCCGGGGCGGGATGCGGCAGCTGGCGGAAGCGCTGGTGGCCGAACGGCTCGCCCACAAGCCCGCAAGTCCGTCGGCAAAGCGCCTGCAACGCGAGGTGGAGGCGTCGCCCGTCGTCCGCGCCGCAGCCTGAGCGGGAGGCGCGCCGTCTACACCAAGGCCTCGGCGGCGCGCAGATCCTCGACGAAGTGCTCATATTCGGCGGCCGCGCGGGCGTGGTCGTCGATGCGCAGCAGAAAGCTCGGGTGAATGGTGACGCGGGCCTCGCCGCCATCGGGCAGGGCGTGGGAGCGGCCGCGCGTGGCGGAGATCGTCACTGCCTTGCCGAGCACGGACCGCGCCGCCGTAGCACCCATCGCAACCGTCACGCGCGGGCGGATCAGCAGTCGCTCCTGCTCATACCACCAGCGGCAGGCGGCAATCTCCCCCGCGTTCGGCTTTTCATGGATGCGCCGCTTGCCGCGCGGCTTGAACTTGAAGTGCTTGACCGCATTGGTGACATAGGTCCGCGCCCGGTCGATACCGGCGTCGCCAAGTGCCTTGTCGAGAAGACGTCCGGCCGGGCCGACGAAAGGCCGTCCTTCCAGATCCTCGCTGTCGCCCGGCTGCTCGCCCACCAGCATCAGCGACGCGTCGACCGGCCCCTCGCCGAACACCGTCTGCGTCCCGCACAGGTGGAGGGAACAGCGCGTGCAGCCCCTTGCCTCTTCCCTGATCGCCGCCCAGGCGGACTGGCTGTTGCTCTTTTCCATTGCCGCCTCCGGCTTTGTGGCTCCCAGCGGATCAACGCAGCCGAGCACGGGTCTTTCCAGACGCTTGTCCATCGATGCGGCGCGGGAACGAATGCGGGCGCGTCGGGTTGTGATGGAAGGAGAGTGTCATGCCCGCAATCTGGATCGGGGCAATATTGATCGTGGCGGGCGTTGTCTGGGCGGCAATGACGACCACCAGGCGCGGCCGTCTGAGCGACCCCGAGCCCGCTCCCACCAAATCCGCCGATACGCTTGAACCCGCCGGTCGCGGCCGCAGGCTGAGCCTCAGCGCGGAGCTTCCGGCCTTTGCGCTGATCATCGTCGGGGCGGTCATCCTGTTTGCGGGTGCGTTTGTCTGACGACATTTCCGAGTGGCTCTGAAAACGCGGAACCTTGGTCCCCGGCAACCGTATGGGCTTAGCCTTGCGGGCATTGACGCCGAAGGCTGTTATCTCCCGAACGGAACGGATGGAGGTCATCATGAAGGTGAGCGAATGCATGACGCGCGAGGTGGAAATCGTCGATCCCGACACGACCTTGCAGAACACCGCCCGCATCATGGCGGAAATCGACGCCGGAATCCTGCCGGTGAGCGACGGCGAGCGGCTGATCGGCATCATCACCGATCGTGACATCGCGGTCAGGGGCGTTGCGCTGGGCCGGTCTCCCGACACCCGGGTCGGCGATGTGATGAGCCAGGAAGTGCTCTATTGCTTCGAGGATCAGGACGTCGAGGACGTGCTTATCAACATGGGCGAAATCCAGGTGCGCCGCCTGCCGGTGCTGGACCGCGACAAGCGCTTGTGCGGCATTGTATCGCTCAGCGATCTGGCCCCCGGCGAAGAGGATGAGGCCGGTGAGGCGCTGTGCGAGATCGCCCGGCCAAGCGGGCTTCACTCCCAGGCTGTCTGATCGTCAGGGCAGCCGCCAGACAAGGCGGGCGCCGATATTGTCCATTCCCCGGTTCTGCCGGCTGAACAGGGTCGCATGGCTCATGTGGACCCATGAAAGTTCGGCGGTGAGCCGGGGATTTATCTGAACCCCCACGGCAAGCTCCGGCTCGAACAGCACGCGCGATCCAAGATCGACCCGGCGGCCCTTGCGCACCGCATAGAGCGGGCCGTCATGTACGGCGATGCCGATGCCGGGACGCACATAGACGCTGCTTCCCCAGCGCCAGCTCAGCCCCGCCGCCGCGTAATCGGTGCCGCTGCCCGCATTCACGCCCACAAAGGCATAGGGTGCGGGCCGGCCGATGCTGCCAAGCGCCTCGAAAGCTTTGCCCCGCCAGCCGAGCTGAACGTCCACGCCCGATTCGAACTCGGTCGCCGAAATCGGAGTCACGTCATGCGCATAGACGCCGACCCACAATTCCTCGGCATGGGCGGGTGACGACATCACAAGTGCCGCAAGGGTGAAGGTGGCCGCGACCGGTCGGCGCATCAGTCTGCCCCGATCCACAGGCGGATCAGGAAGGCCACAAGACCGAGCGCGGCGACGCTGGCCGCCCAGATGCCGACAAACCAGGCCAGCCGCTTCCACCAGGGAGCGGGCGGCGGGTCAGTGATAGCCTGCCTCATCAACCTTTCCCCGGAACACCCAATAGGCCCAGATGGTATAGCCGAGGATGATCGGCACCAATATGCCCGCGCCGACCAGCATGAAGATCTGGCTGCGTTCAGGGGCCGCCGCTTCCCATATCGTCACCCGCCCCGGCACGACATCGGGCCAGATGGAGATGGCGAGGCCGATCATCGACAGGGCGAATATGATGAGGGTGAGGAGAAACGGCAGCCAGTCGCGGCCCCCGGCTTGCCCCGTGCGGCCGATGGACCGCCACAGCAGATAGCCCGCGCCCGCCACCAGCAGCGGCATCGGCACCGAAGCGAAGATGCCGGGCGAGGTGAACCAGCGCTCGTAATACTGGCCTTCCAGAAAGGGGGTATAGGCGCTGACCGCCGCAATCGCGACGAGAAGCGCTGGTGTCAGCGGGCGGGCGAGGCGCTGCGCATCCGCCTGCACCGCGCCAGACGTCTTCCAGATCAGCCAGCACGAGCCGAGCAGCGCATAGCCGATGGCGAGGCTGACGCCGGTCAGCAGAGAAAAGGGCGACAGCCACTCCCACCAGCCGCCCGCATAGGCGCGGCCTTCAACCGTGATGCCCTGAAGCAGCGCGCCGAGCGTGATCCCCTGGGCAAGCGTGGCGGCAAGCGAGCCCGCACAAAAGGCGGCGTCCCAGCCCGCGCGGTGCGCCGGGTCGCGCCAGCGGAACTCGAACGCGACGCCACGGAAGATGAGGCCGAGCAGCATCACGATGAGCGGCGCATAGAGCGCGGGCAGCACGATCGCATAGGCCAGCGGGAATGCGGCGAGCAGCCCACCGCCGCCAAGCACCAGCCACGTCTCGTTCCCGTCCCAGACGGGTGCGATGCTGTTCATCGCCATGTCGCGCTCGCCGCCCACGCGGAAGCCGGGGAAGAGGATGCCGATGCCCAGATCAAAGCCGTCCATCACCACATAAGCGGCAACCGCAAAGGCGATGATGGCGGCCCAGATGACGGTCAGATCCATCAGTGCGTCCCTCCGATCTGAGAGGCGGGGGTGATTCCGGCGGTGCGGACGGGGCCGGCCAATGTCGCGCTTTCATGCGGCTCGGGCGGTTTCGCCATCAGCCGCAATATGTACCATGTGCCCGCGCCGAACACCGCGAAATAGACGATGACGAAGGCGAGGAGCGATGCCGCGACGGCGGGCGCGTCGAGCGGCGAAACCGAATCGGCCGTCCTCAGCAGCCCGTAGACCGTCCATGGCTGGCGGCCGACCTCGGTCGTCACCCAGCCTGCGATCACCGCGACGAATCCGGAAGGCCCCATCAGCACGGCCGCCTTGTGAAGCCACGGCCAGTCGTACAGCGATCTGCGGGCGCGCGCGACGAGACTCCACAGGCCGACGCCAAGCATCGCAAAGCCGAGCGCGACCATGATGCGGAAAGACCAGAAGACGACTCCCACAGGCGGATGCTCGTCCTCCGGGATGGTGTCCAGCCCGGCAAGCGGGGCGTTTGCGTCGTGCTTCAGGATCAGCGAGGACGCCTTCGGGATCTGGACGGCGTGGTCCACCCGCTTTTCGGCGCTGTTCGGAATGCCGACCAGGATCAGCGGCGCGCCTTCGGGGTGGCTCTGGTAATGGCCTTCCATCGCCATGATCTTTGCGGGCTGATGCTCCAGCGTGTTGAGGCCGTGGAGATCGCCCGCGACGATCTGGACGGGCGCGACCAGCGCCGCCATCCACATCGCCATGGAGAACATCTTGCGCGCGCCGGGGTTTGCCCGGTCCTTCAGCAGGTGCCAGGCGCCCACGCCGCCCACGACGAAGGCGGTAGTGAGATAGGCGGCAGTGACGGTATGGAACAGCCGGTAGGGAAAGCTGGGGTTGAAGATGATGGCAGGCCAGCTTTCGCCCGGAAGGAACTGGCCGTTGGCCCCCATCTCGAAACCGGTCGGAGTCTGCATCCAGCTGTTGACGGACAATATCCAGAAGGCGGAGATGAAGGTGCCGATCGCCACCGCGCAGGTCGCGGCGAAATGCAGGCCCTTGCCCACCTTGTTGATGCCGAACAGCATGACGCCGAGAAAGCCCGCTTCCAGGAAGAAGGCCGTCAGCACCTCATAGGCCATCAGCGGGCCGATCACCGGGCCGGCCTTGTCTGAAAAGACGGACCAGTTGGTGCCGAACTGGTAGGACATGACGATGCCCGACACCACGCCCATCGCAAAGGTGATGGCGAAGATCTTCAGCCAATAGCGGTAGAGATTGGCGTAAACCCCTCGGCCGGTTTTCAGCCACAGGCCTTCCAGCACCATCAGATAGCTGGCGAGACCGATGGAAAAGGCTGGAAAAATGAAATGGAAGCTGACCGTGAAGGCGAACTGCACTCGAGCGAGGAGTAAGGCGTCCATGGGACCCATGTCCTATCGCGCCGGAGTGCAGGGGGCAAATGCGCCTGATGCAATCGCCGATGCGCAGTCTGCGGCCGCCAACGGTGCGGCGGCCGCAGACTGCGCAGCCCTAAAAGTGGAAGACCACGCCCGCCATCGGGCGGATGCTGTCGAAATCATAGGTCTGGGCCTGCAGGCGCAGCCGTGCGCCGCTGTTGCCAGTCAGGCCGCCAAGTCCGATGTCCTTGGGTCCGACTTCAAGACCCAGACCGTAGATCCAGTCCTTCTGGTCGGAAAAGCCGCGATTGCCCTTGCCGTTCACCCATTGATAGCCGGCAGACGCAAAGATGAGGCCGCTTTCACCGGCACGAAAACCGGCGCGGCCCGCGACTCCATATTCCCAGTCAATGTCGCCGAAGCCCTTGCCGACATTGCCCTCGGCACCGATGACTATCGGCCCAAGCGGCACGTTCACGCCCGCGATTCCGCTGATCACCGCACCGTCAAAGCGGCTTCTTCCGGGAACAGTGCCGAATTCGCTGTCGCGGTCGAAGGAGTGATAACCGCCGAGCACCCCGACATAGGGCTCGATTCCAAAGGCCTCGGTTCCATCGGGCGCCGTCATTTCCTGAGCCGAAGCGGCGGAAGAGATCCCGGCGGCCAGCGCCAGGGCAGTCAAAATTCTGAACATAAGCTACTCCAAACTACTGTCACACATCACGGCGAACCGCGGACTGTCACAACGGCTTGAACAGCAACGGGTTTCGTTGGCGGCTCGTTCCCCGGCCGGGTGTTGCACAATGGCCGCACCTCGGTGGGCGCGGTCTTTCGTCCTTCCGTGACATTTTGGTTAAGCCCACTTGTGCAGTGCAGCAACTTGGCGCAGCATGCTCAGGAACACGACTCTGGGAGGGTGGATGCCGGGGCCAGCGTTTGACGAAATGTGGGGCGGCGAAGAGGGCGACGGCGTCCGGCCACCTTATGAGGAAGTCGCTTCCTGGCTTGAAAACACCCCGCATGACGAACTGCTGCAACGGCAGGATGCTGCCGAGACGATCTTCAGAAAATTGGGAATTACCTTTGCCGTCTATGGCGATGACGCCGCCGAGGAGCGGATCATCCCGTTCGACATCGTGCCCCGCGTGATTTCAAGCGACGAATGGGCGCGGCTTGAACGTGGGCTTGAGCAGCGTGTATCCGCGATCAACGCCTTTCTCTGCGACATCTATGGCCGCCGCGAGATCCTGAGCGCGGGGCTGATCCCCGAAGAACTGGTCCTCGCCAATCCGCAGTTCCGGCTGCCGATGACTCGCATCAAGCCGCCGCACGGCGTCTGGGCGCATATCTGCGGCACCGATCTTGTCCGCACCGGCCCCGACAGCTTCTTCGTGCTGGAGGACAATGCACGGACGCCGTCGGGCGTGTCCTATATGCTGGAAGACCGCGAGGCGATGCAGCGCCTTTTCCCCGGCCTTCTGGCGCGTCACAAGGTGCGTCCGGTCGAACATTATCCCGATACGCTGCTGGCGATGATGCGATCGGTCGCGCCGCCGGGGGCGGGGCGCGACCCCTGCTGCGTGGTGATGACTCCCGGGCCGTTCAACTCGGCCTTTTACGAGCACAGCTTTCTTGCCGACCGGATCGGCGTGGAACTGGTGGAAGGCAACGACCTGTTCGTGCGCGACCGCGCCGTCTACATGCGGACCACCGAAGGCCCCAGGCGCGTGGACGTGATCTACCGCCGCGTGGACGATGACTACCTCGATCCGCTGATGTTCAGGCCCGATTCCATGCTTGGGCTGCCGGGGCTGATGGACGCCTATTCGGCGGGCAACGTCACCGTCGTCAACGCGCCCGGCACGGGCATCGCCGACGACAAGGCGATCTACAGCTACATGCCCGAGATCGTCCGCTTCTACAGCGGCGAGGACGCCATATTGCCCAATGTCGAGACCCATCGCTGCCGCGAGCCCGACGCGCTCGCCTATGTGCTGGACCGGCTGCCCGAACTGGTCGTGAAGCTGGTCGACGGATCGGGTGGCTATGGCATGCTGGTGGGGCCGACCGCGACCGCGGCGGAAATCGAGGCGTTCAGGGCGCGCATCGTCGCGTCGCCGGAACGATTCATCGCCCAGCCCACGCTCGCGCTCTCCACTTGTCCGACGCTGACCGCCAAGGGCCTGGCTCCGCGCCATGTCGACCTGCGGCCCTTCATCCTGACCGGGGCCACGGGCAGCACCATCGTTCCGGGCGGTCTGACCCGGGTGGCGCTGACCGAAGGATCGCTCGTCGTCAATTCCAGCCAGGGCGGCGGCACCAAGGACACCTGGGTGCTCCATGACGGAGGGCGGCGGTGATGCTGTCGCGCGCGGCATCCAGCCTCTACTGGATCGGCCGCCACATCGAACGCGCGGATTTCACCGCCCGGCTGATCGAGGCGGCGCTTCAGTTCGACCTCCTGCCGTTCACCGAAACGCAGAGCGACTGGACCAGCGCAATGCAGGCCTCGGGCTCGGCGGGCCTGTTCGACGGCGATCTCGCCACCGCCACCAGGGAGATGGTCACGCATTTCCTGGCCTTCGACCAGGGCAACCCAAGCTCGATCATCTCCTGTCTGGAAAAGGCGCGGAACGACGGCAGGACCGTCCGCACCGCGCTGACCCGCGAATGCTTCGAGACGCTGAACGACGCCTGGATGAGCTTCCGGCCCCGTGCGCGCAACGCGCGCGGCGGCGACCTCCAGCCTTTCCTCGACTGGGTGAAGGAAGTGGGCCGCACCTTCGAGGGCGCCCTCCACCGCACCATGCTGCGGAACGAGCCGTGCTGGTTCCTGCAACTGGGCCTTGTGCTGGAGCGGGCCGACAACACCGCGCGGCTTCTTGACGTCAAATATCATGTGCTGCTGCCCAAGGGCGAACAGGTAGGTGGGGCGCTGGATCAGGCGCAGTGGACGGCGCTGTTGCGCAGCGTCTCGGCAGTCACTGCCTATCGCTGGGTCTATCGCGAGGGGCTGCAACCATGGCTGATCGCCGATCTGATGATCCTGCGCGAGGAAATGCCGCGCTCGCTTGCGGCCTGCATGGTGGAGGCGAACGCACTGCTCGCACAGCTTCGCAGGACCAGCGGCCGCACGGGCCCGGCCGACCGGCAGGTCCGTGCGTTGCAGGCCTGCCTGACCGACCGGAACATTGAGGAAATCTTCCAGTCGGGCTTGCACGAGTTCCTGGCGGGGTTCATCTCCGACAGCAACCGTCTCAGCCTGGCGGTTGCCGAACAGTTCCTCTTCTGAAGCTGAACCATGCGTATCCGGATCGATCACCTGACCCAATATGGCTACAGCCTGCCTGTCAGGTCGGTGATCCAGATTCTGCGCCTGACGCCCCGTTCGACCGCGCATCAATCCGTGATCGACTGGCGTATCGAGGTGGATTGCGACGCCCGCCTCCGTCCCTTCACCGATGCGCACGGCAACCTCTGTCACATGATGACAGTTGATCATCCGGTGGAAAGTCTGACGATCGAGACCATCGGCCAGGTGGATACCACGCCCGGCAGCGGGGTGGTGGAAGGGGTGTCGGAGCCTCTGCCTCCGGCCGTCTATCTCCGCCCCACGCCGCTTGCCACGGCGGACGGGGCGATCGCCGATTTCGCGCGTCAGGCGATGGGCGACGCCACGCGCGATCCGCTGGAGCGGCTGCATACGCTGTTGGGTGCAGTCCACACGGGCCTGCGCTTCGATACCGGAACGACATCCATATTGACGGACGCAGCCTCCGCCTTCGCCGCCCGGAGCGGGGTCTGCCAGGATCTGGCCCATGTCTTTATCGCCGCCGCACGCAGCCAGGGCCTGCCCGCGCGCTATATATCGGGCCATCTGCTTCGGCAGGACGGGGCGGAGCTTCAGGAGGCGGCCCACGCCTGGGCGGAAGCGCATGTGCCGGGACTGGGCTGGGTGGCGTTCGACCCCGCCAACGGCATTTGCGCCGACGAGCATTATGTTCGCGTTGCAGCTGGTCTCGATTATCGTGATGCTGCTCCGGTCGCCGGCGCGCGCTATGGGGGCGGGCTGGAAACCATGTCCGTCGGCTTGCATGTAAGGCCCGGGCAGGCACAGTCGCAGTCACAGTCTTGAGCGAACGAACATGACCTATTGCGTGGGGATGCTGATAGAAGCGGGGTTGGTGATGATGGCCGACACCCGCACCAATGCGGGCGTGGACAACATCTCGGTCTATCGCAAGCTGCATATATATGAGGGTGACGACCGCTTCATCGCGATCGCGACTGCGGGCAATCTTTCGGTCACCCAGTCTACCCTTTCAAAGCTGGAAGAGGGCATATTGAACCCCGAGACCGGCGAGCATGAAACGCTGTGGACGGTGCCGTCGGTATTTCGCGCGGTGCAGCTCGTCGGGCGGATATTGCGCGAGACCCGTGACGAGGTGACGAGCGGCCTCCATGCCGATGAAGGCATAGCCTTTGGCGCGACCATGCTGCTGGGCGGCCGCGTCGGCGGCGAGGCGCTGCGCCTCTACATGATCTATGACGCGGGCAACGCGATCGAATGTCAGCCGGATACACCCTATCTGCAGATCGGCGAGTTCAAATATGGCAAGCCGATCCTCGACCGCTCGCTCGATTACGGCACGCCGCTCAATGAGGCGGTGAAGATCGGCCTGATCTCGTTCGATTCGACCATGCGGTCCAATCTGGCGGTGGGCCTTCCGATAGACATGGTGACGCTCAGGAACGGAGAGGGGCAGGAGGCGCAGCCCTTCCGCATTGAGCGGGGCGATCCCTATTTCACGGAATTGTCCCGTTCCTGGGGCGAAAAGCTGCGCGAGGCGCAAAGCCTCATCCCGCGGCCGCCGTTCATCCCACTGGATGAATGACCCACCTCTGTATATTCCGCCGCCGATGCATTATGGCGTTGCCGCTGCCCGGTGAGGCGCATGGCTGAGGCCGCCGGGTCGACGCCATATTGGTGGTTGGGGGCATATGGATCTTGAGCGCGGACATGAGGGCTGGACGGTCTGGCGCGGGCTCCTGTTGGGCCTGCTCTGGGTGCGCGCCCAGATCAGCGCCCGCCTTCCCACCTTCGGCCTCCTCGGGCTGGCGGCCTGGGCCACGGCCTTCTACTTCGCCCGGCGGCTCTACCTTTTCGACCTGGAGCGGCTGACCGGACTCCACGTCTCGCGACAGGTGCTGATCGGCCGCGATTTCGTGAATGTGTGGACGGGCGGCCTGCTCGCGCGGCTGGGCGATCTCGGCGTCATCTATGACGTGCCCGCCTATCGGTTCGTCCTGCGCAAGGCGATGGAGCTTGGCGGCATCTACGCCTATTCCTATCCGCCGCACACGCTGTTGCTGGCCGTGCCGTTCAGCCTTTTCTCCTATCCGGTGGCGCTGGCGCTGTGGACGGCAGTTGGCGCGGCTTTGTTCTGCCATGCCGCGCGGCCCTATCTGTCGCGGGTGCGCCTGCCGATTCTGGTCGCGCTGATCCTGCCGGGCAGCCTCGTCAATATATGGGCGGGCCATTACGGCTTTCTGGTGGGGGCGCTGGCGCTTTACGGCTGGCGGTGGCTGGATACGCATCCCAGGCGCGCCGGGATCATCTTCGGCATCATGACGATCAAGCCGCATCTGGGCGTGCTTGTGGCGCTGGTGCTTTTGCTGCGCAGGGACTGGGCTGCGATCGGCTGGGCGGCGGCGGCGACAGGCGCGCTGGCGCTGGTGTCGGGCAGCCTGTTCGGCTTCGGATTGTGGCCCGTCTATGTGTTGAAGACGCTGCTGTTCCAGGCCGATCTTTTCACGGGCGAGGTGACTCGGTCGTTCCATCACATGATGCCGACCACATCCGCCGCGATCCTGCTGCTGGGCTATTCGGAAACGACGGCCAAGTTCTGGCAGGCGGTCAGCGCCCTGATCGCGGTGGCCGTGGTGATCGAGGCGTTCCGCAGGCGCGTGGACACGCTGGACCTTGGCCTCATCGCATCCACGGCCGTGTTCCTGGTGGTGCCCTACGCCTTCAACTATGACATGACGGTGGTGTCGTTGGCGGCGCTGGTGTTCCTTGCCCGCGCATCGGAATGGGAAGGCTTCTGGACCCGCCTTGGCCTGCAGACGGTGCTGGCCATCGGCTTCGTCCTGCCGCTGGCGCTGCCCTGGCTGGGCCAGCAGGACGTCGTGATCGGCCCTGTCGTGCTGGCGCTGATGCTGGGTGGGCAGTTGCTTCTAGTTGCCCGCCCACATGGGTTGAAAGTGTCTTTCCCGACGCGGTTCATCCGCCACGTCTTCGGCCAGCGTTTAAGCGCATGAGAAAAGTTTCGAACTGAATGAACATGTCGGTCCGGCTCGAAAGATTATTGCCGGGCTTTGCTCCGTTCGCACGGGTCTGGATCTTATTTACATGTGCCAGCTTCGCCGTTCTGGTGACTGCCGATCTTTTCCGATTGGAGGGGGTGCGGATTGGACCGCATGCGGTAATCGGCCGAGATTTTGTCAATGTCTGGATTGGCGGAAAGCTGGCCTGGATTAATCAACCATCCATTGTCTACGACATAGATGCCTATCGACAGTTTCTGGAGAACAGGCTCAATATCAGAGACGTATACGCCTATTCCTATCCGCCTTCCACACTGCCGATCGCAATGCTTTTTGCGCCCATGCCCTATTGGCTGGCGCTCGTGGTGTGGACTTTGGCAGGAATTGGCGCATTCTATTGCGCGGCTCGGTCGTACTTCAATGCTCTAGGCCTGCCCACCCTGTTGGCGCTATGCAACCCTGCCGCGTTCGTTTGCATTTGGGCTGGCCACTATGGTCTGCTCGTCGGGGCGCTGGCGCTTGCAGGCTGGCGGCTGTTGGATGACCGGCCTCGGGCCGCTGGAATTATGTTTGGTCTGATGACCATAAAGCCGCACCTCGGTATATTGATCGCTCTTGTGTTGCTGGTTCAACGTCGTTGGACCGCAATCATTTATGCAATTCTGACCCTCGGCGGGCTTTTCTTGGTGAGCAGTGCGATGTTCGGCCTCAACAGTTGGTCAGTGTACTTGCTGCACACTTTGAGCTTCCACGCGGAACTGCTGACCAGAGGAGTGGCGGCCTTCCACAGTATGATGCCGACCGTTACGGCCAGCCTGCTCCGGATGAATGTTCCGGAACCTCTGATCAATGCTGTCCAGGCAGCAAGCGCTGCCCTTGCCATTCTCGTTGTCTTGTTTGCGAGCCACCGGGGCGTCAAAACCACAGATATTGGCCTGATTGCTGCCAGTGCAGTCTTTCTCGCTCTGCCTTATGCCTTCAATTATGACATGACCGTGGTCTCGGCGGCGGCGCTTCTTTTCGCTGCTCGGCAGGACTATTCCTACAGCACAATGGAAAAGCTGGGATTGACTGCGGGGTTCTTGCTGCCGTTGCTTCTTGGTCCGGGCCGCACTTACATGGTCGTGGGGCCAGCGATAATGGTCCTGCTGCTACTTGTTCAGTTGAAGATCGCGGTTGCCACCCGCCCCCTCACAGCCCTTCGCGGCGGCCCAGCAGGCGCAGGCGCAGCGCGTTGAGCTTGATGAAGCCCTCGGCGTCACGCTGGTCATATGCGCCCGCGTCGTCCTCGAACGTCACGACCTTTTCCGAATAGAGGCTGTTGGGCGATTTGCGGCCCACCACCCAGGCGCTGCCCTTGTAGAGCTTCAGCCGGACGGTGCCCGTCACTTGTTGCTGGCTGTGGTCGATCGCCGCCTGCAGCATCTCGCGCTCGGGGCTGAACCAGAATCCGTTGTAGACAAGCTCGGCATAGCGGGGGGCAAGCTCGTCCTTCAGATGCGCCGCGCCCCGGTCCAGCGTGAGCTGCTCGACAGCGCGGTGCGCGGTGTGGAGGATGGTCCCGCCCGGCGTCTCGTACATGCCGCGCGATTTCATGCCGACGAAGCGGTTTTCCACCAGGTCCAGACGGCCGATGCCATGCGCGCGGCCAAGGTCGTTCAGCCTCGCGAGCAGGCTTGCGGGCGACAGGCCCTCGCCGTTGACGGCCACCGCATCGCCGCGCTCGAAATCAATGGTGATGTATTCCGGCTGGTCGGGCGCATCCTCGGGGTTCACCGTGCGCGAATAGACATAGTCGGGCACTTCTTCCCACGGGTCTTCCAGCACCTTGCCTTCCGACGAGGTGTGGAGAAGGTTTGCGTCCGTCGAAAAGGGGCTTTCGCCGCGCTTGTCCTTCGGCACCGGAATCTGGTGCTGTTCGGCAAAGGCGATCAGCGCGGTGCGGCTGGTCAGATCCCACTCGCGCCAGGGGGCGATCACCTTGATGTCGGGGTTGAGGCCGTAATAGCCAAGCTCGAACCGCACCTGGTCGTTGCCCTTGCCGGTCGCGCCATGGGAGACGGCGTCGGCGCCCACCTCGCGCGCGATCTCGATCTGGCGCTTGGCGATCAGCGGCCGCGCGATGGAGGTGCCGAGCAGGTACAGCCCCTCGTACAGCGCATTGGCGCGCATCATCGGGAAAACATAATCGCGGGTGAATTCTTCGCGCAGATCGTCGATGAAGATCTGCCGGACGCCCATCAGCTCCGCCTTCTTCCGGGCAGGTTCCAGCTCCTCCCCCTGGCCGAGGTCGGCGGTGAAGGTCACGACCTCGCAACCATAGGTCTGCTGCAGCCATTTCAGGATGACGCTGGTGTCCAGACCGCCCGAAAAGGCCAGCACCACCTTGTTGATCGAACCCGCAGCCATCGCTTGCTCCCCGAATCCAGCACGAATTGCGCCGCGCCTTGCCATTGCACAACCGCTTGTTCAAGCGCGATACAGGATATTCCGTCTATTCAACGAATCAGCGTCGGCCGGAAGGCTGGCAACCACGGGAGACGATGGATGAAGAAGATTCTCTTGCTGGCCGCGGCCGCCGGCGTGCTTGCGGTTCCGGGAATGGCAATTGCCGAGCATCATGGCCATGGCAAGGACCAGCCGATGACCCGCGCCCAGCTTCAGCAGAAGCTGGACGAGAAGTTCGCCAAGATCGACACGAACAAGGATGGCGCGATCACCAAGGCCGAAAGCGACGCCCATCGCGAGGCGATGAAGAAGGAATGGGCCGCCAAGCGTGCGGAACGCCATAACGAACGCTTCACGGCGATGGATACCGACAAGGACGGCCAGATCAGCAAGGCCGAATTCGACGCCGCACACGCGGCGCGCGCTGAAAAATGGGGCGATGGCAAGCGCGGCGACCGCAAGATAATGCGCGGCCACCACATGGGTCATGGCGAGATGCGAGGCGACATGTTCGCGAAGCTTGACGCGAACAGCGACGGCAAAGTGACGAAGGCGGAATTCACCGCCAAGCCGCTGGAAATGTTCGGCAAGGCCGACGCCAACAAGGACGGCACGGTGACGCCTGAAGAGCGCAAGGCCGCTTGGGATAAGATGCGTAGCGAGTGAAAGACAAGGCCGCGGCCAAGCCCGCGGCCTGATCACCAAACCGGCCCGATTTCGTCATCCCGAACTTGTCTCGGCATGACGGGATCGGGGTAATTCTCGACCTACCCCTTCGCCCGGTACTGCGCTTCCGCCCCGGCGATATAGTCGCGCGTCAGGGGCACGGAATCGCGTTTGCGGGCAAGCTGTATCTGGAAATTGCAGTGCCCGTCGTTGCGGAAGGCCGTGATCGCACCTGCCAGATAGAAGGTCCACATCCGGTAGAAGCGTTCGTCGTATAGCGCGACGATCCTGTCCCGCGCGGCGCGCGCGCGGGCATACCAATGCTCGATCGTATAGGCGTAATGGAGGCGGAGCACCTCCACGTCAGTCACCCACAGCCAGCTTTGCTCGATTGCGGGCAACACCTCGGACAGTGCGGGCGAATAGCCGCCGGGGAAGATGTATTTGCGCGTCCAGGGGTCGGTCACGCCCGGCCCGTCCGCGCGCCCGATGGTGTGGAGCAGCGCGACTCCGTCATCGGTCATGCGGTCGCGTACCACCTCGCAGAAGCGGCGGTAGTTGGGCAGCCCGACATGCTCGAACATGCCGACCGAGACGATGCGGTCGAACTGCCCGGCGAGGGCGCGATAATCGACAAGCTGGAACTTCACCCGGTCGGAAACGCCCGCCTCGGCGGCGCGGCGCTGGGCCACGGCGAACTGCTCCTCCGACAGGGTGATGCCCAGCACGTCCACATCGGCGACGCGGTTGAGGTAGAGCGCAAGCCCGCCCCAGCCGCAGCCGATGTCGAGCACCCTCTGTCCCGGCTTCAGACACAGCTTGGCGGCGATATGGGCTTTCTTGTCCGTCTGCGCCTGTTCAAGGCTGTTGTCCCGATCGGTGAAATAGGCGCAGCTGTACTGGCGGTCGGCGTCGAGGAAAAGATCATAGAGCCGGTCCGACAGGTCGTAATGATGGGCGACGTTCTTCTTGGATCGCACCGCGTCGTTCAGCTGGGTCAGGCCCGACAGCCAGCGCTGGCCGCTGGACAGGAGCATGCGCGCCCTGTTGCCCCATTCCCAGCGCATGTTGTGCGAGACGAGATCGAGCAGCGGCAGGATGTCGTCATCGGGCACCCGAAGGCCGCCCGACATGAACTCCTCGCCCGCAGCAAGCATGGGGTTGGTTGCGATCCGACGGGCGGCGGTGGGCGAGGCTATGGTGATCGCAACCGGGGCGCGGCCGGGTGTGGGGCTTCCGTAACGCGTCGTTGAACCGTCCGGCCAGGTGGTGACAAGCTCGCCTTCCCGTATCAGGCGCTTGAGCAATCGGTCGAGCAGCATCACCGGAAGGCGGTTCGACATTGGCGGCTTGTCCTTCTCCCTGTCCCGCTGCAATGGGTAAACGTTATCCGCCTTCCCTTGCAACTTCCCGCCAGCCGATGTCGCGCCGGCAGAAGCCGCCGGGCCAGCGGATGCTGTCGACGGCACGATAGGCGGCTGCCTGCGCCTCTCCCACCGTCGCCCCCAGCGCGGTGACGTTGAGTACGCGGCCGCCGTTGGCGATGATCCGCCCTTCGGCATCGCGGGCAGTGCCGGCGTGAAAGACCATGGCTCCCGTCCCGGCGGCCGCATCCAGTCCTTCTATCACCGTGCCCTTGGTGGGTGTCCCCGGATAGCCTTGCGCCGCCATCACCACGGTCAGCGCCGCCTCGTCCCGCCATTTCGGTTCGATCTCGCCGAGCCTGCCGGAGCAGGCGGCGTCGATCAGTTCCACAAGGTCGCTTTCCAGCCGCATCATCAGCACCTGGCATTCGGGGTCGCCGAAGCGGGCGTTGTATTCGATAAGCTGGGGGCCGTCCGCCGTCAGCATCAGCCCTGCGTACAGCACGCCGCGATAGGGCGTTCCCTCCGTCGCCATCGCCTTCACCGTCGGCAGGACGATGTCCGCCATCACCTGCGCCTCAAGCGCGGGAGTCAGCACCCGCGCGGGCGAATAGGCGCCCATGCCGCCGGTGTTGGGGCCGGTGTCGCCCTCGCCCACGCGCTTGTGGTCCTGCGCCGAACCGAAGGGCAGCACCGTCTCGCCATCGGTTATTGCGAAAAAGCTCGCTTCCTCGCCTTCCAGAAAGGCCTCGATCACCACTTCGGCGCCTGCCGCGCCAAAGCCGCCGTCGAACATCATGTCGACCGCGGCGTCCGCCTCCTCGCGGGTGGTGGCGATCACCACGCCCTTGCCCGCGGCCAGGCCATCGGCCTTGATGACGACCGGCACCGGTTGCGTCGCGAGATAGGCGCGCGCTGCCTTCGCATCGTCGAACCGCGCGTAGGCGGCGGTCGGGATGCCGGCGCGGGCGCACAGATCCTTGGTGAAGCCTTTCGATCCTTCAAGCTGCGCGGCCTTTGCCGATGGGCCGAACGCCTTGATCCCCGCCTGCGCGAGAGCATTGGCCAAGCCTTCGACCAGCGGCTGCTCCGGGCCGATCACCACCAGGTCGATCTCGTTCTCGCGGCAAAATGCAATGACCTCGCCGTGATCGGCCACATTGAGGGCGACACATTCGCCATGGTTTGCGATACCGGCGTTGCCGGGCGCGGCCCAGAGCTTGCCCAGACGCGGCGATTGCGCCAGCTTCCACGCCAGCGCATGTTCCCGGCCGCCGGAGCCCACAAGCAGGACGTTCATGACTTCAGTGCCCAATGATCCGACCCTTAACGAGGAGAATGCCCGGCTGGTAGCCGAGGAAGGTGCTTCAGGCAATTCGCCCGCCCTTTCCGTATCCGAACTGTCGAACGCGCTGAAGCGCACGGTGGAGGACCGTTTCGGCCATGTCCGCGTGCGGGGCGAGATTTCCGGATGGAAACGGGCGGCGTCGGGGCACGGCTATCTGTGCCTGAAGGACGACAACGCCGTGCTTGACGGGGTGATGTGGAAAGGCGTGCTGCAATCGCTGCGCTTTGCGCCCGAGGACGGGCTTGAGGTGATCGCCACCGGCAAGCTCACCACCTATCCCGGCCGGTCGAAATACCAGATCGTCATCGAAAGGCTGGAGATCGCGGGCGCGGGCGCGCTGATGGCGCTGCTGGAGCAACGGCGCAGGAAGCTGCTGGCCGAAGGACTGTTCGACCCTGCCCGCAAGCGCCCGCTGCCGTTCCTGCCCGAAGTGATCGGCGTCGTGACGTCGCCGACGGGTGCGGTGATCCGCGACATATTGCACCGGCTGGAAGATCGCTTCCCGCGCCGGGTGATCGTCTGGCCGGTGCTGGTGCAGGGCGAGACGGCGGCCGCCCAGGTGGCGGCGGCGGTGAGGGGCTTCAACGCCATCTCGGGCGTGGATCGGCCAGATCTGCTGATCGTGGCGCGGGGCGGCGGATCGATCGAGGATCTCTGGGCCTTCAACGAGGAGATCGTCGTGCGGGCGGTCGCCGAAAGCGGCATTCCCACCATCTCGGCGGTGGGACATGAGACGGACACGACATTGTGCGATTTCGCCGCCGATGTCCGCGCGCCTACGCCCACCGCCGCCGCCGAAATGGCGGTGCCGGTCCGCGCCGATCTGATCACCGCCGTCCGCCAGCTTTCGCTCAGGGCGGAACGCTGCGCCCAACGGGTGCTGGAGTCGCGGCGGGAGCGGGTGGAAGGGCTTGGCCGCCGCCTGCCGACACCGCGCGCGCTGCTGGGGCTTGCCCGTCAGCGGGCCGATGACATCGGGGAACGCCTGCCCCGCGCGCTCGCAGTCCGTGCGCAGCGGGCAAGCGCCTCGCTGGATGCAGTGGGCGCACGGCTGCGGCCCCAGCTTCTGGACCGGCGGCTGAAGGAAGCCGGGAGCCAGCTGGAAAGGCTGTGGCGGGTGGCCGAAAGCCTCAATCCCAAGGGGGTTCTGCGCCGGGGCTATGCTTTGGTGACCGATACTTCGGGTCATGTCGTCACCAGCGCGGCGGGCGCCCGAGCGGCGCGGCGCGTATCTCTGCAATTTGCGGACGGCGGCGTCGATGCTACGATAGGGTCAGATGAATCCGCGCCGCGCGCGCCGTCTCCCAAAAAGGCGGCCGCCGCGTCGTCGAGCCAACCCAAGCTGCTTTGAGGTTCTTTCAAATGCTGATGTCGAACGGAGGCCGGCAGGCCCGGCTCCATTATCTCTCCAGTTCCTTCCGCGTCCTGTCGGCGGGGGATTATGTGCTGTGCGCGGTGACGGGCCAGCAGATTCCGCTCGATCGGTTGCGCTACTGGAGCGCGGAGCGGCAGGAGGCCTATGCGTCTGCCGAAGCGTCTGCGAAGCGGGAGTCCGGCATATCCTGAAACCGCCGGGTCGGCTGTCGCTGATCCTTGTGGCGGCCGTCGCAGGGTGCGCGCCGCCTTCGGTTCCGCCTCCGCCGCCCACACCTCTCCCGCCGCCGGTCGCCATCCGTCCGCTGGAGCGGGTGGACGACAACGCCTTTGCCTTTCAGGGGGCGCTCGCCCAGGGCGGCTATGCGATCGGGCAAGCGCCGCCCGACGCCATATCGGTGACGCTCGACGGGCGGCAGGTGATGCTTGCGCCCAACCGCCGGTTCGCGCTTGGCTTCAACCGCGATGCGCAGGAGCGTTCTACCGTTGAGGCGCGCATGGCCGACGGATCGCGCCTGATCGCAAGGATCAGGATCGCGCAGCGCCGATATGATGTGCAGAGCATCCCCGGATTGCCGGGCCGGTCGCAGCCAAGCCCCGAATATGAGCGGCTGAGGAAGGCAGAGCGCGCCCGGATCGTGGAGGCGCGCGCGCAGAGAAACGCAAGCGACGGCTGGCAGCAGCGATGGATCTGGCCGGTGATCGGGAGGATGTCCGGCGTGTACGGATCACAGCGTGTCCTTGGCGGTGTGCCCCGCAATCCGCATTACGGAGTGGACATCGCCGTGCCGAGCGGTACGCCCATCGTCGCTCCGGCGGATGGTGTGGTGGCGCTTGCCAGCCCTCCGCAATTCAGCCTTGAGGGCAATCTGGTGATCATCGATCACGGCATGGGGGTGAACACGGCCTATCTGCATCTGTCGCGCGTGGACGTGCGGCGCGGCGAACGGGTGCGCCGGGGCCAGCGGATCGGCACGGTGGGCACCACCGGCCGCTCCACCGGGCCTCATCTGCACTGGGCGGTGAACTGGCTTGACCAGCGTCTCGACCCGGAGCTTGTGGCCGGAACGATGCCCGGCGCCTCCCGCCGGGGCGATGACGGCTGACGGGCTGACCGGCCGACACCGGAACAAACGTTTTTCTGAAAGGTTGAAATGCCGCGGCCCCGTTTGCCGTACGGCGTTCATGTGCCTGCCACGAGGCGAACAGCGGTCCTCGGGACAAGGCCGCTCGCACACTATTTACACTGTTGCAAATAAGATACATCGCCGCTGAAAGCATGAACCGCGGGTGAACGGCTGCTTTACAGTGGCGTTACGACTCCGCACGATTTGTTCATGCCCGATGGCCGGGGACGCCCGCCGTTGGAAAGCGTTCAGCGGCCAACCCCGCTGGCCGGGAATGATCGAGAGGCCGCGAACGCGCAACTCTTGTTCAAGGAAACGTAACAGTGAGCACCAAGTCAGACAGCGTATGCCGCGCAGCTTTGCGCGGTGGATCAGTGTTGTCGGCGTTCGCCCTGGCGGCCGCCCTTGCATCGCCTGCCGCCGCGCAGGAGACGACGCCATCAGAGGCGCCAGTGCTTCCGATGGCGTCGGCCGAAGATGTCATCATCGTGACCGGCTCCCGCATTGCGCGGCCCGATCTTCAGGCCGCCAGCCCCGTTTCGGTTGTGACGCAGGAATCGATCAAGCTTTCCGGCACGTCCGGCGTCGAGGATTATCTGCGCGACATTCCGCAGGCGGTCGCAGCCTGGGGCAGCGCCACCAACAACGGCAATGAGGGCGCGGCCACGGTCGACCTTCGCAACCTCGGCGAGGAGCGCACGCTGGTGCTGGTCGACGGCAAGCGCTTCGTTCCTTATGATTCGAACGGCGTCGTCGACCTCAACATGATCCCGCCCGCGCTGATCGAGCGGGTCGAAGTGGTGACCGGCGGCGCTTCGGCCGTCTATGGGTCCGACGCCATTTCGGGCGTCGTCAACTTCATCATGCGCAAGGATTTCGAGGGGATAGAGGCCGATGCCCAATACGGCCTGACGACGAGGGGCGACGGACAAAAGACCGCGCTCAGCCTGACTGCGGGCGCGAACTTTGCCGAAGGGCGGGGCAACATCACCATCAACGGCACCTATCGCAAGGAGCAAGCCGTCTATCAGGGCGCGAGGGGTTATTCATTCGATGCGCTGGCCGCGGCCGATTTCAGCCCCGGCGGCAGCTTCACCAATGCGCCGGGCTTCGTCGATCTCGGACCGGACGGCTATCAGTTCGACGCTGGAGGCAATCTGATCGACCTTGGGGCGAACCCGGGCGCGTTCGAGCCGTTCAACTTCAACCCCTATAATCTCCTCCAGGCACCGAACGAGCAATGGACCGCGACCGTCCTTGCCAATTACGAGATCAGCGACAGTCTGGAGTTCTACGGGCGCGGGTCATGGGCGAAGAGCAAGGTCACGACCATCGTCGCACCGACCGGCACCTTCTTCTTCCCGTTCGACATCAACTATCTGGACAATCCGTTCCTGAGTGCACAGGCGCGCGGGGTCTTTGCGGGCTTTGACCTGGACGATCCGGCAACGCCTGCAAACGAGGCGGGGGACGGCATCGTCTCCGCCGCGCTGGGCCGCCGCCTGACCGAGCTTGGAACGCGTGATTCCATCTATGAGAACAAGGCCTGGCAGGTCGTCGGCGGGCTGCGCGGCGAATTCTCCGGCACCTTGCGCTGGGAGGTGTTCGCGCAATACGCCAAGACGAAGCGCACGCAGGATTTCGTCAACGACGTCGCCTATGACCGTCTGTTCCAGGCGGTTCAGGTCACCCCCGGAGGGGCCTGCGTCGATCCGAGCGGCGGCTGCGTTCCGGCCAACATCTTCGGGCCGGGCAATTTGAGCGAGGAAGCGGCGGAGTTCATCCGGCTGGACCTGCACCAGGACGACAGCACCTCGCAGTTCGTGACGGGCGGCTTCGTGACCGGCGACCTGCCGTTCACCGTGCCGATGGCAGCGACGCCGGGCGCTTTCGTGGTGGGCGTGGAATACCGCAAGGAAACATCCAAGGCCCGGCCGGACGCCAATCTGATCGCTGGCAACAGCATCGGCTTTGGCGGATCGACTCCGATCGATGCGCAATATGACGTGAAGGAAGCCTATGCCGAACTGAAGCTTCCGCTCGTCTCGGACATGTCCTTCGTCCAGGAACTGAACCTTGAAGGCGGCGTCCGCTATGCCGACTACAAGAACAAGGTGAAGACGCTGGGCGTTGGCAACAGCTATTCCAACTGGAGCTGGAAGCTGGGTGGCGACTGGAAGCCGGTCAACGATCTTCGGGTCCGGGTG
Organism: Tardibacter chloracetimidivorans; assembly: GCF_001890385.1. Lineage (NCBI taxonomy): Bacteria > Pseudomonadati > Pseudomonadota > Alphaproteobacteria > Sphingomonadales > Sphingomonadaceae > Tardibacter > Tardibacter chloracetimidivorans. Next base: position 2,379,207 of record NZ_CP018221.1, on the reverse strand, counting down.
ATGTATCAGCGGTCCGTGCGCGCGCCCAACATCAACGAAATTGGCCAGCCCCAGACGCCTTCAACCGGCGATGCGACCTTCGACCCATGCGCCGATTCCAATCCCGTCGGCAATCCGGCGTTGACCCAGCTCTGCATCGACACGGGCGTGCCTGCCGCGCAGATCGGTTCGGTCGGCGGCCCGATCGCCGGACAGATCAACAACTTCATCGGCGGCAACCCCGATCTCGTGCCCGAAAAATCGACCACCTGGACGATCGGCGCGGTGATCCAGCCGCGGGCGCTGCCCGGCTTCACGGCGACCGTCGATTTCTTCGACATCAAGGTTAAGGACGCGATCCTGCAGATACCGGAACAGTCGGTTCTGGACATCTGCTATGGCATTGAACAGGACGCCTCCGGCACCTTCTGCTCGCTCATCGCGCGAAGCCCGACCGGCCGGCTTAATGGCGATACGACGGTGGGCGTCGACGTCAGCCGCCGCAACATCGGCCAGCTGCGCTCGCAAGGCATCGACATTGGCTTGCAGTACCGCTTCGACATCGGCGCGGCGGGCAGTCTGGGGCTGGCCTTCGCGGCGACACGCCAGCTCAAGACCGATCTCCAGTTCGCAAGCCTGCTGCCGACCAACGAATGCGTCGGGCTGGTCGGCAAGATCTGCCTCAGGCCCGATCCGAAATGGCGCTGGACGCAGACCACCACCTGGAACAACGGCCCGCTCACGCTCCAGCTTCGCTGGCAGTATATCGGCAAGCTGACCAACGACACGGTCGGCTTCGGCACGGCCGACCCTGCGGACTTCGTGGTCCCGAAGATCAAGGCCTATAACTATTTCGACCTGGCGGGCAGCTATGACGTGACCGAGCGCTTCTCGCTGCGCGGCGGCATCAACAACCTGTTCGACAAGCAGCCGCCCGTGGTCGGCAACGACTATGGCGGCACGACCGAGAACAGCGGCAACACCTATCCGGCGACCTATGATCCGCTGGGCCGCGCCTTCTTCGTCGGGGCGACCGTCAGCTTCTGAGAAAGCGAGGAGGACCGATAGGGGCGGGAGACATCCCGCCCCTTGTTTATGGCGCTAGGCCGCCTCGGCCGCGCCCGATGAGCCGGTGACCGAGAGCAGCAGTTCGCCGTCGCCTTCCTCGACGCGGATCAGCGATCCGTCCGGCGCGGCTCCGCGCAGCAGCATATCGGCCAGCGGATCCTGCAGATGCTTCTGGATCGCGCGCTTCAGCGGACGCGCGCCATAGACCGGATCATAACCCACCCGGCCCAGCCAGTTGCGCGCGCCTTCCGTCAACTCCAGCCTGATCTTGCGGTCCTTCAGAAGCGCCTGCACGCGCTCGACCTGGATGTCGACGATCGCGCCCATGTGCTGCTGCCCCAGCCGGTGGAAGAGAATGATCTCGTCCAGCCGGTTCAGGAACTCGGGCCTGAAATGCGCCCGCACCATCTCCATCACCTGCGGCTCGGCCTCCTCGACGGACTGGTCGTCGCGCAGCGCTGCGATGAACTGGCTGCCGAGGTTCGATGTCAGGATGATGAGCGTGTTGGTGAAATCCACCGTCCGTCCCTGCCCATCGGTGAGGCGGCCGTCGTCCAGCACCTGCAGCAGCACGTTGAACACGTCGCTGTGGGCCTTTTCCACCTCGTCGAACAGCACGACCTGATAGGGCCTGCGCCGCACCGCCTCGGTCAGCACGCCGCCTTCCTCATAGCCGACATAGCCCGGAGGCGCGCCGATGAGCCGCGAGACCGAATGCTTTTCCATAAACTCCGACATGTCGATGCGGACCATCGCCGCGGGGTCGTCGAACAGGAATGCGGCCAGCGCCTTGGTCAGCTCCGTCTTGCCGACGCCGGTGGGGCCAAGGAAGAGGAAGCTGCCGAGCGGCCGGTTCGGGTCCTGCAGCCCCGCGCGGGCACGGCGGACGGCGGCGGACACGGCTTTCACGGCATCGGACTGGCCGATCACGCGCTTGCCGATTTCCTCCTCCATCTGGAGCAGCTTCTCGCGCTCGCCCTCCAGCATCTTGTCGACTGGAATGCCGGTCCAGCGCGAGACGACCGAGGCGATGTCCTCGGACGTCACTTCCTCGCGTAGCATCGCGCCCGCGCTTTCGGCCTGCGCGTCGGCAAGCTGCTTCTCAAGCCCGGGGATCACGCCGTAGCTCAGCTCTCCGGCACGGCCGAGATCGCCCCGGCGCTGCGCCTGCTCAAGCTCCAGCCGCGCCGCGTCGAGCTGTTCCTTCAGCTTCGCTTCCGCCTGGATCTTGTCCTTTTCGGCCATCCACCGCTGGGTCAGTTCGGCCGACTGCTGCTCAAGCTGGGCAAGCTCGCGCTCCAGCGCCTGCAACCGGTCCTTGGACGCGGCGTCGGTTTCCTTTTTCAGCGCCTCGCGCTCGATCTTGAGCTGGATGATCCGCCGGTCCAGATTCTCGATCTCTTCGGGCTTCGATTCCACCTCCATGCGCAGGCGGCTTGCGGCCTCGTCCATCAGGTCGATCGCCTTGTCGGGCAGGAAGCGGTCGGAGATATAGCGGTTGGAAAGCGTCGCCGCCGCCACGATCGCGCCGTCGGTGATGCGCACGCCGTGGTGCAGCTCGTATTTTTCCTTCAGGCCGCGCAGGATGGAGATGGTGTCCTCCACCGTCGGCTCGCCCACGAACACGGGCTGGAAGCGCCGCTCCAGCGCCGCGTCCTTTTCCACATGCTTGCGATATTCATCCAGCGTCGTCGCGCCGATGCAGTGCAGTTCGCCCCGCGCAAGCGCCGGTTTCAACAGGTTGGAGGCATCCATCGCGCCTTCGGTCTTGCCCGCGCCCACCAGCGTGTGCATCTCGTCGATGAAGAGGATGATGTCGCCTTCGCCGGCCTTCACCTCGTCGAGCACGCCCTTCAGCCGCTCCTCGAACTCGCCGCGATATTTCGCGCCCGCGATGAGGCTGCCCATGTCGAGCGCCATCAGCTTGCGGTCCTTCAAGGTGTCGGGCACGTCGCCGTTGGCGATGCGCAGCGCAAGGCCCTCGGCTATCGCGGTCTTGCCGACGCCGGGCTCGCCGATCAGCACCGGATTGTTCTTGGTGCGACGGGCAAGCACCTGGATGGTGCGGCGGATTTCCTCGTCGCGGCCGATCACCGGGTCCAGCTTGCCGTCCCGCGCCGCCTGGGTCAGGTCGCGGGCGAACTTCTTCAATGCGTCATAGCGGTCCTCGGCGGTCGCGGTGTCGGCGCTGCGGCCCTGGCGGATCTGGTTGATCGCGGCGTTCAGCCCCTCGGCCTTCACGCCTGCGTCGGCCAGCGCCTTGCCGGCCGGAGTGGTGGTGGCAAGCGTCAGCGCCAGCAGCAGCCGTTCCACCGTGACGAAGCTGTCGCCCGATTTCTGGGCGATCTGTTCGGCCGAATCGAGCACGCGCACGCTGTCGTTGTCGAGGCCGGGCGGCTGGTTCGCGCCGCCGCCGGACACCTGTGGTATCTTTGCCAGCGCGGCGTCGGTCGCGCGCACGGCCGCCTCCACATTGCCGCCGCCCGCGCGGATAAGGCCCGACGCCATGCCCTGATCGTCTTCCAGCAGCGCCTTCAGCAGATGCTCCGGCCCGATCCGCTGATGGTTCATGCGGATGGCGACGGTCTGCGCGGCCTGCAGAAAGCCCTTGGCCCGATCGGTGAATTTCTCAAGGTTCATAATGCGATCCCCTCGTGGAACAGGGCCGATATGGTGTTGCCTTTTTGCAACACAAGAGCTTCGGCGGCGGTATTGAACCAGCAGACATCAAACGCCGGTCAGCCTCTCCTGGTTCAGTCAAGCAGGCGCCGTTCGTCCGATGCCGGGTGACGACGCCGGTCGGGGCGGCTATGGTCCGCGCCACCTCTGCGAAAGGACCCGGCATGGTGGCCAACTGGTTGCGTAATCTTGGAATCGGCATCGTCCTTGGCTTTCTGCCGCTTTCATCGCCACTGCCCGCCGCACCATCGCAGAAGGTTGCGCCAGTCGCCGAGCTGGTCAAGACCGTCGACATTCCATATCAGCAGTTCACGCTGGACAACGGCCTGCGGGTGATCGTCTCGACGGACCGCAAGGCCCCGGTGGTCGCGGTGTCCATCTGGTATCATGTGGGATCGAAGAACGAGCCGAAGGGCAAGACCGGCTTTGCCCATCTGTTCGAGCATCTGATGTTCAACGGCTCGGAAAACGCGGACGGGGAGTTCTTCGTGCCGCTGGAAAACGCGGGCGCGACCGATTTCAACGGCACCACCTGGTTCGATCGCACCAATTATTTCGAGACGGTGCCGACCGGCGCGCTGGAGCTGGCGCTGTTCCTCGAATCCGACCGTATGGGCCATTTGCTGGGCGCGGTGACGAAGGAAAAGCTCGATAACCAGCGCAACGTCGTCCAGAACGAGAAGCGGCAGGGCGACAACCAGCCGTTCGGCCTTGTCGAATATGCGCAGCTTGCGGCGCTTTTCCCCGAAGGCCACCCCTATCGTCATTCCACCATCGGCTCCATGGCCGATCTGGACGCCGCCAGCCTTGAGGATGTGAGGAGCTGGTTCCGCGCCCATTACGGCCCCAACAACGCCGTGCTGGTGCTGGCGGGCGACATCGATGCCGAGGCCGCGCGCCCGCTGGTGGAGAAATATTTCGGGGATATTCCGCGCGGGCCGGAGCAGCCGCCCGTAACCGCCCCCGTGCCGACGCTGTCCGCGCCGGTCGAAGAGGTGATGAAGGACAAGGTCGCCACCACCCGCATCTACCGGATGTGGACGGTCCCCGGCCTGAACGACCCGGATGCGGTGAATCTGGACGTGGCGACGTCCGTTCTGGGCGGGCTGGCGTCTTCCCGGCTCGATAATGAGCTGGTGAAGAAACAGCAGCTCGCGGTCGCCGTGTCGGCCGGGCTTCAGGCGTTCGAGAAGGTCGGGCTGGTGGAGGTCTATGCCGATGTGAAGCCGGGCGTCGATCCGGCCGTGGCGGGCCGGGCGCTCGATCGCCAGATCGAAAAGCTGCTGAAGGAAGGCCCGACGGCCGACGAGGTGCGCCGCGTCGCCACGGGTCAGGTCGCAAGCCGCATCGCGGGGCTGGAAAAGGTCGGAGGGTTCGGGGGCAAGGCCGTCGCGCTGGCCGAAGGCGCGATCTATGCGAACGATCCGGAATTCTACAAGCGGCAGCTCGCCCGATATGCGGCGGCGACGCCTGCTTCGGTGAAGGCGGCCGCCGCGAAATGGCTGACGCGCCCGGCCTATCGCTTGATGGTGGAACCCGGCGAGCGCGAGCCCGATGACGTCGCGGCGGCGCGCAACACGGGCGTCAGGCCGCGCTATTACGCCGATCCCGATGTAAAGCCGGTGCCCGCCGCCGAAAAGGCGGCTCCACAGACAGCGGCGGTGACGAAGCGCAAAGCGCCCGATGTAAAGCCGGTGGACGATCTGGAATGGCCGGACGTGGAACGGACGAAACTCTCCAACGGGATGGAAGTCGTCTTCGCGCGGCGCGCGACCGTGCCGACGGTGCGCCTCTCCATGTCGTTCGACGCCGGATATGCGGCCGACGACAAGGCGAAGCTCGGCACCCATGCGATGATGCTTGCGCTGATGGACGAAGGCACGCGGACCCGCAGCTCCATCGACATCGCCGAAGAGCAGGAGCGGCTGGGCGCGGTCATCACGCCCGAGGCAAGCATGGACCGCACCGATGTTTCGCTGTTCGCCCTGAAGCCCAATCTCGCGCCCTCGCTCGCGCTGTTCGCCGACATCGTCCGCAACCCCGCCTTCGCGGCGGGAGAGGTGGAGCGGGTGCGCGGCCAGATGCTGACGAAGATCCGCTCGGAAAAGACCCAGCCATCGGGTCTGGCGCTGCGCGAACTGCCGCCGCTGCTTTACGGCAAAGCGCATCCCTATGGCATTCCCTTCACCGGCACCGGCGACGAGCAAGGCGTGACCGCCGTGACGCGCGACGATCTGGCGGCGCATCACCGCCATTGGCTGCGGCCCGACAACGCGACCATATTCGCGGTGGGCGACACTACGCTGGCGGAGCTGACGCCGCTGCTGGAGGCGCAGTTCGGCGACTGGCGATCGCCTGCCGGCGCAAAGCCCGCCAAGCTGTTCCGCATGGATCGGATGGCGCGCCCCGCGCGGATCGTGGTGATCGACAGGCCCGGACCGCAATCGCTGATCCTCGCCGGCCAGACGCTGGGGGTGGAGGGAACGGACGATCCGCTGACGCTCATCACCGCCAATGAAGTGCTTGGCGGCAGCTTCGTCTCGCGGCTCAACATGGACCTGCGCGAGGCGAAGGGCTGGTCCTATGGAGTCGGCACGCAGGTGCGGCTGGTGAGGGAAACGGTCCCGTTCCTGCTGTTCGCGCCGGTCCAGACCGACCGCACCGGGGATTCGGTGAAGGCGCTGATCGGCGGGATGCAGGACTTTCTCACCAAGAGCGGAGTGACGGCCGAGGAACTGGGCCGCACCATCAACAATCAAGTGCGGTCGCTGCCCGGCAGCTTCGAGACATCCTCCCAGCTTCTCGGTGCGATCGCCCGCAATGCCACCTTCGAGCGGCCCGACGACTATTACGAAACGCTGGCCGACCGTTACCGCGCGATGGACGCGGCCGATCTGGATGCGGCCGCCCGGCGATATATCCGTCCCAACGACCTGATCTGGGTGATCGTCGGCGATGCGGCGAAGGTCGGCCCGCAGCTCCAGCCGCTCGGCCTCCCGGTGGAAGTGATGAAGGCGGAGTAGCCTCTGCTCAGAACTCCAGCCGGGTCACATGGCCCATCTTGCGGCCGGGGCGCGCCTCGCCCTTGCCGTAAAGATGCAGATGGGCGTTGGGATCGGCCAGTGTCGTCAGCCAGTCGTGCACGTCGCCGCCGATCAGGTTCACCATCTCCACCCGTGCGGCGACGAGATCGACCGCCCCCAGCGGCAGGCCGCAAACCGCGCGGATATGATTCTCGAACTGGCTGGTGCGCGCGCCCTCGATGGTCCAATGGCCGGAATTGTGAACGCGCGGGGCCATTTCATTGAACACCGGCCCGTTCTCCGACGCGAAGAACTCAAGCGTCAGCACGCCCACATAATCGAGCGCCGCGGCGACCGCGCGGGCAAGCTCGCCCGCTTCGGCAGCCTGCGCACGGATCAGCGGACCGGCGGGCACGGTGCTGCGATCCAGAATGCCCGACTTGTGCTCATTGTCGGGCGCGTCCCAGATCACCACCTGCCCGTCGACGCTCCGGGCGAGGAGGATCGAAAACTCCCGCTCAAAGCTGACGAAGCCCTCAAGCATGGCGGGCTGACCGCCGGTCGCGGCCCAGGCGGCGTCGGCATCGGCGCGCGACATGATGCGCGCCTGACCCTTGCCGTCATAGCCGAACCGCCGCGTCTTGAGGATCGCGGGCGTGCCGATCTCGCCCAGAGCCTCGTCCAGCTCCGCGCGGCTGGACACGGCCCGGTAGGGCGCCGGCCTTCCGCCCAGCCCGCTCACGAAATCCTTCTCGCTCAGCCGGTCCTGCGCCACCTGAAGGGCGCCGATCGACGGGCGCACCGTCACCACCTCGGCAAGTTCCAGGACCGGCCCGGTCTCGATATTCTCGAACTCATATGTGACGACGTCGACCTGGGCGGCGAAGCGGCGCAGCGCATCGCCGTCGCCATAGTCGCCCTGTGTCACCGCGGCCGAAACATCGGCGGCGGGCGGCGCTTCCTCGGGCGCATAGATGTGGCAGCGATAGCCGAGCTGGGCCGCGGCGATGCTCAACATGCGGCCGAGCTGCCCGCCGCCGAGGACGCCGATCGTTGCGCCGGGTTCGATCATCGCGCCGCTCATTCGGGTTGTTCGGCCACCTGATCGGTCTGCGCCTTGCGCCATGCCTCCAGCCGGGCGGCCAGCGCCTCGTCCGACGTGGCGAGCATTGCGGCCGCCAGCAGCGCGGCGTTGACCGCGCCCGCCTTGCCGATGGCGAGCGTGCCCACAGGGATTCCGGCGGGCATCTGGACGATGGACAACAGGCTGTCCATGCCTTTCAAGGCCTTGGATTCCACGGGAACGCCAAGCACCGGCAACCGTGTCATCGAGGCCGCCATGCCCGGCAGATGGGCCGCGCCGCCCGCGCCCGCGATTATTATTTTCAGGCCTCTCTGAACGGCGGAACCCGCATAGTCGTAAAGGCGTTGTGGTGTGCGATGTGCAGACACCACCTTAACTTCATGGGGCACCTGGAGCGCGCTCAGCGTTTCATCGGCATGGCGCATGGTTTCCCAGTCCGAGGTGCTGCCCATGATGATGCCGACGACGGGCCGGTGTTCTGACAATGACATTCCCCTTGGACCAGATACCCCCTGGAAGGTCGCGGACATTAGGCACGTCGTTTGCTCCTGACAATGCAACAGCTCATCGATTGGCGGGATTTGTAGCCGAACCGGATGGGGCAAAGCGTATTCTGGTTGTCACAAGTTCAAGAGAAAATGCGTACATGGATTACTCAAGACAACCGCCGTCAGCGGCAAAGGGGATCGACATGTCGTGGCCGGACCGGCGCGTAGCCGATGCGCTGGCCGAGCGGGTCGCGAGCCTGCCGCCGGTCATGCAGCGGGCGGATCAGGAACTGGCGCGGCTGCGTCAGGCGCTGGTCCAGGCATGGGCGGAAATCGCCGAACTGCGCGTGCTTGCGGACCACGACAGCCTGACGGGACTTGCCAACCGCCGCCGCATGATGGCCGAACTTGAAGATGTGGTGGAGGATTGCCGCAGGCACGGCGGCGATGCGTCGCTGGTCTTCATGGACCTGAACCGGCTCAAGATGCTGAACGACAGCCATGGCCATCAGGCGGGCGACGCCGCCATCGTCCATGTCGCACGCATCATCCGCGAATCGTTGCATGGGGGCTTCGCGGCCCGCTTCGGCGGCGACGAATTCGCGCTCGTCTTCCGGAACCTGACGGAAGCGGACGCGCGCGCCAGGGCCGCCTCGATCGCGGACCGGATCGCCCGGTCGCCGCTGTTTTGCGACGGCATCGAGCACCGGCTGTCGGTGTCCTTCGGCGTCACCGCCATTTGCCCGTCGTTGTCGGTCAAGACGCTGCTCGCACGCGCCGACAAGGCGATGTACGCCGAAAAGCGGGTCGCCTAGCGTCTGCGTGGAATCGCCCCGCTCACCCTGAGCGCTTCAAATCAGGATTTTACGCCGCCCGCTCGGACAGATAATAGCGGTCCAGCGCGTTCAGATCATCGTCCAGTTCATAGACGATCGGCTGTCCGGTCGGGATTTCCAGGCTCGGGATCTCGGCGTCCGAAATGTTCGACAGATGCTTCACCAGCGCGCGCAGCGAATTGCCATGGGCCGAGATCAGTACACGCTCGCCGCCCTTCAGCGCGGGGGCGATCGCCTTGTTCCAATAGGGTAGCACGCGCGCGATCGTGTCCTTCAGGCTTTCGGTCCTCGGCACATCCACGCCCGCATAGCGGCGGTCCATTGACGGGTCATATTGCGAGCCCGGCTCCACCGGCGGGGGCGGCACGTCGAACGATCGCCGCCAGATCTTCACCTGCTCTTCCCCGGCCTTGGCGATCATCTCCGCCTTGTTCAGCCCGGTAAGCCCGCCATAATGCCGCTCGTTCAGCCTCCAGTGCTTCTCGACCGGAAGCCACAGCCGGTCCATCGCTTCCAGCGCCAGGTTCAGCGTCTTGATCGCGCGGGTCTGATAGCTGGTGAAGCAGCGGTCGAAATCCAGCCCCCGCTCCGCCATCAGCGCGCCCGCCGCCTTTGCCTCGGCCGCGCCAAGCTCGGTCACGTCCACGTCCCACCAGCCGGTGAAGCGGTTCTCCAGGTTCCAGGCGCTCTGGCCATGGCGGATGAGGACGAGAAGCGGCATCGGGGCACTCCGGCGTTTGAGGTTCGCGGGCCTGATAAGCGGTCGCGTCCGCCGGGGCAACCGTGCGGCATTGGCTTTTGGCCCGCGAATCACTAAATGCGCGCGATGCAGATTCCCGGCCATATCGACCCCGTTGCCGTCCCGCGCGGCGAGATCGCGCGCGCCGATGGCCGCGTCGACGTAGTCGGCCTTACACGGGCGGAGCTGCGCGAGGCGCTGATCGCCGCCGGCATTGCCGAAAAACAGGCGAAGATGCGCGCCCAGCAGATCTGGCACTCGATCTATAATCGCGGCGCGACCGATTTTTCCGCAATGACGAGCATTTCAAAGGAAACGCAGGCCCAGCTTGCCGAACGCTTCGTCATCGGGCGGCCGGAAGTGGTGGAGGCCCAGGTTTCCACCGACGGCACGCGCAAATGGCTGCTCCGTTCGGCGGACGGGCAGGATTATGAAATGGTGTTCATCCCCGACGCCGATCGGGGGACGCTGTGCGTGTCGAGCCAGGTCGGCTGCACGCTCAACTGCCGCTTCTGCTACACCGGCACGATGAAGCTGGTCCGCAACCTGACGGCGGGCGAGGTCGTGGCCCAGGTGATGCTTGCCCGCGATGCGCTGGGCGAATGGCCAAGCCAGCCCGATGGCCGGCTGCTCACCAACATCGTGATGATGGGCATGGGCGAGCCGCTCTATAATTTCGACAATGTGAAGAAGGCGCTCGGCATCGTGATGGACGGCGACGGACTGTCGCTGTCCAAGCGCCGGATCACGCTTTCCACCTCCGGCGTGGTGCCGATGATGGCGCGCGCGGGCGAGGAGATCGGCGTCAACCTCGCCGTCTCGCTGCACGCGGTCACCAAGGAGGTGCGCGACGAGATCGTGCCCATCAACAAGAAATACGGCATCGAGGAGCTGTTGGCCGCCTGCGCCGCCTATCCCGGTGCCAACAATGCGCGGCGCATCACCTTTGAATATGTGATGCTCAAAGGGAAGAACGACAGCGACGACGACGCGCGCGAACTGGTGCGGCTGATCCGCAAATACCGGCTGCCAGCCAAGGTGAACCTCATTCCGTTCAACCCCTGGCCTGGCGCGGCCTATGAATGTTCGGACGACGATCGCATCGCCCGCTTTTCGGACATCATCTTCAAGGCCGGGATTTCCGCGCCCGTCCGCACGCCACGGGGGCGCGACATCATGGCGGCCTGCGGCCAGCTCAAATCGGCCGCCGAGAAGATCAGCCGCGCCGAGCTGGATCGCCGCGCGGCGGAAAAGGAAGCCGCCTGGACGTTGTGAGGCGTGGCGGGCGGCAATGGCACGGACTTGAGAATGTCAGCGTTTCCGCTAGGTTCGCCCCTGCGGAGCCGGGGGATGAGGAGCACAGGCTGAAAAATCATGGCCAATATTGCCAAATTGCTGTCCGGTATCTTCGTCGTTCTGCTGCTGACCTATGCGGCCTTCTACGGCCGGGGGATGGGCGAGCGGACGATCAACGACCTGACCGCCCGCGCCAATCAGGAGCTGGTCAATCACAATCTCGTGGGCGTGACCGTTGCCTTCGAGGCAAGCCCGGTGCGCCGCGTCGCGCATTTGAGGGGCAATCTGCCGCCCGCGCAGATGGCACAGGCGATCACCATCGTGCGCGGCGTTCCCGGCGTGGCCGAGGCCGTCTGGGACCAGCAATGATCGAAAGGCGCGGGTGATGACGCTTTACCTTTTCGCAGAGATGCTGCTGCTCAATCTTGCCGCCTTCGCCATCGGCCTGGGCGCCGCCTGGGCCATCTGGGCCATCTGGGGCCGCCGGGCCGAAAGGGACTGAGCCATGGCCTATCTCATTCAGATGAACCTCTGGTTCCTGATCGCGGCGCTGCTGGTCGGCTTTGTGACGGGCGCATGGATGTGGGCGCGGCGGCGGCATCGGGTTGTGCTGACCCAGCCGGACGAAAACGCGCCGTTCGCCCGCACGCTGGAGCGTGCGCCGATGCCGCAAGGCCCGGCTCCGGACGCGGGCATGGTCGGGGCGGGCGACGCCGTGCTTTCGGGCGGTGGAGGATTTTCACCATTTCTGGATGCGCCGCAGGGCGACCCGGACGATCTCAGGCGGCTGAAGGGGGTTGGTCCCAAGCTGCATTCGATGCTGGGGGAACTGGGCGTCTTCCATTATCACCAGATCGCAAGCTGGTCTGACGAGCATGTGACGATCATCGACGAGCGGCTGGGCAGCTTCAGGGGCCGCATCCACCGTGATCGCTGGCGGGAGCAGGCGCGGCTTCTGGCCGAAGGCCGTCTCGATGAGTTTGAAGCAATGTTCGGATCGGGCGGCGCGGAGCAGCCAAGGACCGACAGCGACGAGAGCTGACTGTCCGTCAGCTCACCCATTCCGAAATGATGGAGCCGTCCGCCGGATCCTCGAACGCAACGCGGCTGAACTCCACCGCAACCAGACACACGGGCCTGATGCCTGCTCCCCGGTTCCAGCAATGCACCGGTTGTCCGTCGGGATAGCCGGTGATGCGGCCGCTGAGCACCAGCCGATAGCCCTGCGGCTTGGTCGGGGGCGTGCCGGGCCGGGCCTTCACCGTCGCGGAATAGGGCCGCGTTCCCCTGCGCAAGGTGCGCCGTCCTTCGGGCGCGAAGAACTGGGCGATGCCGACCGTCTGCGATTCCACCGGAACAGGCGGTGGCGGCCCCGCCACTTCCGGGGCCTCGTCGACATCGGACTCGGCCCCTGCATCCGCCGTCTCGGGCGCGGGTTGCAGCGCGGGCGCGCAACGCTCTGAACTGGTCCAGGGCCGCCTGATCCAGAAGCCTTCCACCGCATCGAACCGAAGTTCGCCCGCAAGCGCGCGGACCCAGTCCGGCTCGTCCCAGATATGCGGCTTGGCCACCAGTTTGAGCGCGCCTGACTTGGGATTGCGGCTCCAATAGGCCCATTCGCCGGAATCCTCTCCTTCAGGCCCGCCGCACCCGAAGGGCAGGCGGATGACGAATGTCCTCCCGACCAGCGCCTCATTCTGCTCAGGCAACGCCAGACCGGCCGCGACCGCATCGGCGGCCGCAGTGGCCGCCTGCAGAAGTTGCGCGCGGTCGAGCGGTGCCAGCGGAACCGGGATCGCCGGAACCGGCGTCGTATCCGCAAGCTGGTTATCGGCCAGGGCCGCATCCTCGGCCGGGGGGGCGGACGGGCGGTCCATGGTGGTGGTGACGACCACGCCGGCAAGCACGATCGCAAGGAATGCCGCCACGGCCCAGCCGAGCCGCGCCATGTTGTTTCGGTCGTCGCCCATTGTCGAAGCCTAGCAGAAACATGCTGCTGAATTGAACCCCACTCGGCGGGCGGCCGCAAAATGTGACGACGATTTCGATATTTGCGGTGGGACCGCGCCCGTAATAGAGCGTGGGATCAGGCAAAGGAACGATGACCCTAGACCAGATCATAACCCTGCTCGTGCTCGCGGGCGTCATCGCAGCGCTGATCTGGGACCGGGTGCGCGCGGATGTCGTCGCCCTCGGCGGCGCTGCGATCCTCCTGATCACCGGCGCGGTCAGGCCAAGCGAGGTGCAGGCTGCGTTCGGAAGCCCCGCCATCGTCACGCTGGCGTCGCTCTTCGTCATCGCCCATGCGATGGAGCTGTCGGGCCTGCTGGACCTGATGATCCGGCGCATGATTGCGCTGTGCAAGCGAACAGGGGCTGCTGGACTGTGGACACTGATCACCCTGTGCGGCGGGGCATCGGCCTTTCTCAACAATACGCCGATCGTGGTGCTTGCCGCCCCGGTGGTGCGCGACGTCGCCAATTCGCTGAAGCTCGATCCGAAGCGATTCCTGCTGCCGCTGTCCTATGTGGCGGTGCTTGGCGGATGTTGCACGTTGATCGGCACATCCACCAACCTGCTGGTGGACGACATGGCCCGCACCTCGGGCCAGGCGCCGTTCGGCATTTTCGAGATCACGCCCGTGGGTCTTGTCGTGGCGTTGGTCGGCGGGCTTTACCTGCTGCTGTTTTCGGGGACGCTGCTGGAACATACATCCGACCGCCCAGATCCCAAGCTGTTCCAGACGGAGCGCCATCACGTCAGCCATCTCGACATCGCGGGGGATGCGCTTGGCGATACTTCGGATTTCGCGGAGGAGCGGCCGCTTCGCATCTGGCGGGCGCTTGCATCGCTGGGCGTGTTCGCGGGCGTCGTGGCGCTGGCTGCGCTTAACGTCGCACCGATCGCCGCGGCCGCCTTTGCGGGCGCGGTGCTGCTGATCCTGATGCGGGTGATCGCGCCGGACGAGGCCTATGGCGGGCTCCGGCCCGAGATATTGCTGCTGATCGCCGGCATGGTGGTGCTGGGCATCGCGCTGGAACAGACCGGCCTCGCCGCGGCGGTGACGAACTGGCTGGTCGGATCGGTCGGCGGACTCGGTCCGCTGATGGCGCTGATCCTGCTTTATGGCGGAACGCTGATCCTGACCGAGCTTTTGTCAAACGCGACGGTCGCCGTGCTGGTCACGCCGGTTGCAGTGGCGCTCGCCGAAAGCCTTGGCGTCAGCCCGCGTCCCTTTCTGGTGGCGATCATGGTCGCCGGCAGCGCCGCATTCGCGACGCCCTTCGGCTATCAGACCAATGTTCTGGTCTACCAGATGGGTGGCTATCGCTATATGGATTTCGTCAAGGTGGGCCTGCCGTTGAACCTCATCACATGGATTGCGGCGGTGATCGCAATCCACTGGTTCTTTCCGTTCTAGGGCCGTAACGTTCAGGCGTGCCTGTCCGCCAGCAGCCGCGCGACAAGGTCGATCAGCACCCGGTTGTCATAAGGCTTGTCGAGCACGTCGACGAACAGATCGCTACGCTCCCGCGCGATCATCCCCTGCGCGCCGCTGACGAGAAGAATGGGAATATCCGACACGGCGGGATCGTCGCGAATGGCCTCGGCAAGTTCCAGCCCGGTCATCAGCGGCATCATGAAATCGGTGATGACCAGTTCCGGACGCCGCTCGCGCACCAGCCGCAACGCGGCCTCGCCCTGCGAGGCGGTCAGCACTTCATGCCCGGCGTCCTCCAGCAGGTCGGCCAGCATCTCGGCGAGCAAGAACTCGTCGTCCGCGACGACGATCAACGCCATGGCGTGAAGGCTCCCTCTTCGGCGCGCATCGCCGCCTCAGCGATCGCTTGGCGCGGCCGCCGTGGCGCCGGAACGCCCAAGCTTGCCCAAAGGTGCTCCGATGCTCAACCCCTTGTCCGAAAAGGTCACCAGATGCGCGCGGGTGTCAAAGCTGCTGTCGCGCATCTTCTGAATCGCAATCGACCTGATGAGATCATGATCCTCCTCGGTCGTTCGCAACACCAGAAGATTGTCGAGAATGGCGGAAATGTCGGACCCGGGCGTCGTGACCTCCCCCCCGGTCAGTTCGCGCGTCTCCCATGTCGCCATTGTGGTGACGCCGAGCGCGCGCAGCCGTGCGGTGAGGACGGCGAAGAACTCCATGAGCCGGGGGCGGTGGAGCGCCGCCCGCTCGAATCCGCCCAGTCCGTCGATGAAGAGCCTCTTCACCTTGTGGGCGGCCACGTGACTGAGGAGTTGCTCCCCCAGCTTGTCGAGCAGATGTTCCTGCAAAGGGTGCCAGATGATGTCCAGCCCGCTGGAAGGCAGATCGATGTTGAGCGCCTTGGCCTTCAGATGGAGCCGTTCGGGCGTTTCGAAGAAGCCGAAATGGAGCCCGGGCTCGTCGACGGTGGAGCGGCTCAGAAAGTGAAGGCCAAGCGTGGTCTTGCCGCCTCCCGATGGCCCCACGGTAAGCGTCACCGAGCCAAGCGGAAGGCCACCTCCCGTCAGCCGGTCAAGATCGGCGCAGCCGCTGGAGATGCGTTCTGACGATGGCTGGTCCCTGAGCGCAGCGGGCTCCATCACCGCCTCGAGCCGCGGATAGACGCATATGCCCGCGTTGGTGATCTCGAATTTGTGCAACCCGCCGATCGCAGGGCTTCCGCGCGACTTGCGGACCTGAAGACGGCGGGCGGTGCGGACGCCGTACAAATCCTCGTTCAGTTCGATCACGCCGTCGACCATGGTGTGTTCGGGGCTGCTGTCCTCCAGACGGGTGCTCGTCAGAAACAGTACGGTGCAGCCGACGAATCCGGCCTGGCTCTGCACCTCGGCGACGAAGGTCTTGACGTCGAGATCGGTGTCGGCCCGGTCGCGGGCGTTCAACAGGCCGTCGAAGACCAGCAGCGTGGCCCCGTGCCGCTTGGTTTCGCGGCGAAGCAGCTTGACGACCGCGCCCAGCCCCTCATCGCGCAGCGCCTGAAAGACGCTGATATAGACGATCTCCTCGCCCAGCTTGCTTCTGTCGAAAAAATCGAGCGTGGCGAGCGCCTGGAACAGCCGTTCATGGCTTTCGGACAACAGGGTGACGTAAAGCACCCGCGCGCCCCCTGCCGCGCGCGAAAAGGCGATCTGGTTGGAAAGTATCGTCTTGCCTGCCCCGGGACGGCCCTGAACGATATAGGACGCGCCTTCAATGAGGCCGCCGTTCAGGACGCGATCGAGACCTTCGATGCCGGTCGCGAACCGCGCTAGATGCTGCGCCACGATTTTCCTCCGTTGCTGTCGGTCGGGCAGTACGCCGCCCCCGCGCCGCTTGAACTACAGCTAGTTTCCAAAAGACGGCTTGCCAACCGCCGTCATGCGCCTTCCGTCCTTAGGGGACGCGAGAGCATCTGTTCCACGACCGAATCTATTTTCTCCGATCCGTCCAGCAGATCGCACACCGCGTCGACGATCGGCATTTCGACCCCGGCCGTATGCGCCGCCTCGCGCAGCACGGGGGCGGTGAACGCGCCTTCCGCCACGGTCTTGCGGTCGGCCATCAGCGCGGCGGCGCTCTCGCCCCTGCCAAGGCCAAAGCCCAGGCTGAAATTGCGCGAGGATTGCGAGGAACAGGTCAGCACCAGATCGCCAAGGCCGGACAGGCCCGCCAGCGTTTCCGGCCGCGCGCCACGGGCCACGCCGAACCGCGACATCTCGGCAAAGCCCCGGCTGATCAGCGCCGCGCGGGCGTTCTGGCCAAGGCCGCGGCCTTCCACCACGCCGCAGGCGATCGCCAGCACATTCTTGACCGCCCCGCCGATCTCCGCGCCGATCAGGTCGCTTGAGGCATAGGGGCGGAAGGTGGGCTGGGCGAGCCGCGCCACCAGCGCCTCGGCAAGCGCCGGATCGGCCGCCGCAAGCGTGATGGCGGTCGGCAGTCCCTGCGCGACCTCATGGGCGAAGGTGGGTCCGGACAGCACCGCAATAGGCGCCTGCGGTTGCGCTTCGGCCGCGACCTCGGTCAGCAGTTTCATGCTGCCTGCCTCTATGCCCTTCGAGCACAGAATGAGCGGCCTGCCCCCTTGCGGAAGACTGCCGAGCAGGGTCCGCACATGCTGGGCCGGCGCGACGACGAGCAGCGCATCCGCCCAGTCAAGTTCGCCAAGGTCACCGGTCGCGCGGATCGACGGCGAAAGCGCAATGCCGGGGAGGAAAAGCGGGTTGGTGTGGGCGTCGTTGATCGTGTCCACCACCTCCGCCTCGCGCGCCCAGAGCCGCACCTCGCGGCCGCCGGTCGCCGCGACCTGCGCCAGCGCCGTTCCCCAGGCCCCTCCGCCGATGACTGCGATCCGCTCGATCTTCATGCCTTCACCCCCGCTCCCCGTGCAGGCGGCGCGTCGGGATCGAGCGGCCAGCGCGCCCGTGCCGCGACATCCGCCTCGCCCATCAACCCAAGGCCGAAGCGCTCCGCGCCTGCCCATGCGATCATCGCCGCATTGTCCGTGCACAGCCAGCCCGGTGGGGCGATGAACGGCAGCCCCTGCGCGTCTGCAAGCGCGCCGAGCGCCGTGCGGATCGCCTGATTGGACGCGACCCCGCCGGCAACCACCAGCGCCGTTGCTTCGGGCATCGCCTCCAGCGCAAGCCGGGTGCGGTCGATCAGGCAATCGACCACCGCCTGCTGAAAGGATGCGGCAAGATCCTCGCGGCCGTGCGCGCCCGCTTCCGCCGCGCGAAGCACCGCGCTTTTCAGCCCTGCAAAGGAGAAATGCGGCTCGCCCGACCCGACCAGCGGCCGGGGGAATGCGACGGCCCGCGAATCGCCTTGCCGCGCCGCGCGCTCCACCGCCGGGCCGCCGGGAAAACCCAGCCCGAGGATTTTCGCCACCTTGTCGAACGCCTCGCCCGCCGCGTCGTCGATGGTCGTGGCGAGCCGCCGGTAGCAGCCGACTCCATCGACCGCCAGCAGCTGGCAATGGCCGCCGGACGCAAGCAGCAGCAGATAGGGAAAGCCAAGCTCCGGCTCGACCAGGCGCGGGCTGAGCGCATGGCCCTCCAGATGGTTGATCGCGATCAGCGGCTTTCCGGTGGCCAGGCTGAGCGCCTTGCCGGTGACCAGCCCCACCATCACGCCGCCGATCAGCCCCGGTCCGGCGGTGGCGGCGATCGCGTCGACCTGATCGAGCTGCATCCCGGCTTCGTTCATCACCTGCGAGATCAACGGCGCAAGCACCTCCACATGGGCGCGCGCGGCGATTTCCGGCACCACGCCGCCAAAGGGGCGGTGCGCCTCCTCCTGCCCCGCGATGCGCTGCGCCAATATGCGGCGGTCCGTGGCGACCAGCGCCGCCGCCGTTTCGTCGCAACTCGATTCAAGGCCCAATATGATCGCCGAAGATGACATGGCGGCTTTCCTGCCAGCCGAGTTGCACCTAGAGCAAGTGCAATGACGGCTCCAAGGATCAGACTCGGCACGCGCGCCTCCCCGCTGGCGCTTGCGCAGGCGCATATGGTGGCGGATGCGCTCGCGACGGCGCACGGCTGGGACAGGGGCGAAATCGCGCTTGTCCCCCTTACCACCACTGGCGACCGCGTGCAGGACAGGGCGCTTGCGGAGATCGGCGGCAAGGCGCTGTGGACCAAGGAGCTGGATGCGGCGCTTCTGGGTGGCCACATCGACGCGGCCGTTCATTCGATGAAGGATGTGGAGACGATCCGCCCGCCTGAAATCAGGATCGCGGCGATGCTGCCCCGCGCCGATGTGCGGGACCGGCTGATCGGCGCCGCCTCGATCGAGACGCTGCCCCTGGGCGCGCGCGTCGGCACCGCCTCCCCCCGCCGCGCCGCGCAGTTGCTGGCGCTTCGTCCGGACCTGAAGATCGGGCTGTTTCGCGGCAATGTCGCCACGCGGCTGAGGAAATTGGCTGAGGGAGAGGCCGATGCGACGCTGCTCGCCGCCGCCGGGCTGCACCGGCTGGGACAGGATGATGTCGGATCGCCCGTGCCCGTAGAGGTGATGCTGCCCGCCCCCGCCCAGGGCGCGATCGGGATAGAGGTGCGCGCGGCTGACAGCGACGCGACGCGCCTGCTGGCGGCGATCAGCCACGCGCCCACCTTTGATGCGGTGATGATGGAGCGGGCGCTGCTCGCGGCCCTTGGCGGCACCTGCCGGAGCCCGGTGGCGGCGCTTGCCCTTCCGCAAGACAGCGGATTTCAGATGAGGGCCGAAATACTGCTTCCCGACGGCGGCGAGACGGTGCGCGGAGAGGCGTCGGGCTGCTCTGCCGAGGATGCAGCCGCGCAGGCCATGGCGTTGGGGCGGGATCTTCTGTCGCGGGCCAGTCCGGCCCTGCGGGCGCTGTTCGAGGGTTGATGGCGCGGGTTCTCGTCACGCGGCCGCAGCCCGGTGCCGATACGACGGCGGAGCGGCTTTCGGCCCTTGGCCATGACGTGACGACAGCACCGCTTTTCACCGTGCATTCACTCCAATGGTCCCCGCCGGGTGAAGTGATCGACGCCCTGATGGTGACGAGCGCCAATGCGATGCGCCTTTCGGGACCGCTGCCGGAGGCGTGGCGGGCGCTTCCCTGCTATGCGGTGGGCGAGGCGACCGCCAAGGCGGCGGCGGAGCGCGGCTTCACCCGCATCATCGTCGGCGATGGCGACGCGAGCGCGCTGGCCGCCCAAATGGCGGCGGATGGCGTTGGCGTGGCGCTGCATCTGGCGGGGCGGGAACACCGCGCCGTGGCGGGCGGCGCCCTGAGGATCGTGACATGCACCGTCTATGCGGCGGACCCGGTGGGGAGGCTGGGCGCGGATGTGGAAAGCGCGCTGTCGGCCGGGAAGGTCGACCGGGTGCTTCTCTATTCCGCGCGCGCGGCGGGCGCTTTTGCCGCTCTGATGGACGGGGCGGGGATCGACCGGGGCGGCGTTGCGCTTGGCGCGATGAGCGACCGGGTCGCCGATGCCGCCGGTGAAGGATGGCGCGGCATCGCGGTCGCGCCAGCGCCTGTCGAGGATCAACTGTTTGCGGCATGCGGCCTGCTGTGCGACAAGCCGCAATCCACCGTGCGGGATCGCTGACATGGCGCTCGGGCAGTAAAGGAACGACATGGCCGGTTATCCTGGTGAGATGAGCGAGCCCGATCCCGGCGTCCGGACAAGGCCGCGCCGCAGCGTGCTGCCGTGGATACTCACCTTCGCCTCGCTGACGTTCGCGCTCGGCCTGCTCGCCAACCCCTGGTTCGAGCGGGAAATCCGCTCCCGCCTTCCGTTCGGCGGCGGCAGCCAGGTTGCGGATGCTCCGCAGGCCGGCGCGAGGGAGGCATCGACGCCGCTCGCAGCAGAGGACCGGAAAGTCGCGGCGGCGACGGTCCTCGCGTCCACGGCCGATGCCGAGGAGGAAGTGAAGGCGAGGCTGGCGCAGGCCGAACGGCTTGCCGCGCTTGAAAAGCGGTTTGAGGCGCTTGACGCCCGCAGCGGAATGGCGCTCGCCAACAGCGCGCGGGCCGAAGGCATGCTGATCACGCTTGCCGCGCGTCGTGCGGTCGACACTGGCCAATCGCTGGGGGTGATCGAGGGTATGCTCCGCGAGCGCTTCGGCGGCACGCAGCCGCAGGCGGTCGCCGCGCTGATCGCCGCAAGCCAGCAGCCGGTGACTCTGTCGCAGCTCCAGGCCGGGTTGCAGACGCTTGAGCCGCAGTTGCAGCATGCGGCCCAAGGCGGAAGCTGGTGGAGCGAGCTGAGCAGCGATATCGCCGGGCTGATCCTGTTCAAGCGCGAGAGCGAGCCAGTGATGCAGCCGATCGAGCAGTTGAGGGATGCGCGCCAGCGGCTGTCCATGGGCGATGTCGCGGGCGCATTGTGGCAGATCGGCCGGCTGCCGGAAGGCGCACGGGCGAAGGCCGCGGCATGGCGCGCGGCGGCGCGGCGTTATCTGTCGGCGCATCAGGCGCTCGATACGCTGGAGACGGTGGCGCTGCTTTCTCCCCCGCCGGGCCAAAAGGAACAGGTGATCCCGCTTCCATCCGCCCCGCCTGCGCCGACGCCTGCCGAAAATGCGGAACCAGCCCCACGCGGCTGACTCCAACTCCGCCGACAGTCGTGCTATGCAAATCCAGTTGCCCGCCGCGCCCGCTTGGGATAGTTGCGGTGCAGCATCAATGCTTCGAGGAGTAACAGGCTAGACGACCGGCACCACAGGGAGAGAGCGGATCATCCGCCGCCGAAGGAGCAACCGCCCCGGAAACTCTCAGGCAAAAGGACCAGTGGGCTGACGGATTCTGGAAAGAGACGCTTTGGGCGTCCGCCGACGGGATAACGATCTCAGGCAAACAGACAGAAGGGGCGCATTCGACTGACAGTTGGAGAGCGCACCCGTGCCTTATATTCTCGTTTTTTCATTTCCGACTTTCATATGGGGCCGCCCGTGAGCGATGCAGGCCCCCTGTTGCGCACGCCGCTTTACGATCTGCACGTCGCGAGCGGCGGCCGGATGGTGCCGTTCGCCGGCTATGAAATGCCGGTGCAGTTTCCCCCCGGGATCATGGCGGAACATCTTCATGCCCGGAGCGCCGCCGGGCTGTTCGACGTGTCGCACATGGGACAGATCATCCTCCGGCCGCGTTCGGGCAACACGGCGGACGCGGCGCTTGCGCTGGAACGCCTGGTGCCGGTGGACGTGCTGGGCCTGGGCGAAGGGCGGCAGCGCTATGCCTTTTTCACCAACGAGCACGGCGGAATCCTTGACGATCTGATGATCGCCAATCGCGGCGACCATCTGCTGCTGGTGGTGAATGCCGCCTGCAAGGCGGAGGACGAGGCGCATCTTCGCGCAAGCCTTTCCGATTCCTGCGAGGTGGAGGTTCTGGCCGACAGGGCGCTGCTTGCGCTGCAGGGGCCGCAGGCCGAAGCGGTGCTCGGGCGGCTGGACCCGAAGGCGGCCGAGATGCGCTTCATGGATGTGGCCGATCTGGTGCTGGCGGGCATTGCCTGCGTCGTCTCGCGCTCCGGCTATACGGGCGAGGACGGGTTCGAGATCAGCCTGCCCGCCGTCGATGTGGCCGTGGTTGCCGAAGCGCTGCTTGCCGACCACCGGGTGCTTCCCATCGGCCTTGGCGCGCGCGACAGCCTGCGGCTGGAGGCAGGGCTATGCCTCTACGGAGCCGATCTCGACACAGGGACGACGCCGGTCGAGGCCGGGCTTGAGTGGGCGATGCAGAAGGTCCGCCGCACGGGCGGCGCGCGCGCGGGCGGCTTTCCCGGCGCGGACGCGATCCTTCGCCAGTTGGAGGAGGGTGCAGCCCGCCGCCGTGTGGGTTTGAGGCCCGAAGGCCGCGCCCCGGTTCGGGGCGGCGCGGCGCTTTTCGCGGCGGTGGAAGGCGGCGCGCAGATCGGCGTCGTCACATCGGGGGCGTTCGGCCCCAGCATAGAGGGGCCGGTGGCGATGGGCTATGTCGAAACCGCGCTTTCCAGCCCCGGCAGCACGGTTTTCGCCGAATTGCGCGGCAAGCGCGTTCCCGTTGCCGTGACGCCGCTTCCATTCGTTCCCAACCGCTACAAACGCTGACAGACGTGGAGTTTTCAATGACGACCTATTTCACCAAGGACCATGAATGGATTCGCGTCGAAGGCGACACCGGCGTCGTCGGCATCACCCCGCACGCGGTGGATGCGCTGGGCGACATCGTGTTCTTCGAATCGCAGCCGGTCGGCACCAGCTTCTCGCGCGGCGATGCGATGGCGGTGGTCGAATCGGTTAAGGCCGCGTCCGACATCTATGCCCCGGTATCGGGCGAGATCATTGCCTTCAACGAGGCGTTGACCGACGCCCCCGAGACGATCAACGCCGCGCCCGAAGGCGACGGCTGGATGGTGAAGCTGCGCATCGCCGATCCGGCGGAGCTGGGCTCGCTGCTCGACGCGGCGGGCTATCAGGCAACCCTCGGCTGAAGGCGGAACAAGGCATGGGCAACAGTATCTGGACAGGCGCGCGACCGGAGCGCGACGAGTTTTCCCACCGCCACATCGGCCCGTCGGACGCCGAGGCCGCGACCATGCTGGCGGCGGTGGGCGCGGCGTCGCTGGATGCGTTGGTGGACCAGACGGTGCCCGCCGCCATCCGCCAGAAGGAGCCTTTGGGCTTCGGCCCCGGCATGACCGAGATGGAAGTGCTGGCAAGGCTGCGCGCCGTCGCCAGCCGCAACAAGGTGCTGACCTCGCTCATCGGCCAGGGCTATCACGGCACGATCCTGCCGCCCGTCATCCAGCGCAACATTCTGGAAAATCCGGCCTGGTACACCGCCTATACGCCTTATCAGCCGGAAATCAGCCAGGGCCGGCTCGAAGCGCTGCTCAACTATCAGACGCTGGTGTGCGACCTGACCGGGCTGGACGTCGCCAACGCCTCGCTTCTGGACGAAGCGACGGCCGCCGCCGAGGCGATGGGGCTTGCCGCGCGCGTGGCGAAGAGCAAGGCGCAGAGCTTTTTCGTCGACAGCGCCTGCCATCCCCAGACGATCACGCTGCTTCGCACCCATGCCGAGCCTTTAGGCTGGGCGCTGGTCGTTGGCGATCCGGCGACGGACCTCGATCCGGCGGCCGTGTTCGGCGCGATCTTCCAATATCCGGGGACGACCGGCGAAATCCGCGACTTCCGCCCGCAGATCGAGGCGCTGCACGCGGCCGGAGCGATCGCGGCGATGGCGGCCGATCCGCTTGCGCTGACCCTGCTCGCCTCGCCGGGGGATCTGGGCGCGGACATCGCGATCGGATCAATGCAGCGCTTCGGCGTGCCGATGGGCTATGGCGGCCCGCACGCCGCCTATATGGCGGTGCGCGATGCCTACAAGCGCTCCATGCCCGGGCGGCTGGTGGGCGTTTCCATCGACAGCCGGGGAAGGCCCGCGACGCGGCTTGCGCTCCAGACGCGCGAGCAGCACATCCGGCGTGAAAAGGCGACGTCCAACATCTGCACGGCGCAGGTGCTGCTTGCGGTGATGGCGTCCATGTACGCCGTCTATCATGGGGCGGAAGGGCTTGCCGCCATCGCACGGCGGGTGAACCGCCTCGCCACCGTGCTTGCGGCGGGGCTCAAATCGCTGGGCTTCGCGCCCTTGAGCACCGGATTTTTCGATACGGTTACGGTCGATGCGGGCGACCGGGCCGGGTCGATCATCGCGGCGGCAGCGGCGGCGGGCGTCAACCTGCGGCGGGTGGACGGATCGCGTATCGGCATCAGCCTTGACGAGACGACCACGCCTGAAATCGTGGAGCAGGTCTGGGCGGCCTTCGGCGGCAAGCCCGATGCCGAGGCGCTGAGCCCGGCCGACTCGATACCCGAAGCGCTGGCGCGCACCAGCGCCTATCTGACGCATCCGGGGTTCAACACCCATCATTCCGAGACCGAGATGCTGCGCTACATGCGCAGGCTTTCCGACCGCGACCTGGCGCTGGACCGGGCGATGATTCCGCTCGGCTCCTGCACGATGAAGCTGAACGCCACGGTCGAGATGATGCCCGTCACCTGGCCGGAGTTCGGCCAGCTCCACCCCTTTGCGCCGGAAGACCAGGCACAGGGGTACAGGGAGATGTTCGACGATCTGTCCGCCCGGCTGTGCGCGATCAGCGGCTATGACGCGGTGTCGCTCCAGCCCAATTCGGGCGCGCAGGGCGAATATGCGGGGCTGCTCGCGATCCGCAACTATCACCTGAGCCGCAGCGATGCGGGCCGCGACATCTGCCTGATCCCGGCGTCGGCGCATGGCACCAACCCGGCGTCGGCCCAGCTTGCGGGGATGCGGGTCGTCGTCGTCGGCTGCGACGATTCGGGCAATGTCGATATCGACGATCTGAAGGCGAAGGTCGCCCAGCACGGCCCGCAGCTTGCAGCCATCATGATCACCTATCCTTCGACCCATGGCGTGTTCGAGGAGGCGGTGACCGAGATCTGCGACATCGTCCACCAGGCGGGCGGGCAGGTCTATCTGGACGGCGCGAACCTGAACGCCCAGGTGGGGCTTGCACGGCCCGGCAAGTTCGGCGCGGACGTCAGCCACTTCAACCTGCACAAGACCTTCTGCATCCCGCACGGCGGCGGCGGACCGGGCATGGGGCCGATCGGCGTCAAGGCGCATCTGGCAGCTTTCCTGCCGGGCGACCCGCGCGAGGCGGGCAGCCATGCGGTGTCGGCCGCGCCTTTCGGCTCTGCGTCGATCCTGCCGATTTCCTGGGCCTATATGCTGCTGATGGGCGACGGGGGGCTGAAGAAGGCGACCGAAGTCGCGATATTAAGCGCCAACTATATCGCTGCTCGTCTGGAGGATCATTATCCGGTGCTCTATCGCGGCGCCGAGGGCCGGGTGGCGCATGAGTGCATCGTCGATCTGCGCCCGCTGAAGGATAAGACCGGGGTGACGGTCGACGATGTCGCCAAACGGCTGATCGACTATGGCTTCCATGCGCCGACGATGAGCTTTCCGGTGCCGGGCACGCTGATGATCGAGCCGACCGAATCCGAGCCGCTGGTTGAGATCGACCGCTTCTGCGACGCGATGATCGCGATCCGGCAGGAGATCCGCGCGATCGAGGAAGGCCGCTGGCCGGTGGAGCAAAGCCCGCTGCGCCATGCCCCGCATACGGTCGACGACGCGGCGGACGAGCAATGGAACCGCCCCTATTCGCGCCGCGAAGGCTGCTTCCCGTCGGGCTCGTCCACCGACAAATACTGGCCGCCGGTCAACCGCATCGACAACAGCTATGGCGACCGCAATCTCGTCTGTTCCTGCCCGCCGCTTTCCGAATATGCGGAGGCCGCCGAATAGGCTTGTGCAATATCCATATATCTAATAATCTGGATACATGGATATTGATTCGGTCACCACAGGGCTTGCGGCGCTGTCGCAGACCAGCCGGCTGGAGGCGTTCAGGCTGCTGGTGCGCCACGAGCCGTCCGGCCTTCCGGCGGGCGAGGTCGCTCGCGAACTGGCCGTCCCCCAGAACACCATGTCGGCGCATCTGTCGGTGCTTGCCCATGCCGGGCTGGTGTCATCCGAACGGCACGGCCGCTCCATCATCTATCGCGCCGATCTGGAGCGCTTGCGGGCGCTGATGATGTTCCTGGTGAAGGACTGCTGCGACGGCAGCCCGGCCTTGTGCGAGCCGCTGATCGCCGAACTTTCCTGCTGCGGTTGAGGAGAAGGCAATGACGGACAGGCTGTTCAACGTGCTGTTTCTGTGCACCGGCAATTCCGCGCGCAGCATTCTGGCAGAGGCGATCCTCCAGCGCGAGGGGCTGGGCCGCTTCCGCTCGTTCAGCGCCGGAAGCCAGCCCAAGGGGGAAGTGCACTCGCTGAGCCTGAAGGTGCTGCAGAGCCTCAACTACGCTATCTCCGGCTTTCGCTCCAAAAGCTGGGAGGAGTTCTCCGGGCCGGATGCGCCCGTGCTCGATTTCGTCTTTACCGTCTGCGACAATGCGGCGAACGAGGTGTGCCCGATCTGGCCGGGGCAGCCGATGACGGCGCACTGGGGCGTTCCGGACCCCGCAGCCGTCGAAGGGACGGAGGCGGAGCGCCACGCCGCCTTCTTCGACACCTATCGCATGCTCGCCAACCGCATCTCGTTGTTCACGTCGCTTCCGCTCGACAGCCTTGACCGGATCAGCCTTCAGAACCGGCTTAGGCAGATCGGCAGCAGCAAGGCCGCCGACGCCACCCCTGCGGAACCCGCCGCATGACGCAACACCCGTCGCAATCGGCTGCGCCGCCTGCCGCCATGGGACTGTTCGAGCGCTATCTGAGCGTCTGGGTGGGGCTGTGCATTTTCGCGGGGATCGGGCTTGGCCATCTCGCGCCCGGCCTGTTCTCGGCCATCGCGGCGGCGGAAGTGGCGCGGGTCAACCTGGTGGTTGCGGTGCTGGTCTGGCTGATGATCGTGCCGATGCTGCTCAAGATCGATTTCGGCGCGCTGGGTTCGGTCAGGCAGCACTGGAAGGGCGTCGGAGTCACGCTGTTCATCAACTGGGGCGTGAAGCCGTTTTCCATGGCGGCGCTCGGCGCGTTCTTCATCGGCTGGCTGTTCGCGCCGATGCTGCCGGAGGGGCAGATTTCGTCCTATATCGCCGGGCTGATCCTGCTGGCCGCGGCGCCTTGCACCGCGATGGTGTTCGTCTGGTCCAACCTGTGCGAGGGCGAGCCGCACTACACGCTGAGCCAGGTGGCGCTAAACGACGTCATCATGGTCTTCGCCTTCGCGCCACTGGTGGGGCTGCTGCTGGGGGTCGCCTCCATCACCGTGCCCTGGGACACGCTGCTGCTGTCGGTTGTCCTCTATATCGTCATTCCCGTTGTCGTGGCCCAGTTGCTGCGCGCGAGGCTTGTCTCCACGGGTGGAGAGGCGGCGCTGGCGCGCGTGCAGGCAAGGCTTGGCCCGGTTTCGCTGGTGGCGCTGCTCGCCACGCTGATCCTGCTGTTCGGCTTTCAGGGCGAGCAGATCATCGCCCAGCCGCTGGTCATCGCGCTGCTCGCGGTGCCGATCCTGATCCAGGTCTATTTCAATGCAGGCCTCGCCTATTGGCTGAGCCGGAGGTTCGGCGTCGCCTGGTGCGTGGCCGCCCCTGCCGCACTGATCGGCGCGTCCAATTTTTTTGAACTGGCGGTGGCGGCGGCGATCAGCCTGTTTGGCATCGATTCAGGGGCGGCTCTCGCCACGGTGGTCGGCGTTCTGGTGGAAGTGCCGGTGATGCTCTCCGTCGTGGCAATCGTGAAGCGCACGCGCGGCTGGTATGAAGCCGGGGCGGCGGCATAGCGCACGCCGCTCTATTTCAGCTCCTCTGTCACATTCACCAGCCGCAGTCCCGGCCGAAATGGAGGATCATCCCCCAGGGCGACCAGCCACGACCGCACCTCATCAGCGCTTGCCCGGCAGATTTCGGCGTTATCGCCGGTCCCCGTCCGGTGCGCCTCCATGCTTAGCCGCGCCACCATATGTTCAAGATCACCCCGGCCGATCAGGCTCCGGCGGACCATCAGTTCGATCAGCAGATAGAACAGCTTGAGCGCGACCGCGCCTTTTGTAACCCTGCTCCCCGTCATCTTCTGTTTCCCGAGTTTGAACCCGGTCCCCGCATTAACCATATTCGAGAGATGGTTAATGTTTCGTTTTCATTACATTTCCGCCGCAGGGGAGCGTTCGCATGCTTCTCTTTGCCAAGCGCGACGGAGCCGGATAGACGCGGCTCATGGGCGATCCGCGCATCATCGACATAGAACTGGACGACCGCACCATCCTGTGGCGCAGCGCCGATGTCGAGCAGGAGCGCCGGATCGCGATCTATGATTTGCTCGAGGAAAACCGTTTTCGACCGGTCGTGGAGCTTGAGCGCCCCTGCGACGGCCCGTTCAAGCTGCTGCTGCGTGTCGAGGAGGGGCGGCTGATCATGGACCTGAGCGATGGCGAAAGCGCGCGCGTCGGGTCGATCAGCTTTGCGCTTGCCCCGTTCCGGCGCACGATCCGGGAATATTTCGCCATCTGCGACAGCTATTACAAGGCGATCCGCAACGCCACGCCGATGCAGATCGAAACGATCGACATGGCGCGAAGGGGAATCCACAACGATGCGGCGGAGCTATTGAAGGAACGGCTTGCGGCGAAGGTGGAGGTTGACTTCGATACCGCACGCAGGCTTTTCACCCTCATCTGCGTACTCCACATCAA
Source organism: Tardibacter chloracetimidivorans (assembly GCF_001890385.1). Lineage (NCBI taxonomy): Bacteria > Pseudomonadati > Pseudomonadota > Alphaproteobacteria > Sphingomonadales > Sphingomonadaceae > Tardibacter > Tardibacter chloracetimidivorans. Next base: position 2,350,318 of record NZ_CP018221.1, on the reverse strand, counting down.
AGGTTAGGAACAGGTCCATGGCGGTAATGTCGGACAAGTGGATTCGCGCACAGGCGCTTGAAAGCGGCATGATCGAGCCGTTCGTCGATCGCCAGACCCGCGACGGCTGCATCAGCTACGGCCTGTCTTCCTATGGCTATGACGCGCGCGTGTCGGACGACTTCAAGATCTTCACCAATGTCGACAATGCGCTCGTCGACCCCAAGGATTTCGCGCACAACAGCTTCGTCGATCGCAAGGGGCCGGTGTGCATCATCCCGCCCAACAGCTTCATGCTGGCGCGGACGGTCGAGTATTTCCGCGTCCCGCGCGATGTGCTGGTGATCTGCCTCGGCAAGTCCACCTATGCCCGGTGCGGCATCATCGTGAACGTGACGCCGCTGGAGCCGGGGTGGGAAGGCCATGTGACGCTGGAGTTTTCCAACACCACGCCGCTTCCGGCCAAGGTCTACGCCAATGAAGGCGCGTGCCAGTTCCTTTTCCTGAAGGGCAATGAGCCGTGCGAGGTCAGCTATGCCGATCGCGCGGGCAAATATATGGGCCAGCGGGGCGTGACGCTGCCGAAGCTGTAATGGACAGGCGCGGCCTGGCGGCGGGCGTATCCGCCTATGTCATCTGGGGTACGCTTCCCGTCTACATGAAGGCGTTGAAGCATGTGTCGCCGGCTGATGTGGTGGCCTGGCGCGTGCTTTCCGCGTTGCTGTTCGCCTTCATCATCATGGCGGCGGCCGGCGGTCTGGAAGAATTCGTCCGGACGCTCAAGGACAAGCGGCGCCTGGCGATGCTGGCGGCCAGTGGCGTGCTGATCGCGATCAACTGGACTCTCTATGTCGTGGCCGTGGTCAACGATCATGTGCTGGAAACCAGCCTCGGCTATTTCATCAATCCGCTGCTCAACGTGGTCCTGGCGGTGGTGGTGCTGCGTGAGCATCTGCCCGTGGCGGGCCGAATCGCCGTGGCGCTCGCGGCGGTGGGCGTCGGCATACTTGGCTGGCAGGCGGGCGCGATACCCTGGATCGCGCTGGGGCTTGCAGTCAGTTTTTCCGGCTATGGCCTGATCCGCCGTTCCGTCCCGGTGGCGGGGCCGACCGGACTTTCCATCGAAATGCTGCTGCTCGCCCCGCTGGCGCTCCTCTGGATCTCGCTATGGGGCGGGCTGGGCGATTGGCCCGGCATCGGCACCGTCAGCCTGCTTGCGCTGGGAGGGCCGGTTACCGCCATTCCGCTTACGCTGTTCGCTTTCGCGGCCCGCCGTCTCCCGTTTGCGACCATCGGCCTGCTGCAATTCGTCGCCCCGACGATGATTTTCCTGCAGGGGGCGTTCGTCTATGGCGAGCCCCTCGGACCGGCGCGGATCGCAGCGTTCGCCTGCATCTGGGCGGGGCTTGCCGTCTATGTCGCCGACATCGTGCGCCTGTCGCGCAGGAGAGCGCTGGCGCAAGCCGCGACGCTTCGCTAAACCTCGGCCCGCATGGACAAGATCGTAATTCGCGGCGGCCGACGCCTGAAGGGCCGCATACCCATTTCCGGGGCCAAGAACGCAGCGCTGACGCTGATGCCCTGTGCGCTGCTTTCCGACGAGCCGCTCACCTTCAGGAACCTGCCCAGGCTGGCCGATGTCGACACCTTCGGCCATCTGCTGAACCAGCATGGCGTCTCCACCATGGTCGAGGGCGCGCGGCCTGAGGATTTCGGCCGGGTGATGACGCTGCGTGCGGGGCGGATCACGTCCACGGTCGCGCCCTATGACATCGTCCGCAAGATGCGCGCCTCGATACTCGTGCTCGGGCCGTTGCTCGCCCGGGCGGGCGAGGCGACGGTGTCGCTGCCCGGCGGCTGCGCGATCGGCAACCGCCCCATCGACCTCCACCTCAAGGGGCTGGAAGCGCTTGGTGCGGAGATCGAGCTGGCGGCGGGCTATGTGAAGGCGACCGCGCCGCGCGGCGGCCTGAGGGGCGGGCGAATCGTCTTTTCCACCGTTTCGGTCGGTGCAACCGAGAACGTCCTGATGGCCTCCGTTCTCGCCAAAGGCGAGACGATCATCGAGAACGCCGCGCGCGAGCCGGAGATCATCGATCTGGCGCGTTGCCTGGTTGCCATGGGCGCGAAGATCGACGGCATCGGCACCGAGCGGCTGACCGTGCAGGGAGTCGAACGGCTGCACGGCGCGACCTATGCGGTGATGGCCGACCGGATCGAGGCGGGAAGCTATGCCTGCGCCGCCGCGATCACCGGCGGTGAAGTGGAGCTTGCCGGGGCCCAAAGCGAATCGATGGAAGCGGTGCTCGACGGCTTGAGGCGGGCTGGCGTCGTCGTGGAGGAAGTCGGCGGCGGCCTGCTGGTGAAGGCGGATGGCGGTTTGCGCGGAGTCAATCTTTCGACCGCGCCGTTTCCGGGCTTTCCAACCGATATGCAGGCCCAGTTCATGGCCATGCTCGCGCTGGCGGAGGGAGCAAGCCTGCTGAGCGAGACGATTTTCGAAAACCGCTATATGCATGTCCCCGAACTAGCCCGCATGGGCGCGGACATCACAGTGACCGGCCGGTCGGCGCTGGTGCGCGGCGTCGATCATCTGATCGGCGCGCCGGTGATGGCGACCGACCTGCGCGCCTCGATGAGCCTTGTCATCGCAGGCCTTGCAGCGCGCGGCGAAACCGTGGTCAATCGCGTTTATCATCTTGATCGCGGCTATGAACGGCTGGAAGAAAAGCTGTCGGCGGTGGGCGCGGACATAGAAAGGGTGTCGGACGGCGGATGACACGGCTGTGGGCGCAGGATCAGGATGACGCTGCCGTCGTTTCGGCCTTGATGCAGGATGCCTGCGTCCGTCCCGATGAAATTGCCTATGACCGGGCGCACCGGCGCTTCGTTATTCTGGCCAGTCGCTTCTGCTGGGAGGAAAAGGACGCGCAGCGCGTGCGCGCCGCGCTGCGGATTGAAAGCGTGACGGGCGCGCAACGACGCAACTGGCCCGAGGGCTCGGAGTTGCCGCTGGAACTGCTCGCGCTGAGCGTGGAGCCCGGCGAGATTTCACTCCACTTCGCGGCGGGCGCGGAAATCCGGGTGGAGATCGAATGCGTCGATCTGATCCTTGAGGATCTGGGGCCACCGCATCCGGCGCTCACCCGCCCGCAGCACCGCGAATAGGCTCAGCGCGCCAGCAGCACGCGCGCCTGACTTGCGACCTGGGCCAGTATCGCGGGCGTGATCACCGGCTGGGCTCGCGCGCGGCTGACGAGCGCCCGAAACTGGTCGACTCGCTGCGCATGGTCCGAAAGCCAGGTTTCGACGGCCTTTTCCGGCGAGCCCGTTTGCCCGGCGATGCGGCCAAGCAGATCGAGCCGGAACTGCTCGAAATCGCGCACCAGTCCTGCCAGCAGAAGTCGGTCCCAGCTATCCGACGGATCGAGCGCCAGCGCCGCGCCCTTCGCCCAGTCGACGCCCAGCGCCTCGCCGATGATGGTGTAGGCCTTTGCCAGCGCCACTTCGCTGCCCTCGCGCCCCATTCGGGCGGCAAGGTTGGCGACTCCAATGGTGCCGTCAAGGCCATGAAGCTCGACGATCCGGTCGACCAGCGGAGCAGGAGCGGATGCGCCAAGCAGTTCGTCGCGCAGGGCCCTGAGGTGGCTCCGGGTATTGTCGCGCAACAGCTCGTCGAGTTGCTCCCGCACGCGCTCGACGCCCGGCCTGAGTTCGCTGCAAATCGCCTCCGGGTTTTTTCCGGCCGGGCTGGTGCGAACAAGGTCGGCGATGTGCAGCCGAACGCCGGACGCGGTTGCGTCGAACAACGCAAGCTCGGTGTCGGGGGTCAGCCCCGCATCCTCGATCGCCTGCCAGAGCCGGGGCAGCCCGAAAAGCGACTCGGCAACGGCATAGGCGGCGGCGACCTGCCCCAGCGCGCAGCCTTCCTCCTCCGCCAATGCAAAAGGCAGCACGATGCCGTTGCGATTGACCATGCGATTGGCGAGCTCTGTCGCGACGATCTCCGCCCGCAGGCGATGCGCCAGAATGGCGGGCTGGAACCGTTCCGTCATCTGCCGGGGAAAGGCGGCAAGCAACGTCGGCTGCAAAAGCGCGTCTTCGGCAAAGCCCGCCCCCTCGATCGCATCCTGCACCGCGAGTTTCGCATAGGCGAGGAGCACGGCAAGCTCCGGCCGTGCAAGGCCGCGCCCGTCGCGCAACCGGCTCAGCAACTGCTCGTCGTCGGGCAGGCCTTCGACGGCGCGGTCCAGCCTGCCGGACGCTTCGAGCAGCTGGATCACCCGCTGGTGCGATGGAAGCGCCTGCGCGCCGTCCCGTTCGGCAAGCGACAGCGCCAGCGTCTGAAGGTGGTTGTCCTCCAGCACCAGTGCGGCCACCTCTTCCGTCATGTCCTCCAGCAGCGCGTTGCGGTCGGCGAGCGCAAGCTTTCCGGCGCGCACCTCGGCGTTGAGGGCGATCTTGATGTTGACCTCATTGTCCGAACAGTCGACGCCCGCCGAATTATCGATGAAGTCTGTGTTGATGCGCCCGCGGCGCGCGGCATATTCGATTCGGCCCGCCTGGGTGACGCCAAGGTTCGCCCCTTCGCCGACCACCCGCGCGCGAAGGTCGCGGCCGTCGACGCGATGCAGGTCATTGGCGCGGTCGCCCACCTGGCCGTTGGTTTCCGATGCTCCCTTCACATAGGTGCCGATGCCCCCGAACCAGAGCAGATCGACCTGCGCCTTGAGGACTGCCCCAATGAGGGCCGAAGGGCCGAGGCTGTCCGCCTCGACGCCAAGCAGCGCCTTTGCCTCCGGCGAAAGCGGGATTTCCTTCTGCGTCCGGGGAAAGACGCCGCCGCCCCTGGAAATCAGCGCTGTGTCATAATCGGCCCATGAGGAGCGCGGAAGCTCGAACAGGCGCTTCCGCTCCGTCCAGCTTGCGGCCGGATCGGGGTCGGGATCGATGAAGATGTGACGGTGGTCGAAGGCGGCGACCAGCCGGATCGACTTCGACAGCAGCATGCCGTTGCCGAAAACATCGCCCGACATGTCGCCCACGCCCGCCACGGTGACCGGATCGGTCTGAACGTCCACGCCGATTTCGGCGAAATGGCGCGCGACGGAGATCCATGCGCCCCGCGCGGTAATGCCCATCGCCTTGTGGTCATAGCCGTTGGAGCCGCCGCTCGCGAAGGCGTCGCCCAGCCAGAAGCCGCGTTCCAGCGCGATGCCATTGGCGATGTCGGAAAAGCTTGCGGTGCCCTTGTCCGCCGCGACGACGAAATAAGGGTCGTCGCCGTCGCCGCACACCACATGATCGGGGTGCACCACCGCGCCGTCGACGATGTTGTCGGTGAGCGAAAGCAAAGCCCGGATGTAGATCCGGTAGGCCTCCGTTCCTTCCTTCAGCCAGGCATCGCGGTCGGCGGGTGAGGGAAGGTGCTTGGGGTGGAAGCCGCCCTTGGCGCCCGTCGGGACGATGACGGCGTTCTTCACCATCTGGGCCTTCATCAGCCCCAGCACCTCGGTGCGGAAATCGTCGCGGCGATCGGACCAGCGGATGCCGCCGCGCGCCACCGGTCCGCCGCGAAGGTGGATTCCTTCCACCCGTGGTGAATAGACGAAGATTTCCCGCCACGGCACGGGCCGCGGAAGCCAGTTGATCGCCCCGCTGTCGAGCTTGATCGCCAGCGCCTCCGGCCCGCCGGGAACAAAGGCATTGCTCCTGACGGTCGCGCGGATGATCGCCAGCAGCCGTCGCAAGATTCCGTCGTCGTCGATTGCGGTAACTTCGGTCAGCGCAGTTTTGATCTGCGCTTCGGCCTTCTCCACCCGCTTTTGGCGCTGTCCCGCATCCTCCATCGGGCGGTGCATCGCCTCGAACAGTTCGACCAGCGACCGGGTCAGGCCCGGATAACGCGCCAGGGTATCGACCACGGTCTGAAGGCCGTAGGCGCTGCCCGTCTGCCGCATATAGCGGAACCAGGCGCGGAACAGGGTGATGGAGCCGGGCTCCAGTCCAACCTCCGCGATCAGCGCATTGAATGCGTCGTTTTCCGCCTCGCCCGAGAGGACGGCGCGAATCGCGGATTCGAGCCGGCCATTGGCTTCGGGTGAAAAAGCATCTGCGGCCCGGCCTTCCAGCAAAAAATCATGTATCCAGCCCAGCCTGCCGTCGCGCAGATCGAACGGATATTCCTCGATCACTCGAAAGCCGAAATGCTCAAGCACCGGCACTGCGTCGGACAGCGGGATGATCTCCCGCAGTCGATAGACCTTGAGGCGCAACTGGCCGGGCTTGTCGTCGTGCCTGCGGTAGACGCGGACGTCGCGTTCCTCCCGTCCGGAAAGGGCTGCGAGGCGCAATATGTCGCTTGCCGCATCTTCGGGCTCGAACTGGCTCCGATAGGACTGGCTGAACGCGCTGCCATGGGTCAGCGCCAGCCGCGCGGCGCGGGTCGCGCCGACGGACGACCGAAGCGCCCCTTCCACCGCCGTGTTCCAGCCGCGAATCATGTCTCGCAGCTGGGCGTCGAGCGCAGCCTCGTCGATCTCCCGGTTGCGTTCGTGGCGGATGATGTAGCGCAGCGATACGAGCGGGTCCTCGCCCATCATCGACGTCCAGCCGTCCAGAACGCCGTCGACAAGGCCGGTGGCAAGATCGCCGATCTCGCGTCTACGCTGGGATGAAAGCTCGTCGCGGGGAAGCCAGACGAGCACATTGGTGAAACGGCGAAGCGTATCCCTGACCGTTTTTGCCCTGGGGCGCGGGCGGTCGACAAGCGACATGGCCGTCGTCGCGATGTCGCGCAGGCAAGGCTCGTCCATTTCGAACAGCAGGTCGCGCGGCAACTGGCCGATGACGTGGACCAGCGCCTTTGCGGCATGCCCGCCCGGCGCAAAGTGCAAAGCGCTGCCGACCCGCGCCACCCGCTCGCCAAGCACGGGAATGTCGTCGGGCGGCGCGGACATGGCCTGGCTGGTGAAATGGCCAGCATAGCAGGAGACGCCGGTCAGCCGCCCTTCTTCGTCGCGCAGCGGCGCCGCGACGATGTTCATCCGGCTGCGGCGATGGACCCGGGCGACGCGGTCGGCCCTGACGACCAGCACCGGCAATCCGGGTCGTTCCAGCGCATCCAGCGCTGCCCGACCGGCCGTGCGGTCGTCGGCAAGCCCATAGACGCCGGTCTCCGACAGCAGCCCCAGGCCGTCGCGCGGACTGTCGGCGTCGGCGCGAAACTCTGCATGACCGAGGAAGGTGAAATTGTCCGCCGCAAGCCATTCCAGAAACGCCTTCGCCTGCGGGTCGGCGATCCGGTCGGTGTCCGACCGAAGCCTCGCCAGAATCGGCTTCCAGCCACCCACCGCGCGGCGGACCTCGTCGAGCACCTGTTCGATCTCGATTGCAAGCTCCGCGCGATTGCGGGCGGCAGTCCGGTCCATCTCGATGAAGATCAGCGATTCGCGCTGTCCGGCGACGGCGCGGTCCGGCTCCAGCGGCTGGATCGACCGCAGCCGGCCTTCGGGCGTCCGCACCGCGTCCACGACGGGATGGAGAAGCCGCTCCATGGTGAGGCCGCGCGCGGTAATCGCGGCGGTCACCGAATCGACGAGGAAGGGCATGTCGTCGGTGTTGACAAGGACCCAGCTTGTCCGCTTGCCGTCGCTTTCCGCGCCGCTCGCGACCTGTACGACCGGTTTACCGGGCGGGCGTTCGGCAATTGCGGCGGCGGCAAAGGCCGCGATCGCGTGCAGCCTGTCCTTGTCGAGGCGGTCGATTTCACCCGGCAGCGCATTCCGGACCAGCACATCGGCCACGGTCCGCGCGAGCGGGTCTGCGGTTGCGGATCGATTTTCTTCGTCGGCTGACGCCGGCATGACCAACTCCGCCGGGGCCGAAAAGACGCACCCGGAGGCGCTGTTATGCGTCCTTGTCGGCGGGGGGGCAAGTCATTGCGACCAGCGCCCGCTCCACCAGCGCGGCATTGTGCGGCACGCTGTCGATGACCGAAAGCCCGGTGGCGTCGCGGCGCGCCACCAGCAGGACGAACTCCTCCTCGCCTTCGGGCGCGAAATCGATATGCACCGCGGGGGCGGCGGAGCGCAGCCATTGCCGCACCTCGATGCTGTGCGCCAGACGACCCGATTCGGCCGGGCGGCGCATGGCGCGTTCGGCCGCGACCACGCCTTTCAGCCCGCCCTCATAGCCTTCGAGCACAGCCTGGAGGTGCCCCGGCTTCACGCCGTTGCGCGCCGCATAGGAGAGGGCGGCCGCAAATTCGGTGAGCCGCGTCTTGTCGTAATCCATGCCGAACACGAGCTTGACGACAGGCGTCATCGGCGCGCGGGCCTGCACGGCGATGCCCGCATCCTCCAGCAGCTCCGCATAGCCTTGCGGGTCCTGCTCGGCTGCAAGATGAAAATCATAGGCAAGCGATAACGCGCGGTAGAGCGCGGCCCGCGAACGGCCTGCGGCGACGCTTGCTTCCTGTGCGCCGTCGCGCGCGGTGGCGAGCCTGTCGGCAAGCCCATCGTCCTCGTCGGCAGCGCCTTGCGACGGCCCGGGCCCCGATAGTGTCGACAGCACTGATGCGCTCGGGCCGTCAGCCCATATGGGAGCCTGCGCATCGGCACGCGGCGCGGCCGGCTCCGCGCCGAAGCCCTTGATCTGGGCGGTGAGCTGGGCGGCGATGTCGTCCTGCGCCAGCTCTTTCCAGTTGATGACTCCGTAGACGAAATCGATGCTGCTGCCATCGGCGGAGAGCGGCATCAATATGCCGCGATACATGGTGTTGTTGCCGCGCAGGTTGACGAACTCTGCCTCAAAGCCGATCGGCGCGCGATTGGCGATGATCTGGAAATAATGATCGGTCAGCCGGGAAAGGAGCGACCGCGCGGGCACATCGGCGATCGTCGCCATCTGCACTTCAACGCCGCCTTCCTCGCGCAGGGCATGGCCGACATAGGCGATGGACGGAATCGTGGGATCGCGCGTGAAGTCCAGCAGCACGCTGTGCGGGCCGAAGTCGTTGAGGCTGGTGGGGTCGAGATCGGCGACCGACGGGAAGGGGCGACCGCGAAGCAGCGAAACCCAGTAATTATAGGCGCGCACGTGCATGCGGCGCTCATCGGTGCCGATTTCGGGTGGTATGTCATAGGCTGGTTCGGTCAGTTCCAGCACTTCATCCGCCGGTTCGACTTCCGAACGGTCCAGGCGATCCATCGAGCCCCCAATCACATCAGCCTAATGCTACCGGCCGGTTATCGGCCCATCATGGTTGCCAAAGGATTAAGGCGGCGGTTTTCCTGTCGGGGACCGGCCGCGCCTGCGCCAAGCGAGAGAGGCTTGTCTTGCCGCCCGTGCACTGTTATGCGCCCGCAGCCTATAGGCCGCTTTAGCTCAGTTGGTAGAGCATCGCATTCGTAATGCGGGGGTCACAGGTTCGAGTCCTGTAAGCGGCACCAGAGACCTTTCCGGCAACGTCCGGAATCGTCCAGCAAGCGGCTGGTTTTCCAGCATTTTTTCAGTGAAAATCGCCGAATGGAATCCGGGCTCATCCACCCGAATCCATCGGCAGCACCATCAAGATGATGGTGTTTTTGATGGTGCCGGTGAGCCCTTTGGAGCTGGCACCATCATGGCACTGAATCACATCCAGATCACCAACGCCAAGCCCCGGGACAAGGCCTACAAGCTGGCAGATTCCGACGGTTTGTATCTTTTCGTTCAGCCGAATGGCGCGAAGCTATGGCGAATGAACTACCGGCACCTCGGCCGGCAAAAGACGCTCTATTTCGGTGCTTGGCCCGAAGTCGGGATCGCGGCAGCGCGCCAACAGCTTAACAAGGCACGGGAGCAGATCGCCGCCGGCCTTGATCCCTCCGCCGAGAAGAAGATTGAGACGCTCGCACGCAAGGTCGCCGCCGACAACACGTTCAAGACGATCGCAGAGGAATGGGTCGCCAAGAACGAACGGGAGGGCCGCGCGCCGATCACACTCGACAAGATTCGCTGGCTGCTTGGCATGGCCTATCCCATGATTGGTGCCCTTCCGATCTCGAAAATCACACCGCAGGAGGTGCTGGCCGTCCTGCGCAAGGTGGAAGCGACCGGTCGCTACGAAAGTGCGCGCCGGATGCGCAGCGTGCTCAGTCGGGTGTTCCGCTACGCAATCGCGACTGCTCGGGCCGATCGCGATGTCGCTGCCGACCTGCGCGGCGCGCTCATTACTCCGAAGGTCCAGCATCTTGCCGCGATCACGACGCCCAAGGAGGCTGGCGGGCTGCTGCGCGCAATCGACGGTTATACGGGACATGAAATTACCGCGATCGCTCTGCGGCTGTCGCCCCACCTGTTCGTCCGTCCGGGCGAGTTGCGCAAGGCGGAGTGGGAGGAAATAGATATGCGAACCGCCATCTGGTCGCTCCCGGCGGAAAAGATGAAGATGCGCCGTCCGCACCGCGTATCGCTATCGCGACAGGCGCTGGCGCTATTGGAAGAACTTCACCCGCTGACCGGCGACGGAAGGTATCTTTTCCCGTCATTCCGGTCACCTCGCCAGTGCATGTCGGAAAACACCATCAACGCGGCACTGCGCCGGCTGGGCTACAGCCAGGAAGAAATGACGGCGCACGGCTTCCGGGCTATGGCCGCGACCCTGCTCAACGAGATGGGCATCTGGAACCCGGACGCCATCGAGAAGCAGCTCGCCCACCTCGACACCTCGATGGTGCGCCGTGCTTACACCCGCGGTGAATATTGGGATGAACGCGTCCGCATGATGCAGCACTGGTCCGACTATCTCGACGAGCTGCGGGACGGCGCGAAAATCCTGCGGCCGGACTTCGGCAAAGGTAGGGGCACGCCAGGCTAGACGCCGGTCAGGGCTTTCAGGCTTTTGTACGGGATCAGCGTGGATCGACCCACCTTTACAGTTTCCAGCTCACCGGACTGGATCAGCTCATAGAGACGCGAGCGGCTGATACCGGTGAGCTGGACCGCCGTGGAGATGCGGACCGTCAGAGGCTCGATGAGGACGGCGTCGGCCTGGCGATCAGTGCTGTGCGCCATAAATCACAGCTTCGTCCTGTTTCGCGCAAAGCTCCTGTCACTTTCGAGGAAGGCAGCGAGCATGGCAGGAATCAGCTCGGTGACTGGCTCGTCGCGGCCGTAGGTCCGAGCGTAAAGCGCGGCATAGTCGTTCAAAGCCTGATGAAGGTCCGGCATGATAGCGATGCTGAGCTTGACCGGATTGCGATCGGGAAGTTGGGGCAGTCTGAGGTCAGCCATTTCAGCGCTCCTTCTCTCGCCAGGGCGCGAGAATGAGATCCTTGTGGACGACCAGCCGGACGGTCGCTCCGGGCCGGATCGTGATCGTCGGCTGGATGTTGAGATTGCGCGATGTGAGCTGATCGCCGGCGCGCGACACATTCTGCTGGGTCGACTCCCGGATCGCCTGGACCAGGTCGCTTTCGCCCGTAACCGTCAGCTCGGAACCGACCCCGAGCAACGTGGCGAGCGCGACACCTTTGAGCAGTGCCCATGTGTGGAAATCAACCTTGTCCTGCAGCCCCGCGTATCCAGACGCATCGGTCGCCGGCACATTGTCGATCTTCATCGAGCTACCATCGGGCAGCACGATCCGCTGCCAGACGATCAGCGCACGCTTCTGGACGAACGCCACGACGCTGTCGTAGTTGCCGATCAGCCGCGACCCTTGTGGAATGAGCAGGATGCGGCCGGTGGGACTATCGAACACTTGTGCAGTCACCTGTGCCGTGACCAAACCGGGGAGGTCGGAACGAAGACCGGTGATCAGGCTCGCCGAAATCACGCTCCCGGCCGATAGCAGATAGGGCGACGGCGCGGCAGCCAGAGTGTGCGGGTTGACGTCATCCAAACGATCAAGCGTACCAACGAACTGAGCCTTGCGGCCCTGCGCGTTCGGATCGCGATCGGGGTCGAGTGCCGGACCTGTGGCAGGCGTCGGGGTAGGCGTTGGCGTGCCCGACACGTCGGGGGCGGCTGACGGCGGGGAGGCCGTGCGGCCCTGCACCAGAACCCCAGACTCGCGTGCGGCCTTAAGCTCTGCAAGCCGGCGCTCGCGTTCCTGCGCTGCCTGCTGGGCCGATGGATCGCTGCCAGTTCCGGTTTCCATCGCCATCCTGCGCTGGCTTTCGAGGATCGGTCGTCCAAGGTCTCCCGGCAGCGGTGGGCCGAGTTTCGGCGCGTCCCCATAGGTCGCCGGCAATCCATTCAGGGCGTCGGTCGACGGCCGATTGCTCGGTTCCGACAGTTCCTGACGATCGGCAACGGCGCTGAACACGCGCGGCTTCAACGCGATCCAGGCCACCGCCATCAGGCTGATCGAGCCCAAGGCGGCGATGGCGATGATGACACCCCGGCGAAACCGGATTGCGCGGGCGGGTTTGGTCCGGATGGCCAAGGTCTCGGGATCGAGCTTCGGCGCCGGAGGGATGACGGACTCGCTCATGAGCGCTTGCCCTTCCGCGCGGCGCCGCCCTCGGCAACGCGGTTGATGCGGACGATCTGCTGCTTCCTGGTGCCAAGCCTCAGCTCGGCGGCGTCAAAGATGCGATCGACCACATAGAAGCGGCCGCGAACGCGATAGTTGACGAGTTCGGCCTCGCCGGTCGGGCCGGGCGCAGTGGAAGCCGGCGTCCCGGATCGGCAGCGGAGACTGTGATGCCAGCTCTCGATCGACCCAGGTTGCCGCATCAGCTTCACGAAGCTGGTCCAGGGGTCGCGCTGACAGGGTCTCCACTTCGACCGGCTGCTCCCGATGGCGGCGCGCCTCGTAGGCCGCCGCACGATCGACATGGTCCGCCGGGATCGACCAAGTCCCGTCCGCCTCACGTTCGACGCCCGCGCCACCGCGCCGCATCGCCTCGAGCCGTCGAACATGGGTTTCCGCGAACGCCTGCGTCGCCGAGGGGTCGTGCCGCAGATGCAGGTCGACGGAGTATCGTCCGCCGTTTGCCACCGCCACGTCGGCGACGACGCGATCGGCTTCCCTGACTTCCATCCTCCGCGCCGTCACTCGGACGATCGCGCCCTCCGGGATCGGCAGCACGGCGTCGCCGCGCCCGATGTCGACATAATGGGCGTGACCGTCGATGCCGTCGACCAGCAGGTAATGGCGGTCACTGTGCTCGTCGGCGAGGCCGCGCGCGATCAACCGGCCGACGACGGGCTCCGGATCCGTTTCCCCGGCCCCGAACAGACTCCGCCCGAGCCACGGCCGCTGGAGATGCCGGGCCGTCAGTTCGCGCTGCATGGTGCGGATGATGTCGCCCCGCTCGCCAAGCATGCGCAGCGTCTCCTCCAGATCTTCGGCGAGCTGCCAGCGGCCACCGCCGACGCTCTCGGCGAGCCCCATGCTCGCAAGCTTCTGCAATCGGCCAGCCCGAAGCGATTGCTGGAAAGGATCGCGGTCCACAGATGTGACCATCCGATCGGCATCCATCGACCGGATCAGGCGCCGGTCGATCGCGGTCATTCGTTCCTCGCCGATATCGTGCCGAAGCCGCGCCTCGATTTCTTGGGGCGTGCGCGGCCCGAGATCGAGCGTCACAAGCTCGGCCGCCCGCTCGCGGATGCCGTGCGAGATATACTCGCGGGCGATGATCAGATTCTGGCCGGTATCATCGACGCCGCGCAGCATGATGTGCGTATGGGGATGGGCGGTGTTGAAATGGTCGACCGCGACCCAGTCGAGCCTGGTGCCGAGGTCGGCTTCCATCTGAGTCATCAGCCGGCGGATATAGGGCTTGAGATCGGGATATTCCGAGCCGTCCTCGGCCGAGACGATGAAGCGGAACTGATGGCGGTCACCATCGCAGCGCTGGAGGAACGCCTTGCCGTCCGCGGTGTCGCGCTCCGCCGAATAGAGCTCGCCCGGCGCGCCCTCGCGGGTCACGCCGTCCCGCTGGATGTAGCGCAGGTGCGCGCGGGCGGCGGGCATCCCCTCGGTGCCGATGCGGACCAGGCGCGTCTTCACCACCGCGCGCCGCGCGCGCAGCCCGCCGAACCGATCGCGGCTGGAAAGCAGGCGTCCCATGCTGGCGCCACGGCCGATCCGGCTGCCGTCGAACCGACGGCTCCTGATCGACCCTTTCTCGGCCGAGCGGATCGCCGCGCCGACCACGCGGCCGAGGTAGCGGCGCGCGCGCTTGCCGCCCTGCTGGCGCTGCCGACCCAGCCGTGGCGTGAACTCGTCGTCGTCGCTCATCGCGGCCCGTCGCTGTGGTCGCGAATCTCGCGAATCCACGCTGAAATTGGCGGATTTTCACCATTCCTGATGAGCATGTCTCGCGCGAACCGCAGCATGTCTCCCGAAAAAACGATGTGCAGACAATCACTTGGCACCTGTCGCGAGACAGTGCCTTTCTCTTGCTTTCGCTTTTCCCCTTCCTCCTGCCCGGCTCCCCATCCTCGGCTCAAAATAGAGGCCGGGACGCGATGCCAACCTGGCACCGCATCCCGGCCCGAAATGCGCAGATTCTCAGGCATCCGCGAATGCCGCCAGCGCCTGTTTCCGCCGCCCGAACTCCCGCTTGCCCATCACTCCGTGCGCATTGCCATCGCCATCGACGATCATCACAGCGACGAACCATCTGCCGAGCAGTCGCCCGAAAATCCGAACCCGATCCAGGTCGATTTCGTCATCGTCGGTGCTCTCATAGGCGCCGATCCAGCGCTCCTGCTCCCGTGCATCCCAGAGGAAATCGCTCCCCTCCGCTTCCAGAAACCGATGCGCCAAAGCCTCCCCGGCACCGTGACCGAACTCGATCTCCAGCCCCGAAACCAGCGCCGCCATCACGCGATCCGACGCCACCGAAATGGGTTGAAACATGCCCATGATCATCTCCTTCGCTTCTGTTCTCCTCATCGAGAACAGCTGTCCGGAGACGGGTGGCGGAGTGGGTGTCAGCGCCGCGAAGCGGACGTGGGGGGCACCGATTTTCCCAGAAAATTGGGGGGTACCCACGGGCCTTGAGAGCCGCTTCGGCAGCCGTCATGCTGGGCCTGTCGAGACGAGCCCCTCCAACGCCCACGATCATGGCACGACCTTCCGGACAGCGAACAGCACCGATGGTCCTTCGTCCGGGACTGATGGCTGTTGGTCCCCAGCGGAGTCCCGGCGAACCACGAACACCGACGGTTGCGTCGCCGGTTGTGATGCCGGTGGATCACCCCGTGCCGCGCCGCCGACAGTGCCGAGATAGGCGACGGTCTCGCCGGGAAGGTGTCGGCGCCCCGCCAGGAAGGCGGCATAGGCTCCAGGCCCGGCATTGTAGGCGCCGAACAGCCCGGGATAGCCAAACCGGTCGTACATCAGCCGGAGGAAGAAGGTGCCCGCGAGGATGTTGTCACGCGGATCGTCGGGGTTGCTGCCCAATCCAAGGCGCGCGCGCATGTCCGTCCAGGTCGCGGGCATGAGCTGCATGAGGCCCATCGCCCCGGCACGGCTCCGGATGGGGCGGCCGTTCAGCGTCGTATACCCCCGGCTTTCGGCCCGCATCACGCGCTCGATCCAGCTCGTCGGGATGCCGAACCGGGTCGACGCCTCCTCGATCATCGGTCGCCAGCGCCCGACCTCGTCGGCCTTGGCGGGTACGGCGGTCAGCAGCAGGATGGCCGGAAGCAGCCGGGTCAGCGCGCCCATAGCAACCGCGCCTTGCCCACCACGAGTCCGCCTTCGGTCACGCCGAAATACCGGCCATCGAACGATGCGGGGCTATCCGACATGAGCAGGAAGAGCTGGCGGCCGCGCAACCGCACGCAGCCGTTCCACCATTTCATCGGCCGCCCCTTGGCGTCGGCCAGACGGCGCTCGACCACCCATTTTCCATTGACGAAGATTTCCTGGCCGAGCGCGCAGACCTCGTCGCCTGCCACCGCGGCGACGCGTTTCACCAACGGCACATTGGCGGGAATGTAGCGCCGCTGCGCCGCCATCATCCGCCAGGGATCGGGCACGCGGGCGATGACCATGTCGCCGGCATCGACGGGTGCGCCCGGGGTCACGGCATAGAGACCGATCGGCGCACTGGCGCTGGCATTCCACACAAGCCGCGGCGCCGGCGGAAACGCCATTGTCAGCCCGAGGAGGAATATGCCGATGCCGGTGATCGCGATGCGGCGACCGAGGATCCGGCGCCGCTGCTTGCCGGCGCGAAGCTGGTCGCCCCAGTCCAGCAGCGGCGTCGCCGACCCGCGAATGTCACGCCTGGTCATGGTCGCCGCCTCCCATCGACTGGGCCTTCGACCATGCGTCGAGATCGTCGATATGATATTGGACGAAGCGGCTGTGCAGCCGGAAGACCGGACCCTTGCCGGCGCGCCGCAGCCGCTTCAGCAGCCGGCTGGAGAACTTCAGATAGGCCGCCGCCTGATCGGTGTTGAGATAGGGGGAGCCGCGTTTCGCGCGGGTCGCGCGGGAGATGTCGTCGTCGCTGTCCATTCTGCCTGTCCGTGTCCGAAAAGGGACGGCGATCTGCCGCCGCTGACACCGGGAATGGCGGGCGGGACACCGGCCGGGGAGTGTCGGAATCGCGACCGGCGTTTTCGACACCCCCCCAAGCGGAAACATGGAAAAGCCCCGCGCGGAAGAGCGGCGTGGGTTATGCCGGGTGGCACGGGCCTGTCGGTCCCGTGCGACGGTAAGCTGACACAAGCAGACGCCCCCGCCTGCAAGGTCCCTCGCGAGCTATGGCAAATCCGGCTCGCCGCTCGTGCCCCGCGCGCGGTGGCGCGCGGGGCTCCGGGTTCAGCGCGACCAGATGAGCTTGTGCTCGCCGTCGTCGCCCTGGCTGAGCGTCGCGTAGATCGGTGCCGGGAACGACGGATCGTCGAGCTTGAGGCTCAGATATTCCGCGCCGGTCTCGCGCGCCGCCTTGGTCCAGGCCGCCCCGAATTCGACGCCCGATGCGCTGACCCGGTGGTCGGGCGACTTCTCGTTGTCGCGCTCGCAGGGGCGGATGCTCGCCTTGACGCGAAGCGTCAGGGTCCGGATTTCGCCGGTGTAGATGCCGTTTTCGCCGCGGGTGAAGCTGCCAATCTGTGCCATGATAACCTCCTTCAAGTGATGCGATGCCGCCCGATGCGGCCTCGACAGGCGGTCGATCAGGCGGGCGGAGGACGGCCCAGCACCCAGCTCGGGGTCCCCATCGCTCTCACGCGATGGGGTGGGCGGCAGGGCCGAAGCAGAGCGGAGGACGGCCAAAGCCGGGCTTCTTGATGTTGTGGACACCCCCAACCTTCAGCCGCAGGCTGCGGATCTTGGTCCCTATCAACTGCCTATCAGGAGGAGCACATGACTGGATTGACGATCGGTATCGACATCGCGAAGCGGGTTTTCCAAGTGCACGCCATTGATAGCGAGACGGGCGAAGTGACGAGCACCAAGCTCGCCCGTCGAGATTTCCTCGCCCACTTCCAGAAGCTTTCACCCAGCCTTATTGGGATGGAGACGTGCGGTTCAGCACACCATTGGGCGCGAGAGCTGAGCGCCATGGGCCACGAGGTTCGGATGATGAACCCGATGTACGTGAAGCCATACGTCAAGCGCGGCAAGAACGATGTCGTCGATGCCGAGGCCATCTGCGAAGCGCTGACCAGGCCGACCATGCGGTTCGTGGCGGTGAAGTCGGTTGAGCAACAGTCGGTTCTGGCCGTCCACAGGACCAGGGCATTGCTGATCCGGCAACGCACCATGCTGGTCAATGCCTTGCGCGGCCACCTTGCCGAGTTTGGCATCGTCGCGCCGTTGGGAATCGAGCGTATTCCCGAGCTCGTTGACCGCGTCCTTGGACGCGAAGGCGACGAGCTGGGGATAACGCCACTCGTTCGGTCCACTGTCGCCATTTATGCGGAGCAGATCGAGAAGATCAAAGAGCAGATCAGGAAGCTCGAGCGCGAGCTGCGCCTGTGGCACCGAACGAGTGAAGCCAGCCGAAGGGTGGCGTCGGTTCCCGGCGTCGGGACGATTACGGCGACCGCGATCGTAGCGGCAATGCCCGACCCTTCGATGTTCGAGTCAGGAAGTTCGTTCGCAGCATGGTTGGGCCTGACACCGAAGTCGTCATCCTCAGGCGGAAAGGAGCGCAACGGGCGGATCACAAAAGCCGGTGATCGGCATATCCGCGTGTTGCTCGTGCTGGGCGCGACTTCGGTGTTGCGAAGGGTGCGATCGGGGCAACCGACGCCCCTCTATGGCTGGGTGAAAAAGCTTCTGGATCGAAAGCCTCCCAGGCTCGCGACGGTCGCCTTGGCGAACAGATGGCGCGAACCGCCTGGGCCGTCATGGCGAGGAAAATGAACTATCAGCCGGAGCTGGCTGCAGCAGTTGCCTGACCCGTAGGGTCAGTCAACTCGGAGAAGGCGTGCACTGATATTGATGAGAACCGGTCTCGAGCCGGGGATCAGGAAAACCCGATCGCGTGGCAGCATCACCGTATGCGCTTTTTTTGGTAGGGACCATGATCCGCGGACTTCATCAGGGCCTCGCAGTGTTAAAACTGCGAAATCAAGGCCGGACACATGTGAGCACTCTACCGGAGTTCATCATTATCAAATCAGGCCTTGACCGAAGGGGTGTCCACACATGCCTCGCGAGGAAGGCGAGGGCACCGAGCCGGGGAAGAAGGTCGGCGACGCCGTTGCGGAACCGGCGGACCTCGCCAGACCCGCCGCGAGAGAGGTCCGTTCAGGGCGGCAGTTGCAATGAAGGAGGCCTGGCACTGTGCGGATGACGCTCGACAATCGGCCCCCGGCACCGCGATAGCCGTGTCCATGCTTCATGCCCTTGCGGTCTCCGCCCTCATTGCCGCGACGCCGATGCCCGCGACCGCCGGTGCAGCGGACCGCTGCGATTCCGGCCGCGTGGCCTGGGTGCCCGACGGCGACACGTTCCGGCTGGAAAGCGGCGAGCGCATCAGGATTGCAGGGATCGACGCCCCGGAAAATGCACCGCGATCAGGCCAAGTGCGCAGGCGAAACCGTGTTGGGCTTGGGAGCAAAGGACCGTGCTACGGCGCTGCTCGCGGGGCGCGAGGTGACCTTCCGCCGTGTCGACCGCAGCTACAATCGGACCGTCGCCACTGTCGTTCTCGACGGCCATGATCTCGGCACCGAGCTGGTGCGGATCGGTGTCGCGGCGTGGTGGCCACGCGGTCGGCCGAAGCCGGACTGTTGCCGCCGCGCCGCCTGATTTCGGATTTGATCAGGGACGGTCGGGGTTTATGATCGTGGGGCGTGCTGCGCCGCCAAATGGTCGCGCCGGTGGACGCTAACAGGCCCAACAGACTGCCGGAGAAGCGATACGCGCTCCGCTGCCGAGAGGTTCATCACGCGATGAAAACGATCGAACGCGCCGCCGATCGTCTCTTCCTGGACGACGGGCATGCCGAGAATATCACGTTCGAGGGCGGGTCGATGTGGCGAAGCTATGTGCCGCAGGTGCGTGCGCTGTTCGATTCGGTTCGCGCGACGGCACCGACGGGTACGGACGTGGAGGGCTGGCGGATGATGATCGAGGCTGCCCTCGCCGAGGGCGATGGCATCTAGGCTCGCGACGGACCATCAAGATTTAGTCTTCCCACTCACTTCGGCGGGCCGGCAATCGCGTCTGCGCCGTCCTGAGCATCGGCTTCGAACCTCTGTTGCCGCGAACGACCGGCACACCGTTCTTGCCCAAGGTCCGAATGCTCTCCTTGACGATGTTCCGGTATTTTCCCGAAACATCCCACGCCCAATCGAAGGCGACGGTATCTGACGCAAAGACCCACTTTTGCGCGCCAAGCGCGAGGAAGCTGTACCAGGTATCGCCGATCTTGATGCTGTGCCCGTGCAGTGCGGCGGTGTTGCCGCCCTTACTGGGAGGCCTGCTCGGTTCACGAAGGCCGGTCTGATAGTCGCTGATCGCGCTCCAATCGACTGTCTGAAGCTGGCTCTCCATATCGGTGTCTTTATCGGGCATGGCACCAGTATAGCCCATCGCATCGACTGCCGGCACAAGAAAAGCCGCGCGCCGCCGCCGGAACGGCGGCGGCGCGCGGCCGGATTTTGGACGGTCGCAAGTGCGGGCGGGGTTTCCCCCGCCCGCGAGGGTCACCCGCTTCATTCCCGCTGTTTCGTTGATGAGCAGGTCGGCGCCCTTCACGTCCGATGTGTTGCCGGGCGTCAGGACGAGACGAAGCGGCCGTCCGAGGACGTCGACAAGGGCGTGGATCTTTGTTGTCCGGCCGCCACGCGAGATCCCAATGGCATTGGCTCGCGCCCCCCCTTTGCCCCACCGGCGCTACGGTGAGCCTTGATGTAGCTGCTATCGATCTGCCCGGTCTCGGCGATCCAGCCTTCTTCGGTCAGTGCAGCCAGGATGCGTGTCCAGATGCCCCGCCGGCTCCACCTGTTCCATCGGTTGTAGACCGTCGTCGCCGGCCCGTATTCGGCGGGGCAATCTGCCCAGCGACCGCCGCACTTGAGCATGTGAACGATGCCGGAGATCACCCGCCGGTCATCAACACGTCGTGCTCCCGGCTGGTTCTTGGGCAAGTGGAGCTCGATTGCTGTCCACGCTTCATCCGATAGCCAGAACAACGAACGCGACATCCCCAAGGCCTCCTCTTCAGCGAAAACGCCTTGAATCAATGAGACCAACGATTTTCAAGAGGCTGATTGAGTTTGGACCCTAAGATCAATAAATTTTTGTCTTCAGTGCATGCGGCTGTAATAGAAACTGGCCCACCGTGCGTTAGATCGGCGCGCTGATCGCAACCGAGGTGTGGGCGCCACCCCGGCCAAGCCGGGTCGTTCAATGGCGGCTAAGGCCGCGCCTTGGATCGGCTGGCGTAAAGCGGCAAATCGGCGATTGTGAGTATTCCCGCCGGGGCCGCGCAAACGCCGGGAATAGCATTGATCGTGTGCATGGCCGTGGCAATGCGGCCGGCGACGTTCGGCTCGTCGCCTTCGCCACCGAACGACATGCTATTTATGATATTGGGCTTACCCTTGATGGTGACGCGGTAGGTGCCGTTCCCGGTGACTGGTCGTTCCCAGTGCGGCGGATGGTGATCCGAGCCGTAATTGACGTGCTCGACTATAATGAACGGCTTGCCGCCGACCATGCCCTGGATCTCAAAGCGGATCCCGCCGATATGATCCTTGGGAACGTGGCAAGCCCGCATATCGAACGGCTCCTCTGCCAGCCAAAAGTCCGTTACCAATCTGATCTCATCGATTTCTCGACCCAGGATGCGGCCGAGCAAGTGGATCGACGGCCCCCACATCTTGTCGTAGCTGCCCGGAAGTTCCGTGTTGAACAGGCCAGGCAATTGGTCCTTGGCCAAGCCGAAGCCGAAAAGGTCCTGAATGATCAGCTTAACGGGATAGCTATTGTAATTGAAGAATTCAGTGATCCGTAGCAATTCGACTTCTGAGCAAAGCGAAGCGAGTGTCGCGGGCAGGTGAACTGTCGCGAACCCTGGCTCAATACCTGAATTGAACATGGAAGAGCCGCCCTCTCTACAAGCCGCCTCCAGCTTGCGGACCAAGTCAATTTCCGGCGAGGTGGCCGGGTCGATCAACGAGAACATCGATGTCGACACGACGTTCGTGCCGGCACACAGAAAGGCAGAAAGCTGATCGACGGCCTCATCTTCTCGCCCGATCGCTCCCGCAAAATAGCTGAAGCAGTCAGGCTTTAGCGCGACGAGCGCGTCGATGTCGTTCGTTGCGATTATCCGGGTCGGTGCGATGCCCAAAATCTCGCCGACGTCGAGGCCGATCTTTTCCGGGCTGGCGGCGAGTAGTCCGACGAGCTCGAGATTCTCATGCTCAAGAATTCCTCTCAGCGCCAAGTGTCCGACAGCCGCGGTGCCGCAATGGACTACCCGTAATCTCCTCGCCATCTTGCTCTCCGTTTGTATGAACGATTTGTCCGCGCTGCCTCCGATATCCGTTACCTATTAGATCGCTTCCCGCCTTTCTCCGACGGGAAGCGATGCTGGCGCATGGCAGCTGCGGGAGATATCAGAGCGGCAATTCATTGGGCGGTTCGATCGTGCCGTGGAACACGTGATGCGACCCGTCCTCGCTGATCTTGCGCGCGACCAGGAAGCCCGCGCCCATCCAGCCCTGATGGACATATTTGCCGAACTTCAGCCATGTCCCCGGCGCGCCGGACGCCGCCGGCAGCCCCTTGACGCGTTCCAGGGAATCGCGGACCCCGCGGGCACCTAGGGGCTCGGCGCGACGAAGCGCCTCCACAGCAATGCGCGCCTGATCGTAGGTGTATACGCCCCAAAAATAAGCGGGCCGTGCGCCGTGCTTGGCCTCGAAGCGATCGAGGAAACGCTGGCCGACCTGATTGCGCTCGTCGTACTGGTCAAGCCCGATCCAGCCGCGCATCTGCTCTTGCCAATCGGTGCCGAAATGCCAGGTTAGGAAGTTGGTGACGGTGTATCGCGGCACCACCCAGCCGATCTTCTCCATGGCGGCGTTCACTCCCGCGACCCCGTAGCCGAACCCCAGTACGAGGACGGATTCCGCACCGCTGTCCCGCGCTTGTTTGAGGACGTCGCTTTTGTCGCCACCCTCCACTTGCGGCATGAAGAACGTTCCCTTTATGTCGATCTTCCAAAGCTCGGCCGCATCCTTGAAGAATTTTGTATAGTGCTGGCCAATGAGCGATTGTTCGAGCAGGATCGCTGTACTCCTTATCCCGTCCTGCTCCATGATGCTGGCGATAGTCGCCGCCTCCTCGGGATGGCCGCCATTGTTCAGCTCGAAGCCCCATTCGGAAAGGCAATCTTCCGTGCCTACCGAGCCGACGTAGGGTACACGATCCTGTACCGGCGCAGAATCAACGTAGATCTTCAGATCGACCGCGTTCTCGGATATGAGCGGACCGAGGATGAGAACGCAGCCTTCCTGAACCAATTCTCGATAAGCTGTCACCACGTCACGCACATTGCCCCGCGGAAGCCCCTCCGGCATGCGGATCACCAATTCCACCGGCCGATCGAGCATCCGCTTCTCATACGCTTCCGCGAAGATCATCTTGAGGATCAGCAGATAATCGTCCCAGATTTTGAAGCGATCGAGCTTGGGCATCGGCATCCAGTCCCACAGGATGCCAACCTTGATCGGCGTGCTCGCAGTCATATTCTCTCCTGTCGCGGCAGCTATAGTCGCTTCCACCCTCGGTGGTTGCGATAGCGCAGGCAAGTCTCATGAGCCCAAACCTCAAGGTTTGCCGGGCAGGGCGGTATTTTGTATCAGGAGAGTTGGAAAAATGCGGGAAGATTTGGATCATTGTAGGCCCGCCGGCGGGGAGATGAAGAATGACTGAAGAGCTCGCGGATCCTCACGCCGACCGGCCCCGAACGCTTCATGGTGTCCGAGTTGAGGCGCATGACTATGTGCCCAAGCGTGATGAGGAATCTCTCAAGCGGCTCTCCGACTTCACGGTCTCGTGGTGGCCAGGCGGCAATCGTCCGGACGCGGAAGCGCGCTTGTTGCGAGATTCCGGTCCCGGGACCCGGATGGGGCGCGTCACCGCACTCTCTTCGGATGAGCCTGTTTTGATCCGATACCATTCGCCGAGGCCGCTCACCGTCGTCACCTTCAGCTACTCGAGCGGCATGCTCGCGACCATCCTGCGGGATGGAGGCGATAGGATTTCGGCCGAGCAGCTCAGCAGTTTCGACATCGATGTGGTTCCGCTCGCCGCGACCATGCGCGATCTGGCTCGTGAAGCTCTCCAGTCAAATCTTGGCGGCTCGCTGGCGGTCGAGGCTCTGGCAACCTGGCTCCTTATCCAACTTGCCCGGACGATGGCCGCCGTGCGGTGTAAACCATTCGGAAGGGTGGGCGGCTTGGCCGGATGGCAGCTCAAGCGCATTCGGGAGCGACTTGCGGAAGTCGATTGCCCTTTGCCGCGTATGGGCGAACTGGCGGAACTGGTGGACCTCTCTGCCGGCCATCTGAGCAGAGCGTACCGGGCCAGCGAAGGGCAGTGTCTGCATCGCGAGATTGCCGACATTCGCCTGGCAAGGTCGTGTGATCTGCTGCGGCATTCCGGACTCAGCATCGGCGAGATTGGTGCCCGGCTCGGCTTTCGTTCGGCCAACGGCTTCACCTTGGCCTTTCGGCGTGAAACGGGGGAAACGCCGCGCGCGTATCGCCGCAGGGCCGCTCCAGCCTAGCAATAGCTTCTCGCTAAAAGTCCGTCGTATCGGCCGCCGCCGATAAACGGCGGTGACTATCGATCAACATTTGGATGAGGCCCGCGGCTGACGTCGTACGCGGCGCCGCAACGGCAGCGGGCGATTTCTTTCGTTAATCGCCTTCGGACTGCGCCCGCGTAACTTCTGCGTGGACCCTCTGAACGATGTCATCGAGACGGCTACCTTGCAGCCATCCCGCTAGAACAGCGTAATGAAGAACAAGCTCGTCCATCTCCAGCTTGGTTATATCACCGGACTTGAAAGCTGCGAAGACATGGGACTCCGCTTCCTTGTCGCAGCTCATCGCGATGGCGCAGCAAATCGTGATTATTCTTCTTTCCCGCCGGGAAAGAACAGGTCGGGTCCAATTCTCTCCATACATGAAATCGAGATAGCCCGGGCCGCGAAACGCGGTATTCCCGACAGGGGCCGGGCGGAGCATGATCTCCTCATAAGCCCTCTTCCCGCGCGCGCGCCGAATCTCCGCTGCGGCCGGCTCATGCCATGGCACGATCTTCGGGAATGTGTATTTGATCCCTTTTTCCTTCTCGATCCGCTGCTGCGCGAGAATAAGGGCTTCGTTGATGGCGTTGCCTTTGGGCCAGCCGGTGAGCGTCGCATAGAATAGGTTGAACTCATCGACCTCTTCGACGGTGCAATCACCGCTGTTTATCGCCGCATATACATGGGATTGGATCGGACGCGGTGTGTCGGACTGACCGCAGCCCACCAAGGTTATCCACCGCCGTTCACGTATCGTGAGATGGGGACGAGGCCACATCTCTCCGAAGACAAAACCAACGATACCGGTATCGTAATAGGCATATTCGGAGCCCGGCCCGTCATAGGTGTTGATCTTGAGGAACCAGTCCTGCCCGAACTTGCGGCGTGTATCGTGGTCCGGAAACGGTTCCGGACTCAGTACTTCTTCACTGTTATCGTCCATCGGGAACTCCGCAATTTACGACCATATTTCAGCCATTCCGATAACCGGCAAGCTCATTTTTTCCGTTTCTTGACGCACGAACATCATCAAATGCCTTCAGCAGGCCCTTCGCCGCGTCTTCTATGGTTCCCGTCGTTGCCCCTGCGCTGCGCGCCGCTTCGATCGCGAGCGAGATATCCTTTGAGAAGAGCTTCGTCATATGGTCCACCTGTTCGGGACGAAGCATTCTTTCAATGTTGGTCAGCGCGAAACTGCGACCCGATGCCGCCAGAAGACATTCGTGCAACGCCTCGCGGTTTATTCCCATCTGAACACCCATGGCGAGCGCAGTCCGCGCGAGCTCGGCGTTTCCGGTGAAGAGGAAGTTGTTCACGATCTTCGCGCGCAGGCCGCTGCCCAGTTCGCCAAGGGGGATGACGCGGTCCGAATAGCTTTCAAAGACCTTGCCCGCCTTTTCGATGGCGTCCGCCTCTCCACCGACCATGACCACCAGGCTCCGCTGAAGCGCGGCTTCTCCCGATCCTGACACGGGTGCGTCCACGACCTTGACCCCCTTCGGCGCGGCAAGCTCAGCGATCTTCAGGCACGTGTCGATCGCGACGGTCGAGTGGATCGCGAGGATCGAGCCAGCCGGCATCGCATCCAGAACGCCCTTTTCGAGGACGATTTCCATGACGTCCTTGTCCGACACCACGCAGATGCCGACCACGTCGGCGCCGGCCGCGACTCCGGCCGGAGTTTCGGCGGTGCGCGCGCCCAGCGCCACATAGGGCGGAAGCACGTCGGGGCGGCGCGCCCACAACGTCAATTCGTGCCCGGCCCTGGCGATCATCTCGGCCATGCCGCCACCTTGCGACCCGATCCCAATGAATCCGACCTTCATCTTCCCTCCACGGCTGAGCGGTTCCTGATAGCCGCGCACGCGGCCCGGCGCGCGCGGCTATCGATCAATCGACCCACTGAACACGTCCATCCGGACCACGCGCGTCAGTGTTTGTGCGGCAACGGATGGTCAGTCCGACGCACCCACGGGCTCCCGCAGGGCGCGCTCCATGTTGGTCGACCGCCAGGGGCCGATGTCCCGCGTTCCATCGGGCCGCACGAAGTCGGTCTCGATCTCCTCGATCGCCGCCAGCGCGATTTCGAACTCGCTGTCCACCCAGCCGCCAAAACCTTCATTCGACGCCGCCGAGCTGTAGAGGCCGCTGATCGATGGAATGCGCACGCCGTGCCGCACGCCCGGCGCGAAATGCCATCCGATGTCCTGCGGTGCCTGGACCCAGAGATACCGGCTCCATTCCATGCATTCGTCGAAGTCCAGATAATAGTTCCGCAGGTAGCGAAGCGATGCTTCCACCGCCTCCTTTATCCCGGGGAAGTTGCGGCGCGGCTTGCGCATGCCGCAGATCATGAACTGGTGACGGCCTGCGGGCGCATAATGCGGGTCTGTGAGCGTCGACCAGTGGAACGACATATGGTAATGCTTGTTCATCCCCTCACCCCAGACAAGCCGTTGCCAGCCGCTGAAGGTTTCGACCTCGCCGGTGGAGCGGATGCGCGGCAGCCGGGTGAAGCTGCCGACATAGCCGAGGATCTCGCTCTGGCGTTCCTTGGTGCGGCGCGCGCGCTCGAGCCATTCGGCGGGCAGGAGGCGTTCGTCCACGATCTCCGGCAGGCGCCAGCCATCGATGTCGCACACCACGATCGGCGCATGGAATTCCTGGACCAGGTTGGACTCGTTGATCGCCAGCACGCCCGCCGCGCGGCCGTACAGGGCGGCGGACGCATGGATCTCCTCCTCGCGATCGGTGAGGACCTCGATCGGCTTCCAGCCTGTCCAGATCTCGACGCCGAGCCGGTGAAGCTCGTCGATCCAGGGCTGGATCATCGCCTGCATGCCGCCGACCTTTGGGCAATCGATCCAGTCCGGCGAACCATAGATCCACTTGGAGGAAAGCGCGAAGCGGCCGACCGAGGCTTCCTCGCCGGGCATGCACGTCGCGCATTCGAGGAAGGTGATGAGCGCGCGGCGCGCTTCCGGATGACGCACGTTGCGCCTGATCCAGTCGCCGAGCCTTTCCTCGATCCGTATCCAGGCTTCATCTTCGGTCATGGAGGTGAGGAGGCCCAGCGCACGGCCGAATTCGATCGCGCCACCCTGCGGGTCGGTCGCTTCCGGCGCGACGGACCTGAACATGGTCATAAGACCTTCCATCTGCTCGGCCGGCCCGCCGGTCATCTGCGTCATGGGCAGCACCGTGACGGACCCGTCGCCCGAAAGGTGGTGGACGTACATCACATCCTTCCCGTCGACGCCGCCCTGCGCATTCTTTATGACCGGCACGTCGAGCCCGGCAGCGGCTTCCGCCTGTCCGCGATAAAGCTGGGTGTGGCCGACGTCGCCCGATCCGTTGTCGGCATCCCGGTGGCCCCAGTCGATCCAGTGGCCGCGATGCTGGGTGGAGCCGACGCGGCCGCCAAGCCGGTCCAGCTTCTCGACGATCGCGACCTTGTACCCGCGCTTGGCGAGTATCACCGCGCACACGATGTTGCTCAGCGCGCCGCCGACCAGAACGACATCATGCGAGCGGGGCTGCGCATGCCCTTCGTGAAGATCGTGCCGCAGCTGGTTTTCCTTGCCCTCACCCATGGTCGCTTTTCTCCATTCAGTAGCTGTTTGTAATGCTTCGTAATCAGAGGCCGGAGGCCCCTGTGGGATTCGATCGAGGCTCCACACGCGGCCGCATGTAAATTTCCGCCGGGCCAGCCGGCATGGGGGGTCATACGCTGGTCATCGCCACAGGCCAAAAAAGCCCGGACACGCCGTCAGCTCGCGTCGGTGCGGTGCGCAAGAATGACGGTGCGCTCGTCGATGCATGGCGATCAGCAGCGCCGGCTCCGCTTTCAGCGGCCTGTAGATGCCGTAGCTTCAAATTTTCAAAAGCCTCGATCTCACAAAAGTGATGAATCATCATCTTTGCCGCTGGGCTTGTCAAGGCGATTCAATCGCCGGATGCGCGGCGATCCCGATGGTGACTGCTGCCTGTGCCGCGCTGCCGCGGCGCGGGATTGCGGGCGCGGTTCGCGCTAGCGGCTTTTGTGAAGCTCGCTTGACATTCAGGCTGAACTTCAAGAAACTGACGGCAAGTCAGTCATATCTCTGCGGAGCGTGCTTGAATGCAGATATTCCTTATTTCGCCCCGCGTCTCTTGAGGCGCCACCCGGGGGCAACGCGGGATGCGGCGAGCTTCGGATCGCCCTGGCCATCGCGCCCCATGCCCCCGAGCAGGTGAAACCGAACTGCATGCCTGCACCCGACGCTATCAAATTCTGAATGGATAACAAAGACATATGGAGAAGCATGCGATGGAGCCGTCGGTGCAGAAACGGGCGACCGGCGCAAAGGAGATAGTGCGCTTTCTCGAGGACCATGGATATGGCCATATGTTCGGCCTCCCGGGAAGCTCGATGGTGGCCACGCTCTATGAGATGCAGGAATCATCGGTCCAATATGTTCCGACGATACATGAGTCGGTCACGATCGCGGCGGCGGACGGTTATGCCCGCGTGAAGGGCAAGGCGTGTGCGTCGATATATATGGCGCCCGGAACGGCGAATGCGCTGGCCAACCTCTATAACGCGTGGTGGGCGGAATCGCCGATCCTCGTCATGGCATCGCAGCTGGATTCGACCGAGCGTTCTGCCGGGTCCAACGGCATGATCTGCGAGGGCGATACCGTCCAGATCGTCAAGCCGTTCACGAGGCTCGCGCACGAGCTTGGGCGAGACATGGTCGTGCGCCCCTGGCTCGAGCGGGCGCATCGCGCCGCAACATCGATGCCAAAGGGGCCGGCGTTCCTCTCGATCTGCGAAGATGTGTATGAGCGCGAAGGCCCCGTCGAGGACGTGCCGCCTCCATATCGCGCGCCCAGCCGGACAGCGGACGTATCCGCCATCGTCACGGCGCTGGCAACGGCGGAGCGGCCGCTGATCGTCGTCGGCTCGCAGCTTCGTCAATCGGGCGGCGCAGCTCTGGTCGAGGCGTTGTCGGACCGGTACGAGATCCCCGTGGGCTATGACGGCGGGTTCCAGGCCGGGCTGGGTGTCGGGCCGGGGCGGGCGCGCACCGTGGGAACGGTCATGGGGCGTGGTGTCGCGTTCCAGAACGAGGCGGACGTGGTGGTGCTTATCGGCGCCAACCTTTTCGCGGACGGCAAGAGGCGCGAAAAGCCGTGGTTCAGCAACGCGAAATTCATCGCGCAGGCGAATGCCGACCCGAAGCGTATCGAGCATACGCAGTTCGCGAACTGGACGTCCGTGTGCGATCCCGCTGCGTTTGCCGAAGCATTGCTGGAGGGGCTTGCCGCTGAACCCCCTCGCGCCGAATTGCAGGAAAAGCGCGGCAAGTGGATCAAGTCGCTTGTCGCCGCTGCCCGCGAACCTCGACCGCAGCCGACGGACGCCACGGGATTGGCATTCGCCAACTATGCCAAGGGCGCGTCCTATGTCCGGGACGCTCTCAACCAGGGCTGGGTGGTTGATGAGTCGGTCATGGCGACCCCGATGATCATCGACGCGCAGAACTGCGAAGACGGTCGCCGCTACTGCGGAGCGCCCGGCGGATCGCTCGGATGGGCAACCGGTGCCGCCGCGGGCGTCGCGATCGCATCGAACGAACCCGTTACCTGCGTGGTGGGTGATGGGTCCCTGCGCTTCGGGGTTCACGGTCTCTGGACGATCGCCGCTTTGAACCTGCCGATAACGATCGTCGTTCTGGATAATGGCGGCTACGGATCGACCCGGTTCTTCGAGCGCGAATATATCGCGCGGCGGGGAATCGAGACCAACCTCACGAAGCCAAGCTACTATAATATGGACCTGCGATCGCTTGGGCCGTCGGTAGCCAGCGTCATCCGCGGCTTCGGAATAGACTGTACCGAGCTTTCGCCCGAAGACGATGTCGATGCCGCGCTGAAGACGGCGTGGGCGGCGAGGGGCAAGGGGCCCAATGCGGTGATCATCCCCATCGGCTTCGAGGGTTATTGAGGGATGGTCCCGCCTTGTCGCGGCCTGCGATCGGCCGGAAGCTGACCGCACGAGGCCGGACCCGGCGCAAAATCCTCAGGCGCGGCGTGCCCGAGGTTTACTTTAATTATCGTGGGAGAGCAGTGCGCAATGACTAACTCGGCAGAGCAAGGGCGCGACTGGGAGGTAGGAACCGTGCCTATCCGCTTGACGCATACACCCACTACATCTAGTGGCTGCCTTGTGGCGCGCGCCTGACTTTTCCTGCGGCTTGGTGCCACCCAAAGCGGTTGTAAAGGGTGGGGATTGTGGACGTTCTTGACCGCGACAAGCTGCCGTTCCCGAAATCCCTCCCCGAGTTCCAGCGGCTTTTCCCGGATGATGGCGCTTGCGCGTCCTGGCTTGAAAAAGCTCGCTGGCCTGATGGATTTGCGTGCCCACGCTGTGGCGTCGTCGGCGATCCGTTTCGTTTCACCACTCGGCCTGTCATCCTGATGTGCCGCTCGTGTCGCCGTCAGACCGGCCTGATGGTCGGCACGGCCATGGAACGAAGCCACATCCCGCTCAGCGTGTGGTTCTGGGCCGCTTACCTGGTTGCGAGTCAGACGACCGGCATATCTGCCGTCCAGTTGCAGCGCCAGCTTGGCCTGACCCGGTACGAGACGGCCTTTGGCCTGCTCCATAAACTGCGCGCCGCGATGGTGCGCCCCGATCAGGATCGGATCGGCGGGCAGAGCGGTCAGCATGTCGAGGTCGATGAGACCTGGATCGGCGGGCGAACGCGCGGCGAAGGCCGGGGAACCCACCACAAAACGCTGGTGGTCGCCGCCGTCGAAGTTCGTCACCGGGAGCCTGGCACTGGCCAGGACCGCCGCCGGAACGGACGCTATGCCGGAAGGGTTCGATTGGCCATCGGTGCAGACCGCAGTGCCGGTGCCCTTGGTGGCTTTGTACAGAGCGCGGTCGAGCCGGGAACGCTGGTCATCACCGATGATTGGAGCGGCTATAGCGGGTTGCAGGGCGGCGGTTACGACCATCACGCCATCGCCCAGTGTGGCGACCCGGAGGTGTCCGAAGAGTTCCTGCCCATCGTCCATCTGGTGTTCTCAAACCTCAAAGCGTGGCTCAACGGCATCCACCACGGCGTCAGCACCAAGCATCTGCAAGCCTACCTCAACGAGTTCACTTTCCGCTTCAATCGCCGCTTCTACCCGTTCAACGCCTTCCGATCCCTCCTCGGGATCGCCAGTGATATCGAGGCGCCGACCTTTGCCGAACTCTACTCAGGCCAATGGACCCACCATACCATATCTAGTGGGTGTATGCCTTAAGCGGATAGGCACGGTAGGAACATCGGCCAGACCCGATCTGCCGCTCGCCGTCGTTGTGGGCGCGGGCGGCATCGGGCGGGTGGTCGCCAGGCGCCTGGGCCAGCAATATCGCTTGCTGCTGGCGGACCGCGATCAGGCTCATCTGGATCGGGTTGCCGAGGCGCTGCGGGCAGATGGCTATGATCTGACGACGGTCCGCTGCGACGTGACGGTCCCCGAAGATACGATCGCGCTTGCGGACGCCGTTGCCCGGAATGGCCCGATGCGCGCCTTAGCCCATGTCGTCGGCCTTTCGCCGAGCATGGGCAGCTTTGCCGATATCATGCGGGTCGATCTGGTGGGCGCGGCTTTGGTGGAGAGGGCGCTGCTCCCACTCGTGACCGAGGGAACGGCGGCGGTCTTCGTGTCCTCGATCGCGGCGCATCAGCGCCAGTTCGCGGCCGATGTGGTGAAGCTGATCGACGCGCCGCTCCATCCCGACATGATCGATAATGCAGCGGCGGCGCTGGGCGAGCCGGCCACCCCCGTGATGGCCTATATGTTGTCGAAATATGGCCTCAACAGGCTGTGCCGGGCGCGCGCGACCGAGTGGGGATTGCGCGGCGCCAGGATAGTCTCGCTTTCGCCGGGGCTGATCGCGTCCCCGATGGGGGCTATGGAATATCAGAAAAATCCGATCAAATGGTCGATACTGAAAGCCACGCCGCTCCGGCGCGAGGGGACGATGCACGAGGTCGCCTCGGCGCTGGCGTTCCTTTTGTCCGATGATGCATCGTTCATCAACGGCACCGACATCCTTGTCGACGGTGGAGTGACCGGAGCGTTCGCCGCTTCTGAAATCTAGGAGATTAGGGTGTCTGACATCGTCCCGAATTACGCAACCGTAGAAGTTCCGCCCCATGTCGATCCGGCGCTGGTGGTGGATTTCGATTATTTCAACCCGCCCGGCCTTTCCGAACATGGCGATGTCTATCGGGCGTGGCGCACCCTCCAGGACGGACCCGACATCGTCTGGACGCCGAGGAACGGTGGCCACTGGATCCTGACCCGCGCCGAGGACATCAAGTGGGTGCAGGAGAATTACGAGATCTTCTCGCACGAGGAATTTCAAATCCCGCGTGGCGCGTTGCTGGTGATGCCGCCGATCACGGTCGATCCGCCCCACCACAGCCGCTACCGTGCGGTGATGAATCCGAGCTTCTCGAAGAGCCGGGTCACGAACGTCTATGAGCCCAAGATCCGGGCGCTGACCGTGGACCTCATCAAGCAGCTCAAACCGCGCGGCGCCTGCGAGTTCGTTCACGATTTCGCTTATGTGATGCCGGTCGCGATATTTCTCGGCATCGTCGACCTTCCGTTGGACAGGCGCGAAGAGTTCCTGACATGGGGCCGCGGCTTCGCCACCGGGCGGGAGGACGAGCGGCTCGGTTTTCAGAAGAAGATACTCGAGTATCTCGGGTCCGTTCTCGACGAGCGGCAGGGCGGCGAGGGTGATGACCTGCTGACGCGCATAGCGGGCTGGCGGTCGAATCCCCGTTACCAGAGCGAGCAGGAGACGCTCGGCATGGCGATCCTGGCGTTCGTGGGCGGGCTGGATACGGTGGCTGCGCAACTGTCTTTCGCCGTGGCTGAGCTCGCGCGCCGTCCGGAGCTGCACGCCCGGCTGCGCGATGAGCCCGAGCTGGTTCCCAGCGCGGTCGAGGAGTTTCTCAGGCGGCATGGTCTTTCGAGCACCGGGCGACTGGTCAAGACCAGGACCGAACGCAAGGGCGCGTGCTTCCTGCCCGAAGAGATGGTGATGGTGCCGATCGGTCTTTCCGGCATGGACGACCGAGCCTACAGCAACCCGCTGACCATCGATTTCGATCGGGTGCCGGCCCCGCACAACACGTTCGGCAACGGCCCGCACAAGTGTGTTGGCGCGACGCTCGCCCGGATGGAACTGCAGGTCTTTTTCGAAGAATGGACCCAGCGCATGCCGCCGGTGCGGCTCGATCCCGCACGTCGGCCGACGTCGCATGCAGGCCCTATTCTGGGAATGGCGGAACTGAACATCACCTGGGATCTGTAAGTCGACGGGACTACTGGCGGCGAGCCGTCGCCAGTCACGTCCGCACCTCATCTTGGGGAAAGTAATGATTTCTGGTGCCAGCATCCAGTCCACCCGGCGATCGGGAGAGCGTTCTTGATCGCTTCTCCGCCGTCGCCCGGTGGCCTGCCATCGACTGCCAAAGGATCGGTTGCGATGGTCATCATTGCGCTGATCGTGGCCGAGCTGGCAAGCGCGTTCGAGACCCTGATGCTCTATGCGGCGATGGGCAAGCTGGTCATCCTGTTCGATCCGCTCCGCGCCGGGTGGCTCGTGACGATCTACCTCCTCGTCCAGACGGCTTCGGCGGCGCTGGGCGGGCGGCTCGGCGATCTGTTCGGCAGAAGACGCCTGCTGATCATATCGTTATTCATTTCAGGTTGCGGTTCGTTACTAAGCTTTTTCGCGGTCAACTACCCCATGCTACTCGTCGGTCGCGCGTTTCAGGGATGCGCCGGTGCGGTACTGCCATTGTGTTTCGGACTTGCTTATCAGCACCTGCCCGCGCGGTGGGCCTCCATGGGCGTGGGTATCGTCGCGGCGACGGCATCGCTCGGGGCGGGGCTCGCGCTTTTGACAGGCGGCTATATCGTCGACAATTTCGACTGGCATCACATCTTCTCGCTGGGCGCGGTCCTTGCGGCGGCCGGCGTCGTCGCCGCCAAATTCGGCCTGCCGGCAAGCCTCTCGCGTCCCGCCGCGAAAGTCGATGTCGTCGGCGGCATTTTGTTCGTTCCCGCGATCTGCCTGATCCTGCTCGCGCTCACTCTCGGCGGTCGGACAGGATGGACCAGCTATACCACCATCGGGATGGCGGTGGGCGGAATTCTGCTGTGCATGTGGTGGATACGTTACGAGCTGCGCCATCCCGAGCCGTTGCTCGATGTGCGCATGCTGGCGGTTAGGAGCGTTTCGGCGTCGAACGCGGTCATGTTCTTCCTCGCATTGGGCGCGGTCCAGCTGCCCCTGATCCTGCCCTTGTTCCTCAGTCAGCCGCACGGCGGCAGCCCCGGTCTGTCCGCCACGGCCATCGGTCTGGTGATGATGCCGTCGATGCTGATGGCGGTGGCGGTGAGCCCTCTTGCCGGGTCGCTGCTGTCGGTGATGACCGAACGCCGTCTCGCCGTCTGTGCCGTTGCCATAGTCCTCGCCGGCTGGGTGCTGATCGGCCTGTCGTCCGGTCAGCTCGGCGTGGTTGTCGGGGGCGTCATTTTGGTCGGCGTGGGAATGGCCGCCGCGATGGCGATATTCCCGAACATCGTCCTCGCGCATACGCCGGCCGCGCGGCACAGCGAGGCAGGTGGCATGCTGACGGTCGTTCGGGGCCTGGGCCAGTCCGTCGGGTCCCAGCTGATCGCCTTGCTGATCGCCACGCGCGGCGTCGCCACGATGGGGTTGACCGGGGTCGATCTGGTGCTGGCCTATGCGGCGGGAACGGTCGCGGTCGCGCTCCTCCTGGCCGCGACACTTCTGACCAACCGGCGCTTGCCCACCGCGACCATCGGCTCGGGGGCGTAACGCTTCGCCGGTGCTGCTGGGCCTTGGCGATCTGGCATGACTCGGTGCTTTTGCCCGGTCGAGGTCGACCACGGATGTCGGTCGGCCTCGACCGGGCGATACCGTTGCGTCCGCCGATCTCCACATTGCACATTACTAACAGACAGCCAGATTCTTTCCGGTTGACAGTCGCGCGCCAAAGGACGAAATGACGGATAGACAGTTATTATATGTAGGTGATGGCTGGATGACGCGCGGGGCGCCGTCTGCATAGTGGTTTCACACATCCACCGCGAAACTGGCCGGGAGGTAGCTGCTAAGAAGGATCTGTCGACTGGCAAAGCTTCTGGCTGTGGTTGAGCCCGGTGGACAGAGTGTCCGATGGGTGTGGCCAGGCAGCGTGCTTCCGCGAAGATCTGCCACCGTAGAGATAATGTGATCAGACCACGCCTTAAGAAATATGTGCACTGTGATCACTATAACTTAGTCCAATTATGGTGATAAGAGAAATATAAGTCGCGATATAAATAAACGTCTAAATGACATTATGATATAAACGCTCAGGGTTGATTTAAATGTTCAAATCAAATGCAACGTCTATCAAACTCAAAACCATGGTTCAGGGAGAGGGGTGTATGATTAAGGGGATTGGTCTTGTCAGTCTGGCGGCACTGTCCGTCGGCCTTTGCGGCACGGCGAACGCGCAGTCGGTAGCTAATGCGTCTCCCGGCCTGTCCGAGAACAGCAACGAGATCGTGGTCACCGCCCAGCGGCGCGAAGAGCGGTCGAGGGATGTTCCGATCTCGGTCACGTCGCTTTCGGCGGCGACGCTTCAGCAGACGAACATCACGAGCACGATCGACCTTCAGAAGGTCACGCCCGGGCTCGTTATGGCCAGGCAGAATGTCTTCACACAGCCGGCTATCCGCGGCATCTCCACCGACAACCTCGCGCCGATGGGTGAAAACCCCGTAGCGATCTACGTCGACGGGGTATACCAGCCGTCGATGCAGGCGCTGACTTTCGATCTACCTGATGTCGAAAACGTTCAGGTGCTAAAAGGTCCGCAGGGAACATTATTCGGCCGGAACGCCACTGGTGGCGCGATCCTGATCACCACGAAGGCGCCCGACCTCAACGAGGTCACAGGCCGCGGAAAACTGGCCTATGGTAACTTCAATGAAATACTGGCTGCCGGTGTCGTCTCTGTGCCGATCGTTCAAGATCGCATGGCTCTTAGCCTCTCAGGCTATTATACGCGGATGGATAGTTTCAATCGAAACAGTTTGACCGGCGAGAAGGGCGGTAGAAATTCTACAAAGATGGTCCGCGGAAAACTGCGCCTCATCCCATGGGAGGGTGCTGATTTCACGCTGTCTGGTTTGTACGCAAAGCGTAACTACCCCGGCGGAATCGAGAATTTCTCTCTCGGGGGCAACAATGCTTATGCTGCGTTTGCAACGCCCGGCCAGCTTGCAACCGAGCCGCACACCTTTTCGTCCAACCTCGAGCAGTCGCTGAAAACGACGAACTACAGTGTCTCGCTGCACGGCGACATCGAGGTTGGTCCGGGAACGCTGAGTACGACAACGGCATGGCTGTCGACCCCTGTTAAGTACCTTGCTGAGGGAGATTACACCTCGTTGCCGGCCAATTCCTTCTTTTTGGCCAACCAGTTTTATCTGAATGATGCGTCTAGTAAGAGCTTTAGCCAAGAACTTCTGTACAATACCGATCAGATCGGGATATTTACCGTAACGGCGGGACTAAATTACTATAAAGCCGACGGTGGCTGGGACAGCATTAATTTCAGTAATCTTTTAGGAATATACACTCATGATTCCGTTAGGGCCTACGCCGGGTTTGGGCAGGTCACGGCTCAGGTGTCACCTGCGCTCAAGATCAGCGGCGGCCTACGCTACAGCATAGAAAAGCAAATCGGGCGTGCCGCGCGCACTGCTCCTAATGGACCTGCCGTTGGAGGTTCGCCGCTCCCTACAGAATATCCCGTCAATGAAGTGGGAAGAAAGACCTGGCATGCGCTCACACCCAGGATCACGGCCGTTTACGAAGTGTCTACCGAAGCAAATATCTATGCTAGCTGGGGAAAAGGCTTTAAAACCGGTTCATTTAATTCATCGTCCTTATTGAATAAGCCAGTAAACCCGGAGAAGATCGAAGCTTACGAGGCGGGCGCAAAACTTGGCTCCGGTCCGGTGTCCTTCAATATTGCCGGTTTCTATTATGATTACAGCGACCTTCAGGTTGCGACCACCGTCGGTTATCCAAACAATCCGGTCAGCGTTCTGGAAAATGCGGCAAAGGCCGAGATCTACGGAGCGGAGATTGAGCTTCGTGGTCGGGTAGCGCGCGGCTTGACGGTTACGGGCGCGCTCTCCTGGTTGAGCGCAAAATATACCCAGTACCGTGATGCGACGATCCAGACGCCGGTGGCGGGTGGCGGAAACGCTGCTCTACCCACTAATGTCGATGGAAACTGGCTCCCGCGGGCTCCCGAAATTACTGGGTCGGTCAGGGTCAATTACGAAACTGAGACATCGATCGGTACAATTAGCGTGTCGGGTGATGTTTACTACACGTCGGAGTATTTCTTCGAACCAAGCAACCGGATAAAGCAGTCGAGCTACGCGCTGGTGGGTGGTCAGTTAAACTGGTCGCCGTCCAGCATGCCCGACCTGAAGCTGGGCGTTTATGGTAGGAACCTCACCGACAAGGGGTATCTGGCATCGGTGCAGATCGTCGGACAGGCGGATTCGGCCCAGTATAATCAGCCGAGGACGTACGGCGTTCAGCTACAATATAGCTTCTGAATCTGGTCAGGCGCGATACCGATACGGTGTCGCGCCTGATCTGCCTTGATCTCGGGCACTACAGTGGAGAACCGGGATCAATGGTCGAATTCCCTGTGGATCGCTTTCAACAGACCCGGGGCTTACTTCGTTGCAATTGCGCGGAGAAAGACCATCGGGCACGGCGCGGGATGTGACGAATTTTGATGTCGGGCGCGGCTTCAACCGAAACTTGCGGCCGATGAATGCTGTCGGGAGCAGGAAGCCATGAAGCAGTTCGTCAACCACATCGACCATGTCGCCTGGGTATCGCATCTCGAGACTCTCGAGGAGAATGCGGCGCAGCTCAGCATCATCAGCGGGGTCCGGTTCGAACCATTCGAGCGCGAAGAATGGGGCATCGTCGGATATTTCTCTCCCAAATCCGGCATCGAGATCGTCGCGCCGATGGAGCGGGAGACCGAATTCAACGTCAAATTCAAGGAACGGCTCCAGACCTCGGGTGAGGGTGTCTGGGGCGTGATCATGGGCGTCAGGAATCTCGATCAGGAGGCCGATCGTCTCGCCGCGCACGGCTTCGCGCTCGGCCCGGTGATGCAGGGAGATTCGCGCGATCCCTGGTACGATAAGGTCAGGCTGTCCGAACGGGTGGTCGGAACGCGGATGAATTGCCAGTTCGTCGTCGGGGACATCCGCTATTCGGACGATGCTATCGATTATGTCGACGTTGGTTGAAGTCGTCCTGTGCCGCACGAGCATCGTTCATGCCGCGCAGGGCTTGCATCCATGCCCGGTTGAGAGACACGGATGTTAATCTAATCCCGATGCTAGGTCAGTTCGCTGGTGAGATAGCATCCTCCTCGAGCTGGAGGCGCCATAATGGAAAGCGCAGCACGCCATTTTCAGGACAAGAACGCTTTAGGCTTCGGTGGCGGCAAGGGCATCGGGAAGGCGGTAGTGGTGGAGTGGGCGAGGCGGGGCGCCCGCGTGGCGATCGCGGATATCGACCTCGCTGCCGCTCGAGAAACATCGGCGGAGATCGTTTCGCTGGGAGGGTGCGCCATCGCGCTCGAGGCGGACGTCACCTCCGAAGCATCGATTTCGGCCGCGATTGCGGAGACCGAGGCGGTCTTCGGCGATATCGACATTCTGATGAACAATGTCGGCGCGGCGCTGAATGGCAATCCCGAGGATATTCCCCTCAGCGAGTGGATGCGGATCACCGATCTGAACTATCTGGGGACGGTCCGCGCCGTGACGGCTCTTCTGCCGAAAATGCTCGCCCGTGGCACCGGTCACATCGTCAACACCGCGTCATTCGCCGGCCTCTACCCCTATGCCGCGAGCCGGATGCCCTATGCGGCATCAAAAGCCGCCGTGATCGCCCTGAGCGAGTCCCTCGCGCTCTACTTGGAGCCGCAGGGCATCCGCGTGAGCTGCCTCATTCCCGGGCCTGTCGTCACCGACTTCATGGCATCGATGACCAGTTGGACCAAGGATTGCCCGATACGCGGCCCCGGTTCCGAGTTCAAGGTGATGATGCCGGCAGAGGTCGGCGTCGTGCTGGCGGATGCGATGGCGGCGGGGCAGATACTCGTTCCATCGGACGATGCCGTGTGGAAGACATTGGAGCAGTGGGCGAAGTCGCCCGATCGATTCATCAAGGGCAAGATCGACGATTTCGCGCGCGGCGAGGCGGGCATGCCGGTGATCGCGAACGCATAATCTTGATAGTAGAATGCACGTGTGAGCAACGCGATCGGGGTGGGCGGCAAGGCCGCTTATGACGCTCAGCGACTTCGTCAACGGACGGCCTCGGCGGTGCTGGCAAGATACGGCCATCCCACTGGCCTCGCTCGGCATGAGGGCCGCAATAACAAGCGATCAAGCGTGAGATGAACCGGTCACGCACAACGATTTGAATGGCAGCCCCCAATAACTAACTGATCAAATGTTCTTGACATGAAAGAACCAGTATCGGAAATTACATATGGACAGTTCAATAATGCTGAGTGCTGAACGATTGTCAGCTCAATAAAACAAAAGCTTTAAATCAGGGGATGTTTGATGCGCCTTGTGCTCGGTATCGGTGTTTCGGGAAGAGCAGTGGCGGTGGCAACGGGATTGATGGTCGCTGCGCCGGCGGCCGCGCAGCAGGACGCCGGCGCCTCGGAGCTCAGCCCGGCGTCGGGCCAATCGCCGCATGCGAGCCTCGACAAGGACGGCGTGCGTCCGCGGGTGCGGGCGGCGTCGAGGATATCGTGGTGACCGCCACGCGCCAGGCCGCAAATCTTCAGGCTGTGCCGATCGCGGTTTCCGCGGTGACACCACAGCGACTGGAAGGGCAGAATATCACGAGCCTGGGCGCGCTGAGCCGGATCGCGCCCAGCCTGCAGGTGTTCAATGCGCAGGGGCCTGGTACGGCGGCTTACCAGATTCGCGGGCAGATCCAGAAGGATACCGCGCCTACGCTCGATCCGTCGGTCGGCATCTATTTCGACGATGTATATGTCGCGCGCGCCGCAGGTTCGATTGGCAATCTGCTCGATATGGAACGCGTGGAGGTCCTGAAGGGCCCGCAGGGGACCTTGTTCGGCAGGAACACGACGGGCGGTGCCGTTCGGCTGATTTCCAGAAAACCGACTGACGAATTCGGCGGCTATGTGGCGGGGTCGTATGAGACGTTCGACCAGTATCGCCTCGACGCCGTGATCAATATTCCGCTCGGTGAAAGCGTCGCCTTTCGCGCGGCGGGTCGCTATTTCCACAAGGGCGGGTTCATGACGAACGTGCTGACCGGCGACAAGGTGGATACCGAGAAGACCTATTTCGGCCGCGCGGCGCTCAAGATCGCGCCGAACGATCGGCTGGACATTCTCGTCCAGGGCGATGTGTCGCATTCGAATTACGGCGGGACCGCGAACTACCTCAAAAGTTACGAGTATAATGACGGGCCGAACACCGCGCGGCAGGTGGCGGCGGAACTTGGTCTCAACCCGGGCACGCCCGCGGGTGTCGCCGCGGGCATCGCCGCATTGCAGGCGGAAATAGGGCTGGGCCGGCGACAATCGAACGCCGGGGACTTGCGGTTCGTGAGCGCCGATGTCGTGAGCTACAGCCCGACGACCGGCTTTACTTTCAGCGACGGTCGTATCGGTCCGTCCGCCAGGCTGAGGGT
Source organism: Tardibacter chloracetimidivorans (assembly GCF_001890385.1). NCBI lineage: Bacteria > Pseudomonadati > Pseudomonadota > Alphaproteobacteria > Sphingomonadales > Sphingomonadaceae > Tardibacter > Tardibacter chloracetimidivorans. The sequence continues at coordinate 2,309,224 of NZ_CP018221.1, read as the reverse complement.
GCAGGGCGGGGCGGCCACGTTGCGTTACGATATGGGCTGGGCGACGCTGCGGTCGATCACCAGTTACCGCCACAGCACCTACGATCAAAAGGCAAACCTGGATGGATCGGGCTATTCGATCGTCGGATCGGCGATTGATGCCAATCAAAAGCAGTTCAGCGAGGAAATCCTGCTGAACGGCAAGCTATTCGACGATCGGCTTGATTGGACATCGGGCGCGATCTTCTTCCAGGAGAAGGTCGCCCAGACGGATACTAACGCGTCTCTCCCCAATCTGGTGATACCAACCGGCCGGGCGCGGCAGGTCCTCGTGGCCGAGAGCCGCGTGAAAGCCTATGGCGTGTATGCGCAAGGCACATATCTTTTCAACGATGCATTGAGCGCCACCGGCGGCATTCGATACACCATAGACAAGCGGGATTTTCATTCCGAGGGCTATTATCTGGCGTTGAATACGGCCGCGATAAGCTGCCTCTATACCGCCGCGAACGGACTGGCCCTTGTCCCCGGCTTCAGCGCGCCCTGCGGGATAGACCAGGGTGATACTTTCAAGAAGATCAATTACACGGGATCTATAAACTATGAGTTCGCGCAGTCGCGGCTCCTCTATTTCAGAACGTCGCGCGGCTTCCGCGCGGGCGGATTCAACTCGCGGGTGAATTCCCTGGGCGTGCTCGGGGCGTTCAAGCCGGAGATCGTGACCGACTATGAGATTGGCCTGAAGGCGGATTGGCTCGATCGCCGCCTGCGGACCAACATCGCCATGTTCACCTCGAAATCGATCGACACGCAGACGACCGTCGTGGGGCTGGACGCCAACAACGCAAGCTTCTCGCGGACGACCAACATCGGCACGCGCAAGGTTCGTGGAGTCGAAGTCGATGTAACGGCGCGGCCGGTCGAATGGATGGGCCTGGATCTCACGGTCAATCGCATTGGCGGGCGTATCAATGATCCGGCGACACCCGATATCCGGTTCATCGCGCAAGTACCCAAATGGGCGCTCAATGTCGGTGGGGACGTAAGCCACGTTTCGGGCGACTATCTGATGAAGCTGCGGTCGGACTTCTCCTATCGCAGCGCGATGAACAACGACGCGGTCTTCCGCGATTCTTTCGCCGCGATCGATCCGGCCACTGGGTTGACGCCGATCCTGCGGGTTCCGCGCATCAACAACCGCTATCTGCTCAGCGCACGGTTCTCGGTCGCGCATAAGCCGACGGGCATGGAGTTCGGGGTCTTCGGCACCAACCTGACGAACAACCGCTTCGATGAGCGCGTCACCGTGATCGGCGGGCTGGGCTACGAGGTCGGTCTGCAAGGTCAACCCCGGACGGTCGGTGTCGATCTGAAGATGCCGTTCGGCGCGAGGTGAGGTTTGAGTGTCTCGAATGTGCCTCGGTGGGGCGCAGGTGAGAAGATAGAGTAACAGTGAGGATATTTACTATGGCGGCTAGAAAACGTGTCGTGGTGTGGGGTACTGGAAGTATCGGGAGCCAGGGACTGAGAAAGATCATCGAGCATCCCGATCTGGAGTTGGTTGGTCTGCACGTCTGGTCGAAGGAAAAGATCGGCCAGGATGCTGGCGATATCGCGGGCACGGGCAAGACCGGTATCGTCGGCACCAACGATGTCGAGGCGCTGCTTGACCTCAAGGCCGATTGCCTGGCCCATTTCGGGCAGGGGCCGCTGCGCGAAGCTGCCGTGACGGCGGAGGCAGTCCGTTTTCTCGAGCGCGGCACCAACGTGGTAAGCTGTTCGCTGATGGACCCGGTCCACAGCAAATATGGTCGGCCCGAATTCGTTGAGCCGCTGGCGGAAGCCTGCCGCAAAGGCCAGGCGAGCCTGTTCAGCTCCGGACTGGAGCCGGGATATGGGACAACCGGGCTTACCATGAGCCTGCTCGCGATCGCGGGCAAGGTCGACCAGGTGATCTTCCATGAGATCGTCGACAACAGCACCTATAGCGGGCACGGCCTCGATGTTCTGTACGGCATGGGCAAGCCGCTCGATTTCAGGCCGGCGCTGTTCACCGATCTGCGCGACCAGCTCTGGCACACCAGCACGCTGCTCCAGATCGCGGATTATCTGGGGGTCGAGCTCGACGAAATTCAGCAAAGCTGGGAGACCGCTGCGGTCGATCATGATCAGCCGGCGTGGTTCGGCGTCATCAAGGCGGGCACCACTGCGGCATGTCGTTGGACCGTCAGCGGCATGTCCAACGGCAAGCCCGTCGTGGTGTACAAGAAGGTGGAGCGGCACGCGCCCGACGCAGCGCCGGATTGGGAAATGCCCTCGGGCGAAGCGAAGACGGCCTGCTATCGCGTCATCGTGAAGGGCGCTCCGAACCTCGATGCCGAGGTCAATCTGGAGATCATGGACGCCATCCAGTGCGTCACCCTGCACCCGATCAACGCCATTCCCGCCGTGTGCGACGCACCGCCAGGGATCCTCGATCCCATGGACCTCCCCGTCTTTTTCACGAAGACCCTCGGCGACGGGATAAAGCGCAAGACCGACGATTCCGAGCAGCGCGTGTTCCGGGAATATTACCCGGTTTGAGCGCCGTGGCAGGGTGCGCGGTCAGAGGCTTTTCTGTCCGCGCACAGCCTGCGGTTCCGGCGCCCGTTGGGTTTCCAGCATAGTGCGCGGAGCCGCGGCGGTGTGCAGCCGCCATGGCCGTCCCAACCGCCGGCAAATGGCGCAGAGCGCGAACCAAATTCGTCAATCACCAAGATTGTCCGGTCGGGCGATCGAAGCTGGGAAGGAATGATGCGATGGCTTCTGTCGAGCCTCTTGCGCCGGTCAGAATGGTCGTAACGGCTAACTCCGGCGATAGCGGCGCTGTCGTGCTGCACGATGCCGATCGGCAGAATTCGTTGCTGGCCGAAGAGTTTCACGATCAAAGAGTTCCGGGTGCCGCCTTGTACAATCTCTGGAAGGCATCGGTTCCGGCCGAGACCGGGGATACGACGCTCATATTCGATTTCCCCAATGTGCATGTCGATCCCGGCGCTGTCGTATGGCAGGTCCTCGATATGCCGCCCGGGCTCAAGCTCCCGGCGCACAAGACCGACACGCTCGATTTCGTCATCGTCGTTTCCGGCGAGATAGCTCTGGGCGTGGGCGATCGCGAGATCGTCGTGAGAGCGGGCGATCACATCGCACAGCTGGACCCGATCCATTATTGGCACAATCAGGGCGACGAAGTCTGCCGGCTCTCGGTGGTGCGTGTGAGCAACCTGCCCTTGCCGGCGGCGTAACGGGCGCCGTGGTGGCGGGGGCTGTGCCCGCCCCGTATACGCGTTCGTCCGTCGATGCGTGGGCAGCGCGCCCGCAGGCTTCGCGGCGGCCCGCAGGCGATCGATCCGCCGGCCGAGGATCGCGAACGAAGGCGCGAAAGCAGGCGGCCGGGATAGGGGCGACGCACGCCGCCCCATCCTCGCAGCCGAAGGTCCCGGACTATCCTGCGCAGATCAGCGCTTCGCGACCGTAATGCCAGAGCTCTCGAAATCCCAGGTGCCCGCGGTCACGCCCTGATCGCGAAGCTCATACTTCAGCACGCGCCCGACCGGGCTCTTGGGGAGATCGGCGCGGAATTCGATATATCGCGGCAGGGCGAAATAGGGCAGGCGATCGACGCACCACTCGAACAAGGTTTCCGGGCGGAGCTCTTCTCCCGTCTTGAGCACCGCCGTGATCTTGAGATCGTCCTCGCCCAGCGGCGAGGGCACGGCGTGCGCCGCCACATCGTCGATCGCCGCATGGCTCCGCAGCACATTCTCGACCTCGAAGCTCGAGATATTCTCCCCGCGGCGGCGAAGATAATCCTTCTTCCGGTCGACGAAGTAGAACCAGCCCTGCTCATCGAACCGACCGATATCGCCGGTGTGCAGCCACATGTTCTTCATGATCTTGAGGGTGTCTTCCGGCCGGCGCCAATATCCCGAGAACATGATATTGGGCATGCGGGGGCGGGCGATGATCTCGCCGGGCAGGCCATCGGCCACCTCGACGCCGTGGTCATCGACGATCCGCGTGTCGAACCAGGCATTGCGCCGGCCCGAGCTGTCAGGCGGCGCCAGGTGCGCGTCCTCGGCGGAGACGAGGGTCAGCATCGTCGCCTCGGTGAAGCCATAGCCCGGGCAGTAGCGGTTTCGGGTGCCGAAGCGCTCGGCCCATGCCGCCATCGTCTTGCCCGTGAACGGCGCCCCCATCACCGCTTCGAGGCGGTGGGCATAGCGCTTTTCGGCCTCGTTCTCCGGCGCGTTCAGCAACATGGGGAACATGGCGCCGATCAGCGAGACATCGGTGGCGCCGGTCCGTTCCAGCTCGGGCCAGAATTTCGACACCGAAAAGCGCGGATAGATAGCGACGCTCGCGCCGACGAGAGCGCATGCCAGCAGCGTATTGGTGTAGATGTTGAAATGGAACATCGGCAAGGCCGACCAGCTGACGCAATGCTGCTTGCGACCCGATCCGATGACGAGTTGCTTGGCCAGCGTCACGGCATAGTTGTGGGAGATCATGCATCCCTTGGACGGGCCGGTCGTGCCCCCGGTGTAGATCAGGAAGGCCAGATCTTCCGGATGAATTTCAATGCCCGGCTCGGAATCGTCTTCGGAGAACAAGGCTTCGAACGGCAGCAGGCGCTTGCCCTTCGCATCGGCGGGGGCCGGCCCGCGATGTGCGATCGTGGCGAGCTCCGGCAGGTTGTCGCACAGCGATGCGATGCGTTCCGCATAATCATGTTCGGCGACCACCAGCGCGGCCCCGGAATCAGCGATCTGATGCCGAAGATACTCGCCCTTGTAGCCGGTGTTCACCGGTACGCAGATCGCGCCGATGCGCATCATCCCTAGCCACAGGGCTACGAACTCATCGCTGTTGTCGAGCAGGCAGACGACGGTGTCCCCCTTGGCGACGCCATTTGCGACAAGGCCGTTCGCCGCCTGCCGCGCCTTGCGGTCGAGCTCGGCGTAGCTGAACGTCTTCCCCAGAAAATCGAGGAACTGTTTGTCCGGATCGGCCGCCGTCGCCCGCGCGAATACGCCGGTGATCGTGTCTTCCGGCGGATTGCTCCAGATAGGAAATGCGTCGTCCACGTTCGATTCCATCATTCTATCGTTCTGGTCAGGATCACTTCGCGGCATATCACACCGCGATGGTATAGCCCCCGTTCACCGACAGGATCTGGCCGGTGATGTAGGATGCGCCGGGCGTGAGCAGGAAGACCACGGGCACCGACACTTCTTCCGGGCTCGCCCAGCGGCCGAGCGGGGTCTGCGCGAGGTAGAAGTCGCTGAGCTTCTCGTCGGTGCGGACCTTCGTCGTCATCTCGGTCTCGACGGTGCCGAAGCAGATCGCATTGGCGCGCACATTATGCTTCGCCATCTCGCGCGCGGTGCTCATCGTCATGCCGAACATGCCGGATTTCGCGGTGGAATAGTTGATCTGCCCGATGCTGCCCCTGCGGCCGGCATCGGACGAGATATTGACGATCGCGCCGCCGCTCTTGTCCCCGCCCTTCGATCGCTGGATGAAATGCCGGCAAAGCTCCTGCGTGAACAGGAAGGAGCCGGTGAGGTGTACGTCGATCACCTGCGTCCAGGAATCGAACGACATCTTGTCGATCATCGCGGTGCGCGTGATGCCGGCGTTGTTGATCAGGCCGTGGATCTTGCCGAAACGTTCGACGCCGTTGGCGACAACCCGCCGGGCGACCTCGGGATCGGAGACTCCGCCCTGCTCCGGGAAGAAGTTTCCGCCCAGTTCGCCAGCGGCGGCTTCGAGCGCTTCCGGGTTCAGGTCCACCCCGATGACGTTGGCGCCGAGCGAGATGGCGTAGCGGCTGAGCGCGAGGCCGATGCCCTGGCCGGCGCCGGTCACGATGATGGTCTCGTCTTTAAGCGTAATCAGGTTCGTCATTCAAACCTCTCAATGAAATTGAAATTGGCCGGCGAGTCAGCGTCCGGCTTCCGCCATCAGCTTTTCGCGCAGGTCGCGAATCGCGACCTTGTTTATCTTGCCGGTCGGAAGCTTCGGGAGCCCGTCGACGAAAAGGACGTGGCGTGGCCGCTTGTAGCCCGCGATGAGCGTACGGGTGTGCTCGATGATGTCGTCGGCGCTGGCCTTGCCATTGTCCTTCAACACCACCACGGCGCAGACGGCTTCTCCCCATTTTTCGTCCGGAGCGCCGATCACCGCGCATTCGCTGACCGCTGGATGCCGCAGTACAGCGTCTTCGACTTCCCGCGAGTAGATGTTCTCGCCGCCGGAGATGATGACGTCCTTCTTGCGATCGACCAGATAGATCAGGCCATCCTCGTCGATGACGCCGACGTCGCCGGTATGACACCATCCGTCCCGGAAGGTCTCGATCGTCGCCGCGTCATTGTTCCAATAGCCGCGGGACATGGACACGCCCTTCACGACGATCTCGCCCGCCGTTCCGGGTGCGCAGTCCTCCCCCTCGTCATCGACGATGCGGACGAGCACGTTGGGGAACGGATGCCCGACGGAGGCGAGCCACTTCTTCTCGCGCTCGGTGCCATAAGGCTTGTGCAGTTCGCGCGCGAGGCCCGACACCATTACCTCGGTCGAGCCATAGAGATTGACGAATATGCCCCCCAGAAGCGCCATGCCGCGCTCGAGCAAGGGCACCGGCATGGCGGCGGCCGAATAGACGAGCGTGGATATCGAGCCCCAACCGGTGCTCTCCGCATCCGGATGGTCGAGCACGGCCTGGAGTAGGGTGGGGGCCAGATGCAGGATCGTGACCCCGTCGTTGGCGACGGAGTGCAGAAACGCGTCGGCATCGAACAGCTTGTGCAGCACCACGGTGCCGCCGCGATAATGGACGGACTGGCCCATGTTCATCGCGCCGACGTGGAAGAGCGGCATGACGAGCAATATGCTGTCGCCAGGCCCTGCCTTGACCTCGGTCGCGAGGGTGCCGGCACCGGCGCGCATCTCGCGCTGGCCCATGATGCAGCCCTTGGGCTGGCCGGTCGTGCCGCCGGTATACACCAGGGCGCAGATATCCTCCTCGCGCGCCTGGAAACTTGATCCCCGGGGGTCGCCGCTCTCCAGGAATTCCTCGTAGCTCGTCGCCCATTCGACCTGCCCGTCGAGCGCGATATAATGTTCGACCGTCGTCAGGCGATCGCGCATGGCCGCGACGACAGGGGCGTACTGGCCTTCGAAGAACAGCACGCGGGGCGAACTGTCCGCCACGATGCCCTCGATCTCGGGCGGCGCGAGGCGGAAGTTGACCGTGGCGACGATGATCCCGCTCCACTGGCCCATCGCCAGCACCTCACCGAACGCGAGCGAATTCATCGACAGGATGGAGATGCGATCCTGGCGACGCAGGCCAGCCTTTTCCAACGCGGATGCGAGGCGCTTTGCCCGGTCGAGCAGATCGGCATGGGTGAGGACCGCGTCGCCCATCCTGTAAGCGGGCCTGTCGCCGAACCGCAGGGCGTTGTCCTCCAGCGTGGTTCCCATCGTTAGGCTGACGTAATCGCGCATTTTGGTCCCGTAATCTGGATGCGGCCATCACAGGCGGCTGGATAAGGTCGGTTAGGATATCGGCCGTCGGTCGTTGCCATGTCCTGTTCGCTGGGACATGGCAGAAGTCCGACAATTTGAACAGCGGAAAAAATGACCAGCAAACAGTTATTCGGGAAAACGCTCCCAGTCGCCACCATCCTCAAGGCTCTCGCTGGCCCGGATTGCCGTATTTGGGAGCGGGGTGTGGGCACCACCTGATTCGCAATGCTAGCGAAGTATCAGCTATTATCCGGCATCAGGCATGTTTCGCACTCGATCCGCCGATCAGCATAAGAAGGAATGACCGATGACTGCTGCGGCACAAGCGGAGGATCGCCTGGAGGAGCATCTCGCCGACAGGCTCCGGGACCATCTCCATCGGGGCGGGGCCGATCTGGCGCTGGAATTCGGCACGGATCGCTACAGCTGGGATGCGGTGGGCGATGTCGCGGCGGGGCTCGGGCGGCAGCTCGCCCGGCTCGGCATCGCGCAGGACGAACGTGTCGGCCTGATCGCTCGTTCGCGGCCGTCGCATGTCGCGACGGTGTGGGCGCTGCTTGCCCTTCGCCGGTGCGGCACGATGATCTATGGTTTCCAGTCCGCCGAGAAGATCGCGGACGACGTGCGCGCTTTGCGGTGCCCGCTGCTGCTGATCGATGCCGATGATTGGAGCCCCGTGATCGCCGCCGCGGCGCGCGACGCCGGATCCGCCGTTCTGCTCCTCGGGCCGATGAGCCTTTCGCCCGCTGAAGGCTTCGAGGCGGTCAGCCCGTCGGCAGATCGCAGTCCGCGCGAAGGGGTCGCGCTGCAGATGCTCAGCAGTGGCACCACCGGTCGGCCAAAGCGGATCGACATGCCGATGGGGACGCTTGCCGCTTCTGCCCTGTCAGCCGCCGCGCAACTCGATCAGCTCACCGCGCCCGATCAGATCGGCATCTCCATTTTCCCGCTCTGCAATATAAGCGGCCTTTATACCGTCGTGCCCTATGGGCTCGGTCGTCGTCCGCTGGCGATACTTGAACGGTTCCAAGTGAAACAGTGGGTGGAGCTGGTCCGCCGCCACCGGCCGGCAAGCGCGGATCTGCCGCCCGCCGCCATTGCGATGATACTGTCGAACGATGTTCCGCGCGATCATCTCGCCAGCATCAGAATGATCCGCAGCGGAGCGGCCCCGCTTGATCCAGCCATCCACGACGCGTTCGAGGAGCGGTTCGGCATCCCCGTCGCGCTCAGCTATGGCGCTTCGGAATTCTGCGGCATCGTCACCACCTGGACAGCGGATGATCTCGCCCGCCACCGCCCTGAAAAGCGCTTCAGCGCCGGCCGGCCGATCACCGGCGTGGCCATCCGGGTCGTGGATTCGACCGGCGGCGCCGAACTGCCGCCGGGCGAGTCCGGCCTGCTGGAAGTGCGCGCGGAACGCGTGGGGCCGGACTGGATCAGGACCAACGACCTCGTCGATATCGACGATGACGGCTTTCTCTGGTTTCGCGGGCGGGCGGACGATGCGATCATGCGAGGCGGGTTCAAGATCGTGCCGGCCGATGTCGAAACCGTCCTCCGCCTCCATCCCTCGATCCGCGACGCGGCCGTTGTCGGCCTGCCCGACGGGCGCCTCGGCGCCGTGCCGGCGGCGCTGGTGGAACTGCGCCGATCAGACGGGGACATCGACGAAGCAGCGGTCAGGGAATGGTCGCGACGGCACCTCGCCGCCTTCCAGATCCCGGCGGTCGTCAGGTTTGTCGACGCGCTGCCGCGAACGCCGAGCATGAAGGTCAGCCGCGAGGCCGTCAAAGCGATGTTGGCCGGGTAATCGCCCGGTCAATCCGGGTCGAATTCGACCAGCCCGTTATCGATCGCCACGACACCGCGCTCACGCACGCGGACCCGATAGCGCGCGCCGTCCGCCTCGCGCCAAATCTCGGTCTGGAGCGTTTCGCCCGGGAAGACCGGCGAGGTGAAACGCGCGCGCAGCGATCGCAGCCGTGCAGGATCATTGCCGCACAGGGCGGATATGAGCGCCACGCCCGCAACGCCATATGTCGCCAACCCGTGCAGGATGGGCCGGTCGAACCCGGCCTTCCGGGCGATCTGCGGATCGGCATGGAGCGGATTGCGATCGGCGGCGAGGCGATAGATCAGCGCAGCCTGCGGAAGCGTCGCGCGCTCGACGATCATGTCGGGCTCCCGATCGGGGATGGCGGGCGGAGGCGGCACGATCGCGCCGCTGCCGCCCATTCCGCCGTCCCCGCGACAGAAGGTCGTCTGCACGCCGGTGCATAGCAGCTCGTCGCTGTCGGCATCGTGGATCGCACGCTCCTGATAGAGGAGCGCGCCCTTGCCGGGCCCCTTGTCCACGATGTCCAGCACGCGCGTGCGCCCGATCACCCGGCCCGATACGGGAAGCGGCTTGTGCACCGTGAGCTGCTGCTCGCCGTGCACGATCCGGACCCAGTCCAGCCCGGTATCGAGATCGCGCATCCAGAAGCCCGGATGCGCGAGCACAACGGCCATCATCGGCAGCGCGCTCAACCCGTCCTCGTAGACATATTTGAGTTCGGCGGGTTCGTTCGGGTTGCTGCCCAGCCCCAGCCCCAGCGCGTAGAGGATTGTGTCCTTCTCGCCATATTCCTGAACGGTGTCGGGTATCTTGAGCGCGAGGAGTTTTTTGTAATCGGCAGTCATTTTCTGATCCTGATTGCGGACGGCCGGCGGGCCGACGGGGCATGAAAAGCGTGATGTCAGGACAGGTGATAGATACTCAGTTATTTGTTGACAAGCGCAGCCGGCATGCGACAGCGTGCGCGCGCTCGAACCATCAGCGATGCCGCTGTGAAATCCCGATCCGACCTGCCGAGAGAATGCCGATGAAGATGAATTTCGCGCTGACCGAGGAGCATGAGATGCTGCGTGATGCGGCGGCCAGGCTTTTCCAGGCGGAATCGTCGGCGGCGCGCGTTCGTGCCGCGGAAGATCGCGGATTCGATCCGGCGCTGTATCGCGCGCTCGGTGAATTCGGCGCATTTGCGCTGCGGCAGGCGGGCGGCGGCGGAACGCTGCTTGAGGCCTCGCTGATCTCGGAGGAGCTGGGCAGGTCGCTCGGATCGGTGCCGTTCGCCGAGGCGATCGTTGCCACCCGCCTTTTGTCGCTGCTGCCGGGTGAGGCCGCGGCGGCGTGGCTGGCGCGGGTGGATGATGGCGCGCTGGTGACGCTCGTCACCGATCCCACGCCAAGCCGGCGCAGGATGGCGAACGGCGGCATGGCCGCGGACGGGATATTGCTGCTCGAAAATGGCCGGATCGTCATCGCCTCGGGCGCCGCCGAGCGTTTTGGCGAAAATCTGGCCTTCGGAAGCTCGCTTGCCTGGGTCGGCGATGGTGGCGAGAATGTGGTGCTGGCCGAGGGCGCTGAAGCGGTCTCCGCTTATGAGGCGGTGCTGGAAGAATGGAAGATCCTCCAAGCCAGTATGCTCAATGGGCTGGCGCGCAGGGCGCTCGAGCTGGCGGCGGAATATGCGACCGAGCGTCATGCCTTCGGCCGTGCGATCGGCAGCTACCAGGGCATCGCGCATCCGCTCGCGGACGCCATATCCGAGGTCGAGGGAGCGCAGCTGCTGCTGCGAAAGGCGATCTGGGCCCATGCGCGCGGCCGCGACGATGCCGGTGCGCTGACTTCGATGGCCTATTGGTGGGCGACGCAGGCAGCGGCCCGTGCCACGGCGAAGTCGCTGCACACGTTCGGGGGCTACGGCGTCTCGCTCGAATATGACATCCAGCTCTATTACCGGCGCGCCAAGGCCTGGTCGCTGCTTGCCGGGGACCCGCGCCAGGAGCTGCTCCGTGCCGGCCGGCGGCTATGGCTGGGCGAGGCGGCGCAGCGCATCGACGCCGGCGAGGTGACGCTGGAATTCTCGTTCGGGGAGGAGGCGGAAACCCACGCGGCGCGGGTTCGCCGGTTCTTCGAGGATAATCTGACGCCGGAACTGCGCGCCAAGGCGCATCATTCGGTGGCGGGCTATGATGCGGGCCTGCACCGGAAGCTCGCGGCGGAGGGGCTGCTGTTTCCGCATTGGCCCAGGGAAGCAGGCGGCAGCGGCCAGAGCCTCTATGATTATTATGCGGGTATCGAGCAGTTCTCGCTGCAAGGCTGGGAGCATATGACCGGCCCGATCACCAACTCGGTCGGGGATATCGTGCACCGCTTCGCGACCACCGACGCCCATCGGCGCGCGGTGCGGGAAATGGCGGATGGCGACGCGCTCGGCTGCCTCGGCTTCAGCGAGCCGAGCGGCGGATCGGATATCTTCGCCGCGAAGACACGGGCCGACCGCGACGGCGACGGTAACTGGATCATCAACGGCTCGAAGATATTCACGACGTCGGCGAATCTGGCGAAATATTGCTTCCTGCTGGCGCGCACCGATCCGGCCAAGGCTAAGCATGCCGGCCTGACGATCTTCCTCGTCCCGCTCGACGCGCCGGGCGTCGACATCCAGGCGGTGGAAACGTTGCAGGACGAGCGGACCAACATCGTCTATTTGTCTGACGTCCGGATATCGGACGATTGCCGTATCGGTGAGGTCGACGGCGCGTTATCCGTGATGGCCGCCATGTTGAAGACCGAGCATGGCTCCGGCGATCAATATCGCCATGGTCACGCGCTGATGCTGCGCGTGGCGGCCGCCTGGGCGAAAGATGCGGAGCGCGACGGGCGCCCGCTGCTGGAAGACAGCGACGCGATCGCCCGGCTGGCGATGGCGACCACGCATGGCGAGGTTTCGAAGGTGCTGTGCCACCGCGCGATATGGATGATGGCCGAGGATATCGACAATCGCTATTGGGGGCCTATGGCGAAGGTCTTCGCGACCGAGATCTTCAATCGCGATTCACTCGATCTCATGGATCTCGCCGCGCCGGAAAGCCTCGCGGCGGGCCATTCAGGGCTCGGCGGGGTGGAGATCGGCTATCGCCAGTCGATCGGCACGACCATCTATGGCGGGACGAGCGAGGTCCAGCGCAGCCTGATCGCCGAGCAGGCGCTCGCGCTGCCGAAATCGAGAAGCTGAGCGCATGACAGGCCAGATTACGATCGCGAGCGAAGGGCGCGTACGTGTGCTCACGCTGGATAACCAGGCGGCGCGCAACGCGCTGAGCAGCAGCATGTTGGGAGAGCTGATCGAGGCGCTGGAGGCTGCGACGGCGGATGGCGATTGCCGCGCAGTCGTGCTCACGGGCGCGGGCGGCACCTTCTGCGCGGGCGGTGATCTGTCCGCCATGCGCACCGAGCGACCGTTGCTCGGTTCGCGGCGGCGGATCGAGCGCGCGCACCGGCTCGTCCGGCTGCTCGTCGGCGGTCCCAGGCCGGTAGCCGTCGCCGTGGAAGGCATCGCGGCGGGGCTGGGCCTTTCACTGGCGTGCGGCGCGGATTATCTGGTGGGCACGGACGATGCCCGCTACGTCGCCTCATTCGCGAAGGTGGGCCTCATCCCGGACATGGGATTGCTCTGGTCGCTGTCCAACCGGATCGGCGTTCATCGCGCGCACGAGATTCTTCTCACCGCGCGGATGGTGGATGCGGCGGAAGCCGAGCGTGTCGGCCTGACGGATCGGACGGTCGCGCGGGGCGCCGCGCTGACAGCGGCGCTCGAATGGGCGAGCCAGTTCGCCGATCGCGCGCCGATCCCCGTCGCATTGACGAGATCGGCGTTGGCGAAGGGCGTCTCCACCCTCGAAGACGCGCTTCGGTTCGAGGTGGATCACCAGCCGGCCCTGTATCTCTCCGCCGATCACAAGGCGGCCGTCGACGCGTTTTTCGACAAACGGACCCCCAGTTTCAGGGGGGAGTGAAGCGCGTCCCCGCTGCTTTCAGGCAGTTTCGTCGCCCACGATTCACCGCTCTGTTTGATTGACATGGCGTGGCGGGTTCCTGTAGGTGAGTATCAGTCAGTTTGTGTATGGAACGGTGGGTTATGGATCTGTCTGGCTTACCCTTTTCCAACAGGCCCGTTGGCTGGTTCCAGATCGGGTGGAGCGGCGAGTTCGCGCCCGGCACGGCGCATCCGCTGCGCTATTTCGGCCATGATCTGGTGGCGTTCCGCACGCTCGTGGGCGAGCTGTCGGTGCTCGACGGCCACTGCCCGCATCTCGGCGCCCATCTCGGCTATGGCGGCAAGGTCAAGGGCGATTGCGTGGCATGCCCCTATCATGGCTGGGAATGGGATACGGAGGGCCGCAACGCGCGCATCCCCTATCAGGACAGCCCGATGAAGATGTCGCTGCGCAAGTGGCCGGTGCGCGAACAGCATGGCTGCGTGTTCATGTGGCACGATCCCACGGGCGCGCCGCCGCGCTGGGCGCTGCCGCACGTGTTTGAAAGCTATCCCGCGCTGCCGGGGCGGGAGGAGGATTATTACCCGCCCTACGGCAACAGCACCGCGCGCTTCGACAGGGAGTCCGTCCACACCCAGGTGACGATGGAGAACGGGGTCGATTCGGTGCACTTCCGCCACACCCATAACGCCCCCGTCGATCCCGTGCTCGAGGACTGGGTGATCCGCGACGCCGAACTCCACACCCGCGTCGGGTTCCTCTCGCCCGCCACCGGCAACGTCGCGCTCACGCTCCACAACATCACCGCGGGCGTCGGCCTGTCCTTCAGCGCCTTCGAAGGCAGCTACCATTATCGCCTCGTCTTCGCCGGAACGCCCGTCGACGACGACACCACCGATTATCACTACACCATCTGGTACCCGCGCGAGCCCGGCGACACCGGCAGCATCATGCCGCCGGACCTGCGCCAGCGCATCAAGTCCCAGTTCCTGTACACGCTCGAAGAGGACATGCTCATCTGGCGCACCCAGGCCTATGTCCCAAGGCCAACCTACGCAAAACAGGACATCAAACCCTATACCGCCATGCGGAAATGGCAGAAAAACTTCTACAACCTGCCACCGCTCAACCAAAACTCAGCTTGAGATTTTGAATTCCGCATCAGTGGCGGCGATGATGCCATCCCACGAAGTGACTGGTTAATGGAGACTTGAAAAGATGCGGATCGACGGGTCGATTTCAGCGATTGTCACCGGCGGCGCTTCCGGGCTCGGCCAGGCCAGCGCAAGGGCGCTCGCGGCAGCGGGCATCAGCGTCGCGATATTCGATCTCAATGCGGAGGCGGGGGAAGCGCTCGCCTCCGAGATCGGCGGAAGTTTCCACAAGGTCGACATACTGAGCGAAGAGAGCGTGCTCGCCGGGTTCGACTCCGCGCGTGCCAGGCAGGGCCAGGAGCGCGTACTTGTCCACTGCGCACAGGCGTCCAAGGCGGGCAAGACGGTTCGGATCGACAGGCAAACGGGCGAACTGAGCCGGTTTTCGACCGAGGATTATGAATTCTCGTCGCGCGGAATTCTCGTCGCGAGCTATCGAATCGCATCGATCGCGGCACTGGGCATGGCCGCGCTCGACCCGTTGGAAGATAGCGAGCGAGGCGTGATCACCCTCACCGCAAGCGCGGCCGCGCAGGATGCGCAGGTCGGGCAGGTCGCCTATGGTTCGCTGAAGGCGGGCGTGAACGGGCTGGTTCTGCCGATGGCGCGCGATCTGATGGATTTCGGCATACGCGTCAATTCGGTGATGCCCGGCATCTTCGCGACGCCGCCGATGCTCAATGTGCCGCCGAAGGTGCTCGATGTGCTGGCGGCGTCCGTCCCGTTCCCCAAGCGTCTTGGCAAGCCCGAAGAGTTTGGGAGCCTAGTGCTGGAACTCGTCCGCAACAGCTACTTCAACGGGCAGAACATCCGCCTCGACGGCGCGATCCGCATGCCGCCGAAATGACAGCGCCGAGCTAAGCAGGTGAGGCGGCGTGACGGTCCGGCTTGATCCGGGATTGGTCCGGCGACCAGCCGGTCACTCGCCGGAGAGGCGCCCCAATTCCATAAGGCGAACCACGTCGATCGACACATTCTGGCCTGACGGTCCCGATTCACCGGGCGTCATGATCGGTCGCGCCCGCGACATCTACACGCCCGAAGATCGATCCGAACCAGCCGTCCTGGCGACCGGCGAATTCCGTATCTCGGTTTCCGACCAGCGCGAGATGCTGGCGGTGGATCTGTCGCCTCCCCATCGCCACGCGGACCGTCTTCGCGGCGTTCGCGGGGGCAAGGCGAGCCGTGCGGCGTTGCGCGAATGCATGGGCGATATCGAAGCGACGCCGCTCTACCAGCTGCTCGATGATTTCGCCGGCGCCAGTCTGGTGGCGCCCTGGGCGAAGTTGCTATGGGCCGAACAGCTTTCGATGTCCGGGCGGAAGGATAGCGCCCGCACCGTCGGCGAGGCGCGCCCTGCGCAGCGGAATGTCTGCATCGGTTTCGCCGAAGGATCGAGCGCGCTTCTCCCCCGAAACGCCACCTCGGTCAGCGACCATTGCGTTTCGGTGACCGAGGTCGGCAATCCGAACGATCTGGCCGGCTGGCACGAACTGCCGATCACATCGGGGCCTCACATGCGGCGGGCACGGCGGATCGACATTCGGCTGGAAGAGGGGGTCGTCAAGGTCCACGCCGGCTTTCAGGACAGCGGAAGACAGCCATCGGGCGGCCGCGCCGCCGTCCACGAATATCGGATACAGGCCGATATCGATCAGCGATCGGGGGTGCTCCTGGCGCTGGATGCGGTTCCGCACGTCCTGCCTTTCCCCGAATGCCCCGCCGCCGCGGCTGAAGCGCGGCAGATGATCGGGAAGCCAGTGACCGATTTCCGTCAGCTGGTCGCGGCGACGCTCCATTCCGTCCTCGGCTGCACTCACCTCAACGATGTCTTGCGAGCGCTTGCAGACGTTTCCGTGCTGGCCGCGGCGCTTCCGCGACAGGGGGGAGTGGAGTGACAGGCGGGGTTGCCAGGCCGCGCGCGCGCTCTGTTCAGGGGCGCGGGCAGCGGACAGGCGCGCTGGGCTCCGGCGTTGAACCTGCGCTCGGGGGGGCAACGCCTTCCACAGCCGAGGTACCGACCGACGAAGGGGATTTCGCCCAGCACGAGGCTGCTGCGGCGAGCTTCGCGTTCCTCATCCATGATGTTGCGCGGCAATTCCGCCAGATCTTCGATCAGCGTGTGCGTGCGCTGGGCGTCACCCGGCCACAATGGCGGGCCTTGCTCAACATCGCGCGCCGTGAGGGGATAACCCAGTCCGAGCTTGCCGATCTGCTCGAGGTCGAGCGGATCAGCCTGTGTCGGATGGTCGACCGGCTTTCGGACGTGTCGCTGGTCGAGCGCCGCGCTGACCCGCACGACAGGCGGGTGTGGCGCCTCCACCTCACCCCGAAGGCGCGAGCG
Organism: Tardibacter chloracetimidivorans; assembly: GCF_001890385.1. NCBI lineage: Bacteria > Pseudomonadati > Pseudomonadota > Alphaproteobacteria > Sphingomonadales > Sphingomonadaceae > Tardibacter > Tardibacter chloracetimidivorans. Next base: position 2,292,343 of record NZ_CP018221.1, on the reverse strand, counting down.
ATCGTCGCGCAGCTCAACGAAATCGGGGCGGGAGTGGAGGGTGAGGCAATGTGGGCTCTGACCGCTGCCGAGCAGACGATGTTACGCGAGACGCTCGACCGGATACGTGTCCAGCTCGAACTCCAGCGCCGAGAGATAGCCCCCCTCTAGACGGCAAGCGCGGCACGAACGAAACGGGTAACTGCCTGCAACGTGCGATCTTGGATCAACCTGACGCCGGCAGATCAGGCCGCCGCGCATATGACAGGCGCCAACCGGTCAGCGATTTTGCGCCAGAAGCAGTTTGGTGATGGATTTGCCGCTACGATAATTCAGCTTAACCCGGCGTTCCGCCACGCGCCAATGATCGCGCCGGTTCTTCCGCAGCCGATCATAATAAACACCGGTGTGATCGACGCCATGATCCGTCACGACCATGAAATAGGTCTGCGTATCAGCGATGTCCGAACCGATCAGCGAAATATTGATTGTCGTCAGATGGTGACGGACCGTGGTCACGCCAAGATCGACATCGGGGTTGCCCCTCATCTTTTCGATGATCTGCGCATGCCCGTCCGCATCCCACGCCGGTGTCCTGACCGCCGCATCGGGGTAGTAGATCTCCGCCAGCTCGCCTGCGTCGGCCCGATCCGTCGCGACCGCCAGCCGGTTCAGAAGAGCGGTGATTGCGGCAAGCGCCGCGCTGTCGCGTTCACGCATTGATAGCCCCCAAAATACGTCCGACGATTACTGCGGCATTCGCAGCAGTGATTTTGCCAGAATATTGCGTTGAACTTCGTTCGCACCGGCGAAGATCGTCGGCGGACGCGACATCATCAGCTGCCAGTGGAGGTCCACCGCGATCCCATCGAGATCGAACTCGCCGATCATCAGCCCATGGCTGCCGGCAACCTCAAGGTTGAATTCGGTCAGCCGCTGCAAAAGCTCCGATGCATATATTTTCAGCATCGAACATTCGGGTCCGGGCCGCTCGCCGTTCGCCAGCCGGTCGGTATATTGGTTGTAGAGCAGGCAATAGTCGTCATGATCGGATGCCAGCACGGCCAATCGATGCATCACTTGCTGATCGGCCCCCTTGTCGAGCTTTTCGACCAGGAGCCGCGCCAGTGCCAGCGCCTTTCCTGCCAGTGCCGGGCTGCCGTTCCAGACGCGCTCATAGCCCAGCAGCGCCTTGGCAACGCCCCAGCCTTCGTGGAGCTCGCCCACCAGCGCGTCACGGCCGAGCTCGACATTGTCGAAGAACACCTCGCAGAATTCGTCCTCGCCGGCCAGATTGACGATCGGCCGCAACGTGATGCCGGGCGCATCGATGGGCGCGAGGAGGAAGCTTATCCCCTTCTGCTTCCGACCGAACTTGCCGGTGCGCGCGAGCAGGAAGATGTGCGTGGCATCGTTCGCCTGCGTCGTCCAGATCTTCTGGCCGTTGACGACAAACCCATTGTCGGTCACTTCGGCCGAGGTGCGCAGGCTGGCGAGATCGGAGCCGGCGTTGGGCTCGGAATAGCCCTGGCACCAGAAATGCTCGCCCGACAGCATCGGCGGGATATAGCGCGCGATCTGCTCCGGCGTGCCGTGCTGGATGATGATCGGGCCGAGCTGGGTTTCCGCCATGTCGACCACGCGGGCGGCGCCGATGCGCTCAAGCTCGGTATGGTAGATAAGCTGCTTCCGGAAATCGAGGCCCATCCCGCCATGTTCGCGCGGCCAGCCCGGCACCCGCCAGCCGTCGCGGCAGAGGAGCGCGAGCCATTCCCGGATGTCGGCGCCGCGCAGACGATAGAAGGGGCGCCGCGCCGTCTGGCGAAAACGCTCGGGATAATTGGCTTCGAGCCACGCGCGGAAAGTGGCGCGAAAGTCTTCGTCGCTATAGCTGTTATAGTCGATCGGATCAGCCATGGACGGATTCCCGCGGGGCGCGATGAGAGATGAAGCGGCGTCGGTGGGCGGGCGATGATCCCAGCCAGGCGGCAGAAGCCATCGCTGCGCGCAGATAATGGCCGATCTCGGCCTCTTCGGTGAAGCCCATCGCGCCGTGAAGCTGCACGCCCAGCGTGCCCGCCGCGAGCGCCGCATCGCATGCCCGCGCCTTGGCCGAGCTGATCGCGGCGAGCGTTTCGGCCAGCTCCGGGTCGGAATCATAGCAGCTGGCGGCATTCGCGACCGATGCGGACGCTATCTGCAAGGCGATATGTTGATCCACACAGCGATGCTGCACCGATTGGAACGATCCGATCGGCTTGTCGAACTGCACCCGCTGCGAAACATGCGCGATCGTCCTGTCCAGCGCCCCCGCCAGCAGGCCGGAAGCCTGTGCGGCCAGCGCCACCCGGCCGGCCTCGATCGCGCGCGACAGCGCCGTGCGCGCGGCTTTGCCCTCGGCCAGCACGACGAACTCCGTCACGCCGTGGAATTCTACATCGGCGAGCCCGATTAAAGTGGAACGATGACGAGATATCCGCACCGCTGGGGCTGCGGCGTCGACGGCGACGAGCACGGGCTCGCCGTTGCGCGTCGCGCTGACGATCAGGCGACCCTCCTCCTCCACGGCGGGAACGAAGCGCTTCGCCCCGGAAAGGCCACCGCTGCCCAGTTCCGCGCCGTCGAAGCGCGGGTCGAAATCGTCAGCGGCGGACTGCCAGGCCAGGGTCACGACCGTCTCGCCGGAAAGAAGCTCGGTCGCGATCTTGCTCGCCGCCGCGCCCTGGCATTGGGCCAACAGGGTCGAGGGGATGACCGCCGCCGCGACGAAGGGTTGCTGGAAGGCCGCGCGACCGAAGATCTCGGCCAGTATGTTCGCGGCCCTGAGCGAAGCGCCGAGCCCGCCCATCGCCTCCGGCAACAGCACCGCCAGCCAGCCAAGCTTCGCCATTTCGGACCACAAGGCGCGATCAATCGCTCTCACGCCATCGATTTCGCCGCGAAGGCTGTGGGGATCGAAGCGCGCTTGGATGAAGGAGGCCGCGCTGTCGCGCAGCATCTCCCCGATATCGTCGTCGTCAGTCATAAAGCCTCTGTTTGCAGGCTATCCGGGAAGCGGGAGAAATATCTCCCCCGCCGCCGGGCCATCAGGCGGGATCGAACACCACGAAGGCCTGCTCTTCACCCTGGACGATGCGGGCCTTCACCTTGGCACCGATCCGAACGTCCTTCGGATCGATCCCCTCGACGCGGCTCATCAGGCGAGGGCCTTCGTCCAGCTCGACCAGGGCAACGTTGTACGGCGCTGCGGGAGGGCGCGGGAATACCGTGGTCGACGAATAAACCTCGCCCATGCCCGATACCTCGGCCCACTCGATGTCGCGGCTTCCTGTCCCCGGCTCCACCACGCGAGGGTAGAAGAAATATTGGCCCGATCCCCGCGCCCGTTGAACCATGAACCGGCCCTCGCGGAGATATTGCTGGAAGATGGTGTCCGGCCCGCCAGGCTCGCTCACATTCGCTTCTCCGCTGTCGAGCGTGCGCCTCACGCTCTCATGGCGATAGGAACTAACAATCTGTTTGTTATTGTCAAGGTCTTCTCGCCTGACGGCAGGCCGGCATCATTCGACCACGGCTCCGCGGATATAGGCGTCTATGGTCCCCGAGCATTGGATCTTGTCGTCAGTGTCCGATTCGAAGCGCCCGATGCTGTGCAGGACCACGCCACCGTGGCCGCAGGGGCAGTTTCCGGCGAGGTCCGCCGTCACCTTGTCTCCGGAGATCATGCCGCCCCAGCGGATATCGGTGAGCAGGTCGACGAATGCGAAACGGCCCGTGACGATGCCGTCATGCGGTTCGATCATGTTCTCACCGCTCTCGTCGAGGATGAGCGGCAGGATGCTTGGCGGCAGATGGTGGTTGCCGGCCGGACACTGGTTTGAAAGCCATGTCATCTCGGTCATGCCGTAGCCCGTCGACCAGATCACATCGCCGAAGAATTTGACGATCTGCTCACCATAATCGGCCGGCAGCTTGAAATGCTTTGTGCCGCCTCCGTGGCTCACGATCGTCTCGGGATGAAATTCGCCGTCCCCTATATTCTGCGCGCGGGCGCGGAGGACGAGGTCATAAATCTGGGCGGACATGCCCATGATGTACTGCGGCTCTTGGCGCAGCCTGAAGATATCGGCGACCATCTCGTCTATGCGCGCCGCTGATTTCGCGGCCTGCACCGCGCCCTCGGCCTCCATCGTCGCGATCTCGTCCGGGGTCGCCGTGCCGGCCTTCAGCTTCTCGCGAAACGCGGCGGACTGGCTGACCTTGGCGATCTTGAGCGGCTCGTCGATCAGAACATGGACCGAATCCGGCCGCGCGAAATGGTCGCGCGCGAAGGCTGCGGAGATGACGCCCGTATACGCACCCTCGATCGGCCCGAATATGAAGAAGTGTCGATCGCGATTGGCCTTGGCGGGATTCGGCCAGCCGCGGAAACGACGGATATATTCGTCGTACCGCTGCATGTCCCGTTCGGATTTCGGCAGCAGCGAGACCTTGCCCCCGGTTCCGCTCGACGTGGTGATTTTATACCCGGACGCCCACATGGCCTGCAGCCAGTCGTCGATATCGGTGGCGCCGGCAGCATCGACATGCTCGAAGCTTTCGGTGGAAACCAGCCCGAGCCATTTGGAAAGGCGATCCCACTGGCGGTTCGCGACGAAGGACTGCGGGTAGCTTTTATACGTCGTGTGCGAGAGCAGGAGCCGGATCAGGTCGGACTCGTCGTCGATACTGTCGGTGCCGGTCTCGCGTGCGCGGCGGTCCAAGATCGGGATGTGGGGACGCATCTCGTCGAACATCTGGCGTGCCGCGTCGAGCTGGAGCGGCCGCAGCTGCGCCGGCGAATATTCGAACGGATCTTCGCCGGCGCAGATATTTTCTATTTCACGCAGGCTCCCGGCGAGTGAGGTTCCCGAACGGACGGATTGGGTCATGATACGGCATTCCTTTGAGTTGTTCGTGGAGTGATCGTCGATCGACCGCGTAAAGTGCGGACGCGGGAACAGGCCCCGTCACGGGATCATCCTTTCAGCTGGATCACAAAGTCGGCGATCGTTCGCCCGGATGGTCGGAACGCCGATCAGGCATGAGACTAGAGATCGATCGCAGCGACTACCGGCACAACCCCGTCATAGCATTTCCGGAAAAACAATGATGTGTTGGTTTATTGGTGTCAAGTAGACCCGCGTGGGTCGGACAGGGGAGTCAGGCTGACCTTCCGGAGCTTTCACCGGGTGACTTAGCGATTGCGTGCGTCCGAGCCCCCCATTAGCTATCGCTGGCCGACTCAGAAGTGATATATAGTCGGCTCTAAGAAGGACCCCATTTATGCAGCCTTTCCTGATGGTGGAGCGCCAGGCGTCCGTCGTCGTCGCGCGCTTCAACCGGCCCGAGCAGAAGAACGTGATCTCGGAAGATGCGCAGAGCGAGGAGATCGTCGAGTTCTGCCGGACAATGACGCGCGATACCTCGGTCCGCGCGATCGTCCTGACCGGTGCGGGCGACGCCTTCTGTGCGGGCGGTAACATCAAGAACATGCAGCAGCGCACCGGCATGTTCGGCGGTTCTCCCTTCGCGGTGAGAAGCAATTACCGGAACAGCGTGCAGATGATCGGTCCGGCGTTCCAGGATCTGGAGGTGCCGATCGTGGCCGCGATCAACGGGCCGGCGATCGGCCTCGGGCTCGACATCGCTTGCATGTGCGACGTCCGCATCGCCAGCGAAACCGCGGTGATGGCGGAGAGTTACGTGAAGCTCGGCATAATTCCGGGCGGCGGCGGGGCGTGGTTGCTTCCTCGCGTGATCGGCCCCGCGCGGGCCAGCCTGATGACGCTGACCGGGGATACGATCACCGCGGCGCAGGCGCTCGAATATGGCCTGGTTGCCGAAGTCGTGCCGCAGGATGCCTTGCTCGACCGCGCTCTGGAGATCGCGCGGCGGATCGCTGCCAATCCGGGCCACGCGACCCGCCTCGCGAAGCGCCTCATGCGGGAGGGACAGGATATGAAGCTGGGATCGGCGCTCGAGATGGCGGGCGCGTTTCAGGCGCTGTCGCACCATGCGGAGGATCATCACGAGGCGATCGCGGCCTTCCTCGGCAGGCGTGCGCCGGAATTCAAGGATCGATGATCGACCGCGGCCTGACGGCTCCCGGCGATCGCGTCGGCCTGGCTCCGGCGACACCCACAACGATGGCAAGAGCGAGATGATGCAGGGCGAGAATTATATCGACGGGCGCTGGCGCCACGGCGCATCCACGTTCGAAACGCGCAATCCTTCCGATCTCGACGAAGCTGTCGGCATCTATCACAAGGCCGCGCCGGAAGAGGTTGCCGAGGCGATGGCGGCGGCGCACCGGGCGCTTCCCGGTTGGCGGGCGTTCAACGCTCAGCTTCGCACCGATCTGTTGCGCGCGGTGGGCGATCGCCTGATGGCGAGCCGCGAGGAAATCGGAAGGCTGCTGTCGCGGGAGGAAGGCAAAACGCTTGCCGAGGGTATCGGCGAAACGATCCGCGCGGCGCAATGCTTCCAATATTATTCGGGCGAGGTGCTGCGCCATCCCGGCCAGTGGCATGGCTCCATTCGCGATGGCCACAATATCATCGTGAGTTACGAGCCGGTCGGCGTGGTCGCGGCGATCACGCCGTGGAATTTCCCGCTCGCCTTGCCTTCGTGGAAGGTCGCGGCCGCGCTCGCTTATGGCAACACGGTGGTGTTGAAACCTTCGAGCGCGGTTCCCGGCCCGGCAATCATGCTCGCCCGCATCCTGGAGGAGGTCGGCCTGCCCGGCGGTGTGTTCAACCTAGTGGTCGGCGATGGTCGATCGAGCGGCGACATCATGGTGGACGCGGCCGATGCCGTCAGCTTCACCGGCGGCACGAATACGGGCCGATCGGTCATGATCCGCGCGGCGCAGAGCATGACCAAGGCGCAGCTCGAGCTCGGCGGCAAGAATCCGCTGGTCGTGCTGGATGATGCCGATCTCGATCTTGCGGTCGATATTGCGGCGGATGGCGCCTGGATCCAGACCGGGCAGCGCTGCACTGGCACCGAGCGCTTCATCGTCCAGCGTGGCATCCACGATGCCTTTGTCGAGCGGTTGGCGGCAAAGGCGCGTGCCTACAAGGTGGGCCACGCGCTCGATCCGGACACGCAGATCGGCCCGGTCGCGACGAAAGCGCAGTTCGACGACAATCTGGCCTTCGTCGCCGCCGCCAGGGCTGAGGGTGCCGAGCTGCTCGCGGGCGGGATCGCGGTGGAGGCGCGCACGCGCGGCCATTATATGGCGCCCACGCTGTTCGTCGGCACCCATGGCGAGATGCATTGCAACCAGCATGAATCGTTCGGGCCGATCGCCGCCGTCATCGAGGTCGCCGATCTCGATGAGGCGATCGCGGTCGCGAACGGGTGCGAGCTCGGCCTGTCTTCCGGCATCGCGACGCGCAGCCTGAAGCATGCCGAGGCATTCCGCCGTGCCTCGCGCGCCGGGATGGTGATGATCAACACGCCGACCGCCGGCCTCGAATATCATGTTCCGCTGGGCGGGCGGGCGCCATCCGGCTTCGGCGCGCGCGAAACCGGCGCGGCGGCGGCGGAATTCTTCACCGAGTCAAAGACGGCTTATGTCAATCACGGCGTAAAATGAGGCATCGCCTGACGCGCCTGTGCGAACATGCGGGAGAATTCGCCTGACGATGCGCCCGCTCGTTCGGCAGCCCTTCAAGCCGGGCACGTTGGCATGTTCTCGACATAGGCGGTCACGACCGTTCGCGCGGCGATGCGCCAGGCCCCGCCGGCGCGCCTCAACCGGTCATCGTAGAAGCCGGACACCCGGATCGGAGGCCGCCTGTCGCGGAAAGGCAGCAGGGCGTTGAAATAGGTCCGGGCGACCGCATCGTCGCCGGTGACGTTGATGTCGAAATTGCTCAGGCTGTGCATGGTCTGGCCAAAATCATCGTGCGCCGAGGCCATGTAGCCGACCAGTTCGTCGCGCGAGTTCCAGAGCCCGATCGGCCCGTAGTCGGCCGTCACGTCCTCCGTGAAGCATTGGCCGAGCTTCACCCAGTCCCGCCCGTCGATGGCGGTGGCGTAGCTGGTGATGACCCTGCGAATGTCTTCCTCGTCAGCGGAGCCGGCCATATCGCCTTTCCTTCGCCATTTTTCGCCACGCGACCCGGCTTCCCCGCCGCGCCGGTGCGAATGTTTCCTGGCCGCGTTCTCAGAAACGGGCGGTGGGATTGATCGTGATGTCGTCGATCGAGGTTCCGGCCGGCTGCTTCAACGCAAAGGCGATCGCATCCGCGATGGCGCCGGCGGGCAGCGCGACCGCTTCAAGGCCCTTGATATGATCGCGCAGCTGATCGTTGCCGACCGTTTCCGCCAGCTCGCTCGCCACCGGGCCGGGATAGACGGTGGTCACGCGCACCACATCACCCGATTCCGCCCGCAAGCCATCGCCGATCGCCCGTACCGCGAATTTGGTGGCGGAATAGACGGCGCCGGAGGGGAAGGTGCGGAAACTCGCGATCGAGCCGACATTGACGATATCGCCATGGCCCTGCGCGATCAGGTGGCCGAGCACGGCATTGATCCCATGCAGTACGCCACGGATATTGACGTCGATCAGCCGGTCCCAATCTTCGACGCGGCCTTTTGCCAACGGCGACATCGGCATGATCCCGGCACAGTTGACGATTCCGTCGATGCGGCCGAAACGTTCCAGCGCCGCCGCTGCCACCGCATCGACATCAGCGCGATTGACGACGTCGCAGGCGCAGGCGATCGCCGGCGCGGGAAGCGCGCGGGCGAGGATATCGAGCCGGTCCGTCCGCCGCGCCGCCAGGACAAGCTGCGCGCCTTCGCTGCTGAGCCGGTGCGCCGTGGCCTCGCCGATGCCACTGCTCGCGCCCATAATGATGAAAGTCTTGTTGGTCAGGGCCGTCATCGAATTTTCCTTTCCTGAAATTCATTGCCGGTTCGGCACGCTCTGGCGGCGGGTTCTAGCCTGGCGGCCGGCGTCGGCGCTACGCCGGACCGGGCCTCTTGCGTCGGCTCGATCACCATGTCCGGTTTCTCCGGGCGATCAGCAAGCGAGCTCTTCCGGTTCGGCATCGAGCATGGTCACGCTGCGAACGGCGGCGTAGGCCCCGTGAATGGCGTCCCCGATCCTGCCGCCCTTGACCGCGTCGCCGATCGGGACCGCCTCGATGCCGAGACCGGTCAGCGCGTCCAGCAGCGCATCGTTCGGTTCTCGTCCCTGCGCGATCAGCACGGCCGAGACCAGGCGCCGGGCCGCGCCTTCGCCAGCCGAACAGAGCCGGGCTTCGCCGTCGTGGACGGCGACCAGCTCCGTATCCGTCAGGATTTCGATCAACGGGTTGGCGGTGAGCCGTTTCAGAAGGACGGTGCGGTAGATGAACTCCGCCGAACGGGCCAGCGACTTGAGAGGCGAGCGGGTGACGAGCAATACCGATCGTCCGCGTGCGGCGATCATCTCCGCGGTCTCGCAGCCCGTCTCGCCGCCACCATAGACCAGCACGGGGCCTTCGCCGAGCGAATCGATCCAGCGATCGTCGCCCATCAGCAACGCATAGGCATCATGGACAAGGGCGTCGTCGTGGCCCTCGAACGGCATCGGCCGTGCCCGGCTGCCCGTGGCGAGCACGACGAGCCTGGGTTGCCCCGCCGCGATCATATCGGCGGTTTCTGCCTTGCCGAGGTCGAGCGTCACGCCGCTGCCGGCGATCCGCCTCGACAGATAGTCGCGGTGCCAGTTGAGCATTTCCTTGTGCGGCGGCGCCGCGGACGCGATCAGCCCGCCGCCGACAGCGGAACGCTCCTCGATCAGCCGCGTGTCATAGCCCGCCTGGTCGAGCAGCAGGGCGGCGGCAAGCCCGCCGGGGCCCGCCCCGACGACCACCGCCTTGTGGTGGCCCTCTGCCCTTGGAAGCGGATCAAGCTCCCGGGACGTGCGCGGATTTTCGGCGCAGCAGATCGTGCCGTCGGGGGTCAGGCTGACGCTGACGCAATAGTTGCAGGATGTGCATGGCCGGATGTCGACCGCGCGGCCGGCCTTCGCTTTCGCCGCCCAGTGCGGATCGGCGAGGAGCGGCCGGCCGAGCGCGATCAGATCCGCGTCGCCTTCGCTCAACGCGCGCTCGGCGGTGACGGGCGACCGGATCTGGCCAACGGTGATCACCGGCACGCCGGTCGCTTCCCGGATGCGCCGCGAATAGGGGAGGCGCCAACCTTCGGGCTGCGACATCGGCTCGATGACGTTGTGCATCCCTGTCCAGCCGAGCCCGGTGGAGACGTGGATCCCGTCGAGGCCCGCCGCCACCAGCTTTGGTGTGATGCGTTCCATGTCCTCGATCGTAAGGCCGCCGCGCGAAAATTCGTCCGCCGAGATGCGGTAGAGGAGCGGGCGCTCGCCGATCGCTTCCCGCACGCGTTCGATCACGCGGCGCGGCAATTCGAGCCTGCGATCCTCGTCACCACCCCACCGATCATCACGGCGGTTGGTGAGCGGCGAAAGGAAGGCGCTGAGCACATAGCCATGTGCCCCGTGGAATTCGATAGCCTGATACCCCGCGTCCATGCCGGCGATCGCGGCCGCGCCGAACGCGTCGACCAGCCGCTCGAGCTCGTCGTCGGTAAAGGCGCGCGCGATCAGGCGCGACGGATCGCTGCGCCGCGAGACATCGCTCGGCGCGCGCGCCACGCCATCGAAGATGGTGTCGAGCTTGGCGGCCTGGCCGCCATGCTGCAGTTGGAGGCAGGCGACCGTGCCCTCGTTCCTGATGGCGTCCGTCAAGTGCCGATGGCTCTCGATATGGGCCGGGGTCTCGATCGAAAGCTGGCGGTGCTCGGAAAGGCCCGTCGCGCGGTCGACGCAGCAGAATTCGACCACGATCATGCCGACTCCGCCGGCGGCGCGCTCCCGATAAAAGGCGATCTGCCGATCGGTGACCGTCCCGTCGCGGTTGCCGAGCTGGCTCGACATCGGCGCCATCACCACCCGGTTCGGCAAGGTCAGGCCGCGCAGGGTCAACGGGCTGAACAGATGGGGGAAGGGGCCTTCGGTCCGGAACACGGGATCGTTGGATTGCGCCATGTCAGAGCCTCTCCACGATCGTCACGTTCGCCATGCCGCCGCCCTCGCACATGGTCTGCAGGCCATAGCGCTTGCCCGTCGACCGGAGCGCGTGGACGAGCGTCGCGAAGATCCTGGTGCCGCTGGCGCCCAGCGGATGGCCGAGGGCGATGGCGCCGCCGTGAATGTTGGTCCGCGCCGGATCGGCGCCGATCGCCTGGAGCCATGCCAGCGGGATCGCCGAGAAGGCTTCGTTCACCTCGTAGAGATCGATATCCTCAATCCTCATCCCAGTTCGCGCCAACGCGCGCTGCGTACCGGCGATCGGACTTTCCAGCATGACGACCGGATCGCCGCCGACGACAGTCATGTGGTGCATGCGCGCGAGCGGCTTGCCGCCGAGCCGCTTCAGCCCCGCCTCGTTCACGACGAGGACGCCGCTCGCCCCATCGCTGATCTGGCTGGATGTCGCCGCGGTGAGGCGGCCGTCCGGCAGGATCAGCTTCACCCCGGCGATGCCGTCGAGCGTGGCGTCCTTGCGGATGCCTTCATCCTCGTCATGGATCGTGCCGTCATCGAGGGTGACGGGAAAAATCTCCTCGCGGAACGCGTCTCGCGCCGTCGCTGATGCGGCGCGAAGGTGGCTTTCCAAAGCGAAGGCATCGAGCATGTCCTTGTCCAGCCCGAACTTCCGGGCGATCGCCTCGGCGCCGCTGAACTGGCTGAACTGGATGCCGGGATAGCGCGCTTCCCGGGCCGGGTTCGACGGGCCGCCCATTCCCGCCTTGGCCGCGAGCGTCGTGGTCGACATCATCGGGATGCGCGACATGCTTTCGACGCCACCCGCGATCACAACGTCCTGCGCGCCGGACATCACGGCCTGCGCGGCGAAATGCAGCGCCTGCTGGCTGGAGCCGCATTGCCGCTCGACCGTCGTCCCCGGCACGCTTTCCGGCAGCGACGAGGAAAGCACCGCATTGCGGCCGATGTTGCTGGCCTGTTCGCCGACCTGGCCGACGCATCCCAGGATGACGTCGCCGATCGCCGCCGGGTCCGCGCCGGATCGCGCGACCAGCGCATCGAGCATCCTGCCCGCAAGCAGGGCTGGGTGGAGGCCGGAAAGGCGGCCGTTGCGTTTGCCGGTCGCCGTGCGGACCGCCGATAGGATATAGGCTTCAGGCACCGGGCCGCCCTCCAGAAGAGAATGTGTGATGACGCAATAACTGTAATAGCGTTATCTTTCAATCCGGATCGCGGCCGGGACCGTAAAATCCGCGTCGCTGCCATGCCGATCGCCCCGGTTCGCCTTAATAAGATGGTGGATGGACGGTTTTTCGGGGCGATGCTTCGGGTCCCGTCCGCGGGCAATCCCATAGGCCCCCGGCGCTTGCGTTGAATGTGCCCAATGGGTATACGGACTGTCAGTTCCTGGAATCGCCGTTGGGGGCAATCGTTCGGAAAGTGACAAGATGACCTACGAGATGATCAGCTATGAAGTAGTCGGTCAGGTGGCCCGGCTTTACCATAATCGTCCTGACAAAGGTAACGCGCAATCCACGCAGTTGCTCGCCGAGATGGACGATGCCCTGATGGTCGCGAAGAATGACGACAATGTTCGCGTTCTTATCCTGGGCGCGAACGGCAAGCATTTCTCCGCCGGCCATGATCTCGTCGATGGTTATGCGCTGCGAGGCAAGTTCACCCCCGAGGAGCATTGGGTGTGGGAGCAGGAGCATTTCTACGGCAATGCCATGCGCATCCGCGATTTTCCAAAGCCGACCATCGCCCAGGTGCAGGGCGCGTGTATCGCGGCCGGGTTCATGGTGGCCAACAGCTGCGATCTGCTGGTCGCGGCGGACGATGCGCATTTCTCCGATCCCGTCCTCCACTCGATGGGCGCGGCCTCGGTCGAAGCTCTCGTTCATCCCTGGGTGCTCGGGCTGCGCAAAGCCAAGGAACTGCTCTTCACCGGCGGGCGGATCAGCGCGCAGGAAGGCAAGGAGTGGGGAATGGTGAACCATGTCGTGCCCCGCGCGGAGCTCGAGGCGTTCACGCTCCAGCTCGCGAACCGCATCGCCGAGGCGCCGCCCTATGGCACCAAGATGATCAAGCGCTCGCTCAATCGCGTCGCTGACATCCAGGGCTATACCTCCTCGCTCAGCGCGCATTTCGATACGCATATCGTCAGCCAGTCCTCCAGGGAGTTTCTCGACATCATCGAGGCGGGGGTCCAGAAATCCGTCCAGCATGCGAAGTCGAAGGTGGCGTCCTGACGAGACGAGCATGCTGAATTTCGATGCGGTGAAGGCGTGGCCCTTCGAGGAGCTTCAGGAAGGCTATACCCGGCAGGACGCGGCCCGGTTCGCGCGGGCATGCGGTGTCGGGCTGCCTGGCCCCCTTCATGATCGCGAGGCGCGCTACGGCGCCGACAGCGCCGGTTTCCATGTGCTGCCGATGTATGCGATCATGCTCGGGCTCGGCGATATGTGGACGAAGGCTCCGGGCACGGGGATCGACTGGACGAAGACGGTCCACGCCGAGGAAGCGATTAGGATGCATGGCGCGCTGCCCGAGGCCGCGACGGTTCGCGCCCGGCGATCGGTCGACGCGGTCTATGACAAGGGCCCCGGGCGCGGCGCGCTGATGTACGAAAGCAACCGCCTGTTCACCGCCGATGGCGCGCCGATCGCCACGGTTTCGGTCGGCACCTTCCTGCTGGGCGATGGCGGCTTTGGTCCGGGCGATCCCGGCGCCCCGCCCGCGCCGCGCGCCGCGCCGCAGGGTCGCGCGCCAGATCGCAGCATCGAGCTCGCGACGGCCCGCGATCCCGATCCTCTGTATCTGCTGGGCCCCGAGTTCGTCGCGGCGGTAGGTGTCCCGGTGCCCGATGGCGAGGCGATGCTGCGGGGGGTCTGCTCGTTCGGCATGGCTGGGCGGGCCGCGATGGGATTGGTGTGCGACAGTGATCCGGCGCGATTCCGCGGCCTTGGGGTCCGGTATGCCGGCCCGATCATGACCGGGGAGACGATCCGCCTCGATCTGTGGATCGAGGAAGAGGGATGTGCGAGCTTCGTCATGCGCGTGGTGGAGCGCGACGTCATCGTGCTCAAGAACGGTTTCATCGAATATAGCTAAGGCGTGGCCGCAGCGGCGGACCAGGGGAGTACGGCCTAATGACCGATGCGTTGCCGCGCTTGGGGGCGATCAATCGCCCGTTCTGGCAGAGCGGGGAAACCGGCGTCATCCAGATGCAACTCTGTACCGCCTGTGGCCGATGGCGGCACCCGCCAGGCGTGCGTTGCGCCGATTGCGGCAGCCGCGACCTGCAATGGTCGCCGGTCACGGGACGGGGCACGGTCGTCAGCCACACCGTCAATCATCAGCCATGGGCGCCCGACACGATCGTGCCGTACACGCTGGTGCTGGTCGAACTGGACGAGCAGGTTGGTCTGCGGCTGACGTCCCGATTGGTCGATGGCCCGATGCCGGATGGAGCGCTGATCGGGAGCCGGGTGAGCGTGGTTTTTGAACGGCGCGAGGATGTGTGGCTCCCGCTGTTCCAGATCGAGGACGACGCCGCATGAAATATGGCGAGAAGCAGGCGATCATCTCCGGCATCGGCCAGTCCAGGATCGGTCGCAGGCTCGACGTGCCGGGCCTGACGCTGACGGTGGATGCCATAGAGCGCGCGCTCGACGATGCCGGGCTGGCCGCGTCCGACATCGATGGCATGACAAGCTGGCCGGGGTTCATGCCGGATTCTCCCGGCTTCTCGCCTGTGTCGATCGGTGAGGTGAAAGAGGCGTTTGGCTTCGATCTGAACTATTATTCGGCCGGGCCGGAAGCGTCGCAGCTTTCCGCTATCATAAATGCCTGCATGGCGGTCGCGACCGGGCAGGCGCGGCATGTCGTCTGCTTCCGCACCATGACCGAAAGCTCGGCGATGGCAAAGGGTGAGCGATCGAGCGTGATCGGCCAGCGCACGGCGCGCGTCGATGGCCTTTTCCAATGGCTCTCGCCGTTCGGCGCTGTTTCGGCCAGCAACTGGGTCGGGATGATCGCGCAACGCTATCTTCACGAATTCGGCAAGACGCGCGCCGATCTCGCTCCGATAGCGCTCAACGCGCGCGCGAACGCTGCGCGCAATCCCGCCGCGATCTATCGCGAGGCGCTGTCGCTCGACGATTACATGGCGGCGCGCATGATCTCGGCACCGCTGTGCCTTTACGACTGCGATGTCCCGATCGATGGATCGACCGTTCTCATCATTTCGCATCGCGATACCGCACCCGACCTGCGGAGCAAGGCGATCCGGATCGAGGCCGCCTGCGGTACGCTGATCGGGCGGGATAGCTGGGATCAGCAGCCCGATCCGACGCGTTTCATGGCTTCGGCGGCGGCTGAGCGCATGTGGTCACGAACCGATCTGAAGCCCAATGACGTCGACGTCGCCTGTCTCTATGACGGTTTCAGCTTTCTGACCGTGCTCTGGATCGAGGCCCTCGGCTACTGCGGGCGAGGCGAGGCGCTGGATTTCATCGCTGGCGGCCATCGCATCGCGCCGGACGGGGAGCTGCCGTTGAATCCACATGGCGGCCAGCTCTCCGCCGGGCGCACCCACGGCTTCGGTTTCGTTCACGAGGCGGTGACGCAGCTTCGCGGCGGCGCGGGGGAGCGCCAGATTGGCGGCGATCCGTCGACGGCGGTCATCACCAACGGCGGCGGCAACATCGCCTCGGCGCTGCTGCTGGTGCGCGACTGAATATTGGCGATAGCTTCGCGATGATGCCGTGCGCGACTTGAAGCGAGCAGCTGGCTCTACAGCGGTTCGATCAGGCAGGGCGAGGGTGCACGGTGCGCCACAAGATCTGCCATATGCTTGATGCCTGGGCAGGCTTTGCGCTCACCACGGCGTGTGTCGGGCCGAGGCGGTTTCTCCGCGTGAAGCCGAGCGTCCCCGGCGTTCGCGAAATCCGGTCCCGTCCTCGCTCCAGGGCGATATCTATCTTTATGGGTCGCCCGCCGTCGACGGTAGCTCTCCGGTCCACGACGGGCGTGGGAGCAGGCCGCTATTGTCTGAAAGCCTGCTTCAGGACCGCGGCCAAGCGCGGGCTGCCCCCAAGCGGGTGTCCTGCTTCAGCTCTGCGGATCGGCCCGCGATCATTTTCGCGCGGCGGGCCGACCCGCAGGTTAGATCCTCGCCGCCTTCCCACATGCTTGCATGGTGGTCAGGCGGCGTGGTCGGCAGGCTTATCGGGCGCCGCGTGGGGCGGCGATACGCCCGCGGAAGATCGTCTTGCCGCGTGGGCCGTCAGGTGCGTGTTCACGCGCGATCAGGAAGCCCGCGCCCATCCAGCCATTGTGGCGATATTTGCCGTAAGAGATGCGCGTGCCCGGCGCGCCGCTGTGGGCGGGAAGGTTGCGGATGGTCTTGATGCCGTCGCGCACGCCCCGGGGCGACAGCGGATGGGCATTGACCAGCGCCTGAACGATGATGTTGCCCATATCCGCCCCGTAACCCGGCATAAAATATTCCGGACGGCGGCCATAGCGCATCTCGAACTTGTCGAGGAATTCGACGGCGAGGTGATTTTCCTCGTCGAACTGCTCCAGCCCGATCCAGCCGATCGTCTCACGATAGAATTCTTCGTCGAGCAGGCTGACCTCCCAGGCGGTCATGCAATATTTGGGAACTTCCCACCCGATTTCACGCATCGCCTTGTTGATGCCCATGATCGCCCAGCCGAAACCGAGGTGGAGCACCGCTTCAGCGCCGCTGTCACGCAGGGTGGTGATTTCCTGGACCATGTCTTCACCGGTTTGCGCGACGCCGGCGACGCCGACGATCTCGAGCCCCTCGATGATGCAGGCCTGCCGCAGCCAGTGGAGATATTGCTGGCCGATCATGGATTTCTCCATGGCGACGCCGATTTTCGTCAGCCCGTGCTGGGCCATGATGCTCGCGATGACATAGGGCTCGTCCGGCAGCGATCCATTGGAAAGCTGGAACGTCCACTCGCCGAGGAAGTCCTCGGTTCCCATCATCCCGATGGCGGGAACATGGCCCTTCTCGTTGATATATTCCGCCAGATCGGGCGCATTCTCGGAGATGAGAGGGCCATAGATGACGATGCAGCCTTCGTCGACCAGCTCCTGATAGGTCCTGATCACGTCCTGCACGGCGCCGCGCGGCAGGCCCTCGCAATATTTGACGACCATCTCGATCGGCCGGTCGACGAGCTTCTTTTCGAACGCCTCGTCAAAAACGATGCGCATCGCATCGAGCACGTCGATGTCGTTGCCCCATGGCTCGGGGCTTTTACCGAAGAAAAGATCGAACAGCACGCCGACCTTGATCTTGTGTGTTGGCGCAACCACCGAACCCGTCATATCATCTCCTGAGCAAAATGCGGCAGATGCGCAAACCGGCGCGCCGCGGCAAAATCTTAAAAACCTACCCTGCGTGATTTTTATGCCGACCGACGGCGCATGCAGGGCAGGCGACTATAACTGTCACCTATTCACCTCGCGGCGCCTCCGATGTCAAGGGCCGCTGCTCTGCCACTGCCCAGCGTGAATGACTATCATGGAAATGTCCCGCACGAAATCGCGCGGTGCGCGTTCAGACGCGGATCAACACCGCGCCGGCCTGACCGCCGCCCGCGCACATCGCGGCGACACCGATCCCCCCGCCGCTGCGGCGAAGGTCGTGGAGCAGTGTCGTCACCATCCTGGCGCCCGTGGCGGCGACCGGATGGCCGAGGCTGCACCCGCTGCCGTGGATATTCATCCTGTCTTCGGAAATGCCGAACCGCCTGCACGCGGCGAGCGGGACCGAGGCGAAGGCCTCGTTGATTTCCCACAGGTCGACATCCACCACGCCGATGCCCGCACGGCGCAGCAACTTGTTGACGACTTCGATCACGGCCATGCCGGTCCGTGCCGGCTCGACCGCGGCTGATGCCCAAGCGGTGATCCGCCCGAGGACTTCCAGGCCTTCGCGACGCGCCAGCTCCTCGTCCAGCAGCGTCAGGGCCGCTGCCGCGTCGTTGATGCCGCTCGAATTGCCGGGCGTGATCGAAAAACCATCGATCTCAGGATGGATGACCTTCAGCGAGGAAAGCCGCTCGATGGACGTGTCGCGTCGCGGGTGCTCATCGCTGGCGAAGATCGAGAAGCTGTTATCCGTCTGACGGGCCGACACGGGAACCAGTTCGTCGGCGAACAGGCCGTCGTCGATCGCCGCGACCGCGCGCTGGTGCGAACGCAGCGCCCACGCGTCCATTTCTTCGCGCGACAGACCCATCTCCCTGGCGGTGTTCCACCCGACCGTAATCGACATGTCCTTGTTCGGGGCGTCAGGGGTATCCGGGTGTGTCGGCGGCATGAGCACATCTTCGAACTGGTCGAACGTGCCCAGCTTTCGATAGCGAAGTTGGGGCCCGGTGGAGGTGGACTGCACGCCGCCCGCGATCATCGCCTGTTCCATTCCGGCAATGATGGAAGCGGATGCAAAGCCGATGGCGGTAAGGCTTCCCGCGCAATGCCGGTTCACGGCGGCGCCGGCAGCGTGGTTCATGCCGCATTCCACCGCGGCATGGCGGGCCACCGCGCCACCGCCATATAGCGATTCCGCCAGGATGATGTCCTCGACCATCGCCGGGTCGATCCGGGATCTCTCGAGTGCGGCGGCGACGACGGTTTTCGCCAGCTCCTCTCCCGAGGTATGCACCAGGCTGCCCTTGAAGGCAGTGGCGATGGGAGTACGCACGGCGCTGACGATGACTGGGGTCGCCAAGATAGCACTCCTCGGAAGGCGGACAGCGCCGAGCCGGCCGCTCCGGCTGGATAGCTGACATGTATTCCGTTTAGATGGCTTGGCGATCGCGCCCTGTCAAGCTGGCGCCGCCGGGCGTCGGGAGGGCAGCCTCACTCACCCGACGACATCCGCCTCGACGTCCCGCTTTATCTCTTCGTCCGACATGCCGAGCACCTCGCGAAGGATCTCATGGCTATGCTCCCCCGCGAGCGGCGGAGCGTAGCGGTAGCTGACCGGAGAGCCCGAAAGCTTGAAGCCGGCGCCCATCGACCGGACCTTGCCCATCACCGGATGCTCCTGCTCGACGACCATGCCCCGCGCCTGGGTGTGGGGATCGGCGACTATATCCGCCATGTCGTTGATCGGGCCGCACGAAACCTTGGCCGCATTGAGCAATTCCATCCACTCGCCGCGAGGGCGGCCTTTCAGCGCCGACGTCACTGCGGCCTTGATCTCCGCGCGATGCGCCACGCGCGCGCCGCCGGTGCGGAAGCGCGGATCTTCCGCCCATTCCGGGCGATCCAGCGCATGGGCCAGCCGCACGAATTCGCGATCGTTGAAAATGGCGATGATCATCTGCCCGTCGTCGGCATCGAAGATCCCATAGGGCGTCGCGCTGGGGTGATCATTTCCCGAACGCCCGAGAAGCTGACCGGAATTCAGCCATGACGACGCGGCGTTGAGCATCACCGACAGCTCGCTGTCGAGAAGCGCGACATCGACAGCCTGGCCTTCGCCGGTCAGATTCCGGTGCTGGAGCGCGGCCAGTACCCCGATCGTCAGGTTTAGCCCGGCGACGATATCGACGATCGGTATTCCCACCCGGATCGGTCCCGCGCCCTCCTCGCCGTCCGGCAGGCCGGTGACGCTCATCAGCCCGCCCATGCCCTGGATGAGATAGTCGTAGCCCGAACGATCCGCGTAGGGACCCGTCTGTCCGAAGCCGGTCAGCGAGCAGAAGATCAGCCGAGGGTTGATCTCCCGCAGCTTCTCGTATCCGAGCCCGTACCGGTCCAATGTACCGGGGCGATGGTTTTCCAGCAGGATGTCGCTTTCCCGCGCGAGGCTGCGGATGACTTCAGCGCCTCGTGGGTGCGCGAAATCGATCGCGATCGACCGCTTGTTCCGGTTGACGGCTTGAAAATAGGTCGACTCCTCGCCTTCGCGGTTCGGCATCCAGGGCGGGCCGACGAGGCGGCTCTCGTCGCCCACGCCTTTACGTTCGACCTTGATGACATCGGCACCGAGATCGCCAAGTATCTGTCCGGCAAGTGGGCCCGCGACGACGCGCGTCATGTCCAGTACGCGCAGGCCACGGAGGGGCGCTGCCTCCGGCGTAGGCGAAGTGCTCAAAAATGCCTCCTAGAACCAGTCGCGGCCGTGCCGGCCGCACAATTAAATCGTGCCGGCGGCCCTATTCGACGCAGTAGATCGCCTTAACGATCATGTCCGCCAGGCTATTCTGGACCCGGTCCATCCCGAGTTCCTCGTTGATGACCCGCACGTCGCAGGCGGCGATCCGTTCGAGCGCCGAGGTGAGCACTACGGCCCGGCTCCGCGAGTCCAGGACCGAGATGAACTTGCCCTTCGTCTGCGCCTGTTCCTTGATCTTGTCACCGATGCGGGCGACAAGCGGACGGAGCGTCGCGCGCCAGAGCTTGTCGAACTGCGGGTTGCCGAGATCGGCCTCCATATTGCGAAACATCAATACTTCGCGATGCTGCGACCAGATTTCCTGAAATTTCTTCACGAACTTCAAGGCATCGGCCGCCGGATCTTCATCATCCCATTTCCGGGTCAGGAACGGAACCAGCTCCGCAATCTCTTCGCTGATCGCCTCGTTCATCTGATAGAGCATATCGCGAACGCTGTTGAAATACATGTAGAAGCTTGCCGAAGATACTTCGGCCTGGCGCGAAATGGCGACCGCGCTCAGATCAAGCGGCGAACTCTCGCGGAGAAGCTGGCGCGCCGCATTGGTCAATGCTTCACGCGTACGGCGGCCTTTCTCCCCGAGCTTCTGGCCATGCTTGTTGAATTCGGTGCTATACTCGTCCTGCGCAGGGAGATCAGCCCTAGGCCGCGCGCCACCCCCGACTCGCTTTTTCTTCAGATCCTTGGTACCCGACGCTTGTGTCGCCATCTCGATCTTTACTCGCTGAAATTCTTCGAACCGGATGCACGGCGATGGGCGCGCGCATAAAGCACGACTTTATGAACGCCAGCGATGAAGTCAACTGAAGCCTAGTCAATAGTCGCACCAGCGGCCGCGGGTGAAGCAGCATATTCGGGGTAAGCGCGCCTCGGCAGGGGCCGTCCACAAGCGTGGACTATGCGCCGGCGCCCGCCTGGCACCTTCTCGTTTTCCGTTGACGCATAACTGTCTTATAGTTAGCTATGTGCCTCGCGCAGCGCCTGTCCGGGAGAAAATTTGGTGCGGATCGAGGATTATCAGACTATTCGCTTCCAGCGCCGGGGCCGCGCTCTCTATGTCATCTTCAACCAGCCCGACAGCCGCAACGCCTTCGCAGCGCAGTCTCATACGGAGCTTTCGCACGTATTCGAGACGGCGGCGCTCGATGCGGAGAGCGATATCGTGGTCGTCACCGGCGAAGGTCATTCCTTCAGCGCGGGCGGCAACGTGCCCGCGATGCGCGCCAATCACGAGAGTCCGGAGCTCATGTACGCCGCGGTACGCGAAGCGAAGCGGGTGGTGCGCTCCATGCTGGAGTGCGACAAGCCTATCGTTGCAAAGATCAACGGGGATTCGATCGGCCTCGGCGCGACGGTGGCTCTGCTGGCGGACGTGGCGATCGCGACCAATACCAGCAGGATCGCCGACCCCCACAATGCGGTGGCGCTCATAGCCGGCGATGGCGGCTCGGTGATCTGGCCGCAGCTCATCGGCTTCGGACGCGCGCGCCATTATCTCCTCACGGGCGACCGCATCACCGGGTCGGAGGCCGCGAATATCGGCCTGATCTACAAATCGGTGGAGGCCGCGGAGCTTGATGCGACGGTGGACGCCTATGTCGATCGGCTGCTCGAGCTTCCCGCGCGGTCGCTCCGCTGGACGAAGGAAACCTACACGCTGCCGCTCAAGCAGCTCGCCACGCTGATGATGGACACGGGCATGGCCTACGAGGCCGTTTCCGCGGCCACCCAGGATCATCTCGAGGCGATCACGGCTTTCGAGCAGAAGCGCAAGCCTCGCTTCAACACGCAGGCCTGATCGGCGGGGGACATAGTCATGGACCGCTTTCCGCGCGCAAAGGTGGCGATCGCAGGCGTTGCCACCTTTGGCATCGGCGAAAATCCGGGCAAGCGCCCGCTCGATCTCGCGGCGAGCGCGGCGGTTCGCGCGCTGGATGACGCCGGACTTGCGCTTTCGGACGTAGACGGGCTGTTCATCTGTCTTCCCGACGATGCGCTGGCAGGGTTGGCCGGGGCGGAATATCTCGGCATCCAGCCCAAGTTCACCGATTGCAACCGCACGGGTGGATCGGCCTTCCACAGCCACGTCATAACCGCGGCCTTCATGCTGGAGGCGGGCTATCTGGACACCGTCCTGATCATGTACGGCAGCAACCAGCGGAGCGCGGGCGGCAAGCTCGTGCAGATGCGGCAAAGCTCGATCTACGAGCTGCCATACCGGCCGATCAATCCGATGTCGTCCTATGCGCTCGCCACCGCGCGGCATATGCATCAATATGGCACTACGCGGGAAGAACTCGCCGAAGTCGCGGTCGCCGCGCGCGGCTGGGCGAACCTCAATCCCGATGCCTTCATGCGCGGCCCTCTTTCGATCGAGGATTGTGTCGGTGCCCGCATCGTATCCGATCCGCTCGGCGTGCGCGATTGCTGCCTGATCACGGATGGGGCGGCGGCCATCGTGCTCACGCGCGCCGATCGCGCGAAGGACCTGCGCAAGCCGCCGGTCTATGTGCTGGGTTCGGCCGCCGAGGTGACGCACGCCAGCATCGACCAGATGCCCGATCTGACCGTCACGGCGGCGAAGCGCGCCGCCGAGCGCGCGTTCGGGATCGCGGGTGTCACGCCCGCCGATATCGACGTCGTCCAGATCTACGACGCGTTCACCATCAATACGATCCTGCTGCTAGAAGACATGGGATTCTGCGCGAAGGGTGAGGGCGGTTCGTTCGTTTCGGGAGGGCGGATCGCCCCGGGGGGCGTCCTGCCCGTCAACACAAACGGCGGGGGCCTCTCTTTCTGCCATCCCGGCATGTATGGCCTGTTCACCCTTATCGAGGCGACGCAACAGCTCCGCAACGAATGTGGCGAGCGGCAGGTCGAGAATGTGAAGCTCGCTGTCGCCAACGGCAATGGGGGCGCGCTTTCGAGCGAGACGGTGACCATTCTTGCCAATCAGGATGCGGTGTAGCGGATTTCCGTGCCCGGACCGTTGCCCAGACAGATATTCCAAGGAGAAGCCGCGCAATGAAGGTTGCCGTTGTAACAACGCGAAGCGGCCCGGGCGGCGCGCTCGCGAACGCCTTGCCGGGCACGGTGGTGACGGTTGGCGAGCGGCCGGACGGCTGCGATCTTCCGCACGTCCAGACGGACCTCGGCGATCGGGCGGCCGCCGACGCCGCCTTTGACGAGGTGGCGACGATCCTCGGCGGTCTCGACGCGCTTATCCATGCGGCTGCCTTGCCGGATCAGCCTCTCATGGCGACGGTGGATGATCTGTCGACCGCGCAATGGATTGAGGCATCGGAAACGCCTGTCAAACGGGCGATGTTCGCGATGCAGGCGGCCTATCGGATCATGGCGGCGAATGGTGGGGGCCGTATCGTTCTGGTGCAGCCTACCCTGGGTGTATCGGGGCGCCCCGGCACGGCGGCGATCAGCGCCGCTGTCGAGGGACAGCGAATCCTCGGTAAGGTGGCCGCGCGTCAATGGGGCGCTGCCGGGATCAGCGTCAACGCGGTATTGGTCGGGCTGGATTGCGCGGCGCCGTCGCTGGCCGATGGCGTTGCCGTGGCTGCGGCGGTGGCCGAGGTGGGCACAGGCTATGTCCCCCCCGCGCTCCGCGCCGTCGGCACATCGGAACCGACGCGACATCTCGCGCCGCTCGTGGCCTTCTTTGCATCGCCGGAGGGCGGCCTCGTGACCGGACAGACGGTGATCGCCGATGGCGGCGCCTGGATGCTGCCATGACCATCGAGGAAGGCTTGAGCTTGAAGGGACGCACCGCGTTCGTCACCGGCGCCGGCGGCGGCGTGGGCGAGGGAATTGCGCTCGCACTGGGCAAGGCCGGCGCCAATGTCGTGGTCGCGGCGCGCAGGCTGGAGACGGGCGAGCCGGTCGCCGCCAGGATCAGGGAAGGCGGCGGGGAGGCGATCTGCGTCCAGACCGACGTGGCCGACGAGCAATCGGTGTTCGCCGCGATCGGGAAAACGGTCTCGACCTACAATGGCCTCGACATCCTCGTTCACAACGCCCTTTCGGGCCGCGCGACGGATCGCACGCCGATCGCGGATGCGCCGGAAGACCTGTTCGACGATGTCGTGGCGACCGGCAGCAGGGCGACGTTCTGGTGTGTCAAAGCCGCGCTGCCGCATCTCC
This sequence comes from Tardibacter chloracetimidivorans, assembly GCF_001890385.1. Taxonomy (NCBI): domain Bacteria; kingdom Pseudomonadati; phylum Pseudomonadota; class Alphaproteobacteria; order Sphingomonadales; family Sphingomonadaceae; genus Tardibacter; species Tardibacter chloracetimidivorans. Next base: position 2,267,867 of record NZ_CP018221.1, on the reverse strand, counting down.
AGCGCGGCAAAGGCCGGGTGGTGCTGCTGCTCGCGCACGGCGGGGTCAGAGGGCATGGCTCGCTGTCGATCTACGGCGTCGCGAAGGGCATGCAGAGGGGCAATCTCAAGGCGCTCACCTGGGAGCTCGGCGGGCGCGGCGTATCGATCAACGCGATCGTGCCGGTCGCCCTCACCGATGGCATGGCCCGCGACTTCGAACGTCGCCCTGGCGAATATGAACGCCAGGCGGCGCGCTCGGCGCTCGGCTATATCGGGAAACCGGAAGAAGACATCGGCGGAGCGGCGGTATTCTTCGCCAGCGACGCGGCGCGCTACGTGACCGGCCAGACGCTGTTCGTGGATGGCGGCGTGTACATGCTTTAGTTCACGGGATCGGGAGCTTTCTCATGCGCAACTTATCCGGCAAGGTCGCCCTCGTCACCGGTGCCGGAAGCGGCATAGGAAGGGCGATCGCGCTACGACTGGGAACGGCCGGCTGCAGCGTCGCCGTGACCGACCTGAACCCCGACGCCGCGCATGCGGTCGCGCTTGAGATCACCGAAATCGGCGGGGAGGCGATCGGGCTGAAGCTCGACGTGCGCCGCGAGGAGGATTTCACCGCTGCCGTCCAGGCGATCGTGGCGAAGTTCGGCGGAATCGACCTTGCCGTCAACAACGCGGCGAACACGGCGACGACATTCACTGCCCGTGATCGCGACATCGCTTCCATGGACCTGAGCTTCTGGGACGAAACGATGCACGCATCGCTTCGCGGCGCGATGCTGGGCTGCAAGCATGTGATCCCCGAAATGATCCGGCGCGGCGGCGGGGCGATCGTCAACACCTCATCGATGGCCGGATTGTTCGGGTTCGATTCGATGTCCGCCTACGGCGCGGCAAAGGCCGCTATCGTGCAGCTCTCGCGCCAGGTCGCGACCCAGGCCGGGCGGCATGAGATCCGGTGTAACACGATCGCGCCAGGCCTGATCCTCACCCCCGCTGCGGAGGCCGCCTTCTCCCAACAGTCGCTCGACGAGTTTTCGCGCGATATGCTGGTGCCCGGCTTCGGCCGGCCGGAAGACGTCGCCGAAGTCGTGGCCTTCCTGCTGTCGGATTCGTCCAGGCTGATTACCGGTCAGGTGATCGCTCTCGACGGTGGCGCGTCGAGCCATGGGCCGAGGCAGGGACGCGGCGACGGCCTGCAGATCGGCTAGGGCAAATTACCGCACGGCGCTTGACTCAAAATACGGCGACGGGCATCCCAAGAAAATTACGGCCAGTCATTTTTTGCCTGATACGGAGAGTAGCTATGGAAATGCGTGATATGATCCTCGTCAGTCTTGACGATCATCTGGTCGAGCCGCCCTCCACCTTTGCCGACGTGCCGGTTGGCCTGAAGGACCTCGCCCCTAAGATCATCACCAAGGACGGTGCGGAATCCTGGGTCTATGAAGGTCGGCTGCTGCCCAATATCGCATTGAACGCGGTTGTCGGCCGGCCTCCGGAGGAGTTCGGTTTCGAGCCGACCGCCTATTCGCAGTTGCGCGAAGGAACGTTCAATCCCGACAAGCGGGTTGAGGATATGGATGCGGACGGCGTCTGCGCCTCGGTCTGCTTTCCTTCGGCGGTGGGCCCGGCTGGGCAGCTTTTCGCGGACGCCACCGACAAGAAGGCGGCGCTGGCGCTCCTACAATATTATAATGACTGGCTGATCGATTCCTGGTGCGGGTCCAACCCCGGCCGCTTCATCCCGCTGGGAATCGTGCCGGTATGGGATATCGATCTCGCCGTCGCCGAGGCAAAGCGGATCGCCAAGAAGGGCGCGCGCACGATATCGCTGCACGACAACTTCTCGGCCAAGGGGCTGCCGTCGATCCACTCCGGCTACTGGGACCCGCTTTTCGCGGTCATGGAAGAGGAGCGGATGGTCATCAGCGCCCATATCGGCACCGGCAACCAGGCGCCGCATGCGTCGCCCGAGACGCCCATCGACGCGTGGATCACGACCATGCCGATGTCGATCGCCGTGGCCGCGGCCGACTGGCTCTACTCGCCGATATTCAAGAAATTCCCCAATCTGAAGATCGCGCTCGCCGAAGGTGGCGTGGGCTGGGTGCCCTATTTGCTCGAGCGGGTGGAGTTCACCTATAAGCACCATCGCGCTTGGACCCATGCCGACTTCGGCGGCAAGACGCCCAGCGAGCTGTTCTTCAGCAACTTCATCACCTGCTTCATCTCCGACGATTTCGGCATGAAGAACATCGATTTCCTCAACCCGGACATGATCTGCTGGGAGTGCGATTATCCGCATTCGGACAGCGTATGGCCGCGATCGGCCAATGCGCTCTGGGACAGCGTTAAGCATCTCGACAAGGAAACGATCGACAAGATCACGCACTTGAACACCATCCGCGAGTTCCGATACGATCCCCGCGAGATTCTGGGTCGCGAAAACTGCACGGTCGGCGCGCTCAAGGATCGGTCCAAGCATGTCGATACCGCCCCGGTCGCGGGCCGCGGCGGCTTCAACCCGAAGGAAGGTGCTGAAAAGCGACCGGTCACTTCGGCGGATGTCATGAAGCTGTTCACGGTCGCGCTGTAAGTGGTGACGACCGGCTTCGTCGGCCTGGGCAGCATGGGGCGCCACATGGCGTCCCGGCTTCTCCGGGCTGACACGGCCCTTGTGGTCAATGACGTCAACCCGGCTTCGGTGGAGGCGCTGCAACGGCAGGGCGCACGTCCCGCCGCTTCGCCGCGCGCAGTCGCCGATGAAGCCGGGATCATATTCTGCAGCCTGCCGACGCCCGATGTCGTCGATCAGGTCATCTTCGGCGAAGACGGGCTGTGCCACGGGTCCGCGGTTCGGACGATCGTCGATCTTTCGACGACCGGACCCCGCATGTCGGAGCGGATCGGCGATGCGTTGCGCGAGCGCGGGATAGCGTTCGTCGATGCGCCGGTCAGCGGCGGCACGTCCGGTGCCGAAGCCGGGACGCTCACGCTGATGATCTCGGGCGACGGGGCCGCGATAGATGCCGTGATGCCGTCGCTTAGGCACATCGGCTCGAACCTTTTCGTGGTCGGCGACAAGGCCGGGCAGGGGCAGACGGTCAAGCTGGCCAACAACATGCTGTTTGCCAGCAACCTGGTGGGCGCGTATGAGGCGACGGCGCTCGCGGTCGCGGGCGGGGTGGCGCCCGAACGGCTGCTGGAGGTGATAAATGCATCCTCGGGCCGCAGCTACGTCACCGAAAAGCGGATCGACCCGCCGGTCCTTGATCGGGATTTCGCGGTCCGTTTCGCGACGGGCCTGCTGCGCAAGGATGTGAAGCTGGCTTTGCAGGAGGCCGAAGCCTCCGGTGCGCTGCTTTTCGTGGCGCGCGCGGCGGCGCAGTTCCTCGATATCGCCAAGGCCGAAGGCATGGCCGACGAGGACTATACCGCGCTCATCCGCCTGTTCGAGCGCTGGAACGGGGCCGAGGTCAGGCGCAGTCGGACGGAGGCACTATGACGACAAGGCAGGAAACTGGTCGCGCGATCATGCGCGAGGTCATCGGCGAGGAATATTTCCAGAAACGCGAAGCGGGCACCAACGCCTTCAACGAGGATGCGCGCCGCATTTCGGAGGAATATTGCTTCACCGAGATCTGGGATCGCCCGGGGCTCGACCGCAAGACGCGTAGCCTGCTGTGCCTCGTCATCACGACGGCGCTCAACAGGCAGACCGAGTTCAAGGCCCATGTGATGGGTGCGCTGAACAACGGGCTGACGGTGGCGGAGATCAAGGAAGCCTTGTTGCAGACCATAATCTATTGTGGGTTGCCTGCCGGCCTTGAGGCCATCCGCAACGCCGAGGAAGTCTTCAGCGCGCGCGGCATCGAGATCCCGGCTGCCGGCGGCATATTGCCAGGCGCGTGACGAGCGGATCGGGCGGCTCTGGCGCAGCTTCGCGGGATAGCGGTTGCTGAGCGATTTTCTTCACGGGCACTCCGGGGCCATGCCGGAGGGCGGCTCCTCGCCGGTTGTCACGAAAACACAGATCGATCCTCGCCGGCAACGGGCCGCGATATTCGCTCAACACTCTCGACAGGACCGGCTGGAGAGTTCAAACTGACTACATGTCATATTTCCGCGCACCGGCACCAAGGGCTGCGGCGCGGATCGCTTTTATGGGAGGTTGAGGCATGGGCGAGGGCTCTCTGATCATTGAGAATGCTCGGATCATAGACGGCTCCGGCGCGCCGGCATTTGCGGGAGCGGTCAGGATCGAGGGCAACCGGATCGTCGCGGTCGCGCGCGCTGGCGATGCGCTGGACGTGGCCGCCGCCGCCGTGATCGATGCGGGCGGTCTGGTGCTGTCGCCGGGCTTCATAGACGCGCACACCCATTATGACGCGCAGGTGATTTGGGACAAGATGATCGACCCCGTGGCGTTGCACGGTGCGACGACGGTGGTGACCGGGTCCTGCTCATTCACGCTCGCCCCGGCCGACGCGCGCACGATCGACGTCATCCATTCGCTGTTCCTGAAGGCGGAGGACCTGCGGCTCGCCAATTACGCCGATGTGGTCGATTTCAAATGGTCGAGCTTCGAGGATTATCTCGATCGTATCCGGGGCGGCCTCGGCGTCAACGTCGCGCCGCTGTTCGGCCACACGCCGCTGCGCCACCATGTGATGGGCGCGGATGCGCAGAAACGGGCGGCGACGGCGGATGAGCTCGCGCAGATGTGCGAACTGTTGCGGGGTGCGCTGCGCGCCGGCGCGGTGGGCCTGTCGATGTCGTTCCTCGATACGGACGAGAATAATGTCCCGATCGGCAGCCGCTGGGCGGACGAAGAAGAGCGTACCGCGCTGGCGCGGGTGCTCGTCGAAGAGGGGCGGGGGGTGCTGCAGAGCAACCTGCGCTTCGGCCCCGGGTCCGACCCCAATGGCGAGCTTGAGCAGCTTGGCCGGATATCGAAGGCTACCGGCGTTCACGTCGAGGCTCTGGGGGCGTTCGCGGCTTCGGCGGAAGACCCCGTGTATCGTAGCATGCTCGCGACGACAGAGCGGCTGCAGTCGGAGGGCGCGGATATCGTGTTGCAGACGACGTCGAAGCCGTTCGACCAGTTCCTGCAGTTCAACGCCAACTTCTTCGTGTTTTTCCTGTTGCCGCATTGGCAGGACGTGATGAACCTGTCGGTGCCCGAGCGGATCGCTTATTTCTCGGATCACTCGAAACGACCGGCTTTGCGCGCCTCGCTGGAGCTGGAAGGACATCTCGATCGCTTCATGAAGTCGGAAGTGCTCGAGGCGCAGACCCCGTCCGTGCGGGCGCTCGAAGGCCGGCTGGTGGCGGATATCGCCGCTGAACGCGGGGCGGATTTCCTGGACACGCTTCTCGATATCGCGCTGGAAGACGAGCTGCGGACGGTGTTCGCGTTGCGCGGGTTTGCCCATACCGATCCGGATTGCCTGACGCAGATCCTCACCCACCCGCACACGCGCCCGGCCAGCGGCTCCGACGGCGGCGCGCATTTCTATCAGTTCTCGACCTCGGGCGATTCCACCACGCTGCTCGCGCGCTGGGTTCGCGAGCGCGGGATCATGTCGCTCGAAGAAGCCGTCCGCAAGCTGACGAGCGTTCCCGCCGCTGAGTTCAACATCAGGGATCGTGGGGTTATCCGGCCCGGCAACTACGCCGATCTCGTGCTGTTCGATCCGGACGTGATAGACAATAATCCCACCGAACGCAGGTTCGACCTGCCGGACGGTTCGGGGCGATACCTGAACACCGCCAAGGGTGTTGCCATGGTTTTCGTGAACGGCAGGAAGGTCGTCGAGAACGGCGCCTATACGGACGAGCGCCCCGGCCTGATCGTCTGATCCTTGGTCGCCGTCTGGGGGCCATGTCGCACGGGGCGCGGCGCCATTCGAAGGCGCGGCCCCTGCGGTTGCGCACGCTTCCATCGCATGATTGGAACAGGTTTAGCGGCTTTCGCGGATGACGCAGCGAAACCCGATATGGCAGGTTGAACTGTCAATCGCCTGCGGATGCCGTGCGGCGGGGCGGTAGCGCCGGCAATAGTTGGCGGCGCAGAGATGCGAGCCGCCCTTGATCACCTTCCGCGCGATCCTCGGCGCATCGCCGCCGCGCTCGATGCTGTCGCTTCGCTTGCCCCCGCGCGGATTGCTCGGAACGCAGCAGGCGCCCTTGAAGCGTTTCCTCGCCGGCCGGGGGATCGACCACCAATCGGATGTCCACTCCCAGACGTTGCCGATCATGTCTTCGAGGCCGTAGCCGTTGGGCGGGAAGCTGCCGACCGGTGACGTTCGTTCCCATCCATCCAGCAGATCGTTGACGCAGGGGAATTCGCCCTGCCAGTAATTCGCCAGCATCCGGCCTTCCGGTGCAAGCGAATCGCCCCAGGCATAGTCGGCATCGTCGAGGCCGCCGCGCGCGGCAAACTCCCACTCCGCCTCGCTCGGAAGCGCCTTGCCGCACCACGCCGCATAGGCTTCGGCATCCTGATAGGCGACGTGGACGACCGGATGGTCCGCCAGGTCTTCGATCCCGCTTCCCGGTCCCCAGGGGTGCCTCCAATCGGTGCCGGCGCAAAAGCTCCACCATTGGCGGAAGTCGCGCAGGTCGACCGCGCCGGCCGGGCGCTGGAACAGCAGCGAGCCTGCCTGCGCCATCTCGGCCGGCATCATCGGATAGTCCGCCGGATCGGGCGCAATCTCGGCAAGGGTCACATGTCCGGTCGCTTGCACGAAGCGCAGATATTCGCGGTTGGTGACGGGCGCGCGATCAATCCAGAATCCGTCCACCCGGATCGGCCGCGCGGGCGCTTCCTCGGGATAGAAGCGGTTCGATCCCATCGAGAATGTGCCGCCGCTCAGATGCACCATCCCGGGATGCGGCTGCGAAGGCTGCGAACCCATCCCCGATCCTGCATCGTCGACGGTCCCCAACGGACGCTCCTCCTCGATCTGTGCCTGCCCGCTATTTCATACAGCGCGGACTGACGACAATGATGTTTTTGCACATTCGATAGCTGACGGGATGACTTTTCTGTCAGGCGGGCTATGGCGACCTGCTCGTAATGATGCGACCGGATGACGGCGGTACGCATCGTCAGAATATCCGCGCCGGAACGGGGGGCTGAAAGTGGTTGAGATCGCCAGTAGCAATATCTCGGGCGGTGCGCGACGGCAGCCCTACAGCGCGTGGAGGCAATGGGGCATGGTGGCCCTGCTCTCCCTGATCGGCGCGGTATCGCTGATCGACCGCAGCATCATCCTGGTGATGATCCCGGAAATTAAGGCGGATCTGGGGATCAGCGACGCGCAGTTCGGCCTGATACAGGGCCTGAGCTTCGGCGTGGCATATACCTGCTTCGCCCTGATTTCCGGAATGCTGGTCGATCGGTCTCCCCGGCATCTGCTGCTGTCGCTCAGCCTTGCCGTGTGGACGTTGGCGGCAGCCGCCTGCGGGCTGGCGCAGAGCTTCGCACAGCTTCTTCTCAGCCGTGTGGTCGTGGGCGTGGGGGAATCGACGGCGTCGCCTGCAGCGCAGTCGATCATCGGTGACCTGTTCGCGAAGGAACGGCTCGCGGCGCCCGTTTCGGTTTACATGAGCATGGGCGCGATCTCCACCGGGATCTCCGTGGCGCTGGGCGGCTGGCTGCTGAACCTTTTCACCGTCAATCCGCATCTCCTCGTCGGCGGATTGGTGCCGTGGCGCCAGGTGCTGATCGTTTCCGCCTTGCCGGGTCTCGCCCTGATGCTCGTCATCCTGATGGTGCGGGAGCCGCGCAGGACGGTGGTCGACGGTGGCGGCGCCAAGCCGCCCAGCTGGGCGGCTTATGGCGCGTTCGTGCGGGAGTGCCGTCCCGCGTTCTGGGGGCTGGTGGCCGGATATGCGCTGTGCGGGCTCGCTGCCTACGGGGCGCTCGCGTGGGGCCCGACCTACGCGCGCCGGGTGCTCGGCATGTCACCGCAGCAGGTGGGCGAATCGCTGGGGCTGATTTTCGGCGTGGGCACGCCGCTGTTCACGATCCTGCTGGGGACATTGGCGGATTTCCGGGTTCGGGCGGGCCATTATGATTTTCCGCTGAAGCTGATGATGATCGTGCTGGCGATCGCGCTGCCGCTTGGCGTCGCCGGGTTCCTGATCAAGAGCGTGCCGCTTTATTACGTCGCGATGTTCGCCCTCCAATGCGGCATCGTCGGCGCGGTCGGGCAGCTTCTGGCCGCGTTGCAGATGATATCGCCGCCGAACATGCGGGGCCGATCGGGTGCGGTCACGCTGATCGCTTCGAGCGTCGGGGCCTATGCGGGCGGCAGCTTCATCATCGGCTTCCTGACCGATTATCTCTATCAGGACGATCAGGCGGTCGGCTACTCGATCGCGACCGTGGTGGCGGTGGCGGCGCCAGTGGCGATAATCTTCCTGCAGTGGTCGCGCCGATCTTTCGTCCGCCGCCTTGAATCGCTTCGTCAGCTGGACAAGGCGACCCTGGCGGGGTGAGATGCCCCGCCGGCAGTCTCGCCACCCGCCGTGCGTGGCGTTATTTCGCGCTTGCCGACCAGGCCTTGCCGACCGGGCCCAGGCGGACCTCGATCTTGTCGATCGCGCCCGGGAAACTGTTCGGGACGTCCGCCCCGGTAACGGTCACCCCACGGTCATGTCCGATGTCGAACGTCTCCCCGTGGCCGGCCGGCACCACGATCGATCGCGCGAGCGGCGCCGAGGCAACGGGCTTGCCGTCGATGCTGATGCTGACATCACCGCCCTTGCCATATCCGCCGCCGAGATAGGAAAAGGCGAAGCGGATATGGCTGGGCCGTGCTGTCGGCAGCGGGGCGGGGGAACTGAGCACGAATTGGTCGCCGGGAAGCTGCGAGAATAGGTGCATGACGGCGGGCCGCCCATCCTTGACATAGAAGCTCCACCCGCCGAGCCGGCTGCCATTGGCCAGGATCACGCCATCGGTGCTGCCGGGCTGTACCACCACGTCAGCATCCACGATGAACGTGCGGTTCCCCATTTGTGGGGCCAGATCGGGCGCCAGGCTGATGCCCGTTCCCCAGAAGGTATAATGATCGCGGGCTATGACATACGCCTTGTGTATGCCGGCGGTGCGTGATGCGCTGGTTCGATCGTCGAGCGGGTTGACCTGATATTTCGCCGCTTCAGTTTCGAACAACAGCTGCATCGATTTCAAACGATCGGGGAAGCGTGCCGCGACATCCTTGCTCTGGCTGAAGTCCGATCGAAGATCATAGAGTTCCCACCCATATCGCGCCGTAAGATTCTCGTTCGCGGTGGGGCCGAATCCTATCTCCCATGGCCGCTTCAGCGGCGTGGTGCTCGCCAGCCAGCCGTCGTGATAGATGGCGCGGTTTCCCAGCATCTCATAATATTGCGTGGTCCGCCTGTCCGGCGCGGTGGGCGCGTTGAAGCTATATTCCATCGCAACGCCGTCGATCGGCTGCTGCCGGACGCCGTCGACGAATGCCGGTGCCTGAACCTTCGCCGCCTTGAGGATCGTCGGCAGGATATCTATGACGTGATGATACTGGCCCCGGATGCCGCGCCCGGTGATCATCGCGGGCCAGGATATGACCGCGCCGTTGCGGGTGCCGCCCAGATGGGAGGCGATTTGCTTGTAGAAGGGGAATGGCGCGTTCATCGCCAGCGCCCAGCCCGCGCTATAATTGATCGCCTGTTCCGGCCCGCCGAACTGATCGAGCGCCGCGACGCGTTCGGCGAGGGTGGAATGCCTGTTGGCTATCTCGCCTTTCTCGCTCAGGCTGCCCGCCGCTCCGGCGGCGGCGTCAGCGCCATTGTCGCCGGAAATCCAGATCACCATCGTGTTCGCGGCGAGGCCCATGCGGTCAACCTCGTTGAGCAGCCGCCCGATCTGCTCGTCCTGAAAGGCGAGCATCGCCGCGTAGACTTCCATGTACCGCTCCTGCACCTTGCGGTCCTCGGCAGAGAGCTGTGACCAGCGCGGCAGATCGGCGGGCCAGGCCGGAAGCCTGGTCCTGGCCGGGACGATGCCCATCGCCTTCTGCCGCGCCAGGGTTTCTTCGCGGACCCGGTCCCAACCGTTGGCGAAGCGGCCGCGGAAACGCTCTATCCAATCCGCCGGCGCCTGGTGCGGCGTATGGGTCGAGCCCGGCGCGAAGTAGATCAGGAACGGCTTTTCGGGCGCGGCGGCCTTCTGGTTGTGGAGCCAGCCGATCGCATCGCTCGCCAGTCGTTCGTCGAGGATTCGCGGGTCCTTGTCGACGGGGACCGGGTTGGTGCCGCGATACAGGGTCGGGCGCCACTGGTCCGTATCCGAACTGGTGAAACCGAAGAAATATTCGAAGCCCAGCCCGGTGGGCCATTTGTCGAACGGACCTGCTGGTGAATCCTGCCCGATCGGGATGTTGTGGTGCTTGCCGAAGAAGGCCGTGCTGTAGCCGCTGCCTTTCAATATCCGGGCAACGGTCGCCGCGCTGTCCGGGATCACGGACGTGTAGCCGGGGCTGCCCTGCGCGAATTCGGTCAGCGTCCCCATGTTGACGGCGTGGTGGTTGCGCCCGGTCAGCAGCGAGGCGCGCGTCGGCGAGCACATGGCGGTGGTGTGGAAGCGCGTATAGCTCAGCCCCGCCTTCGCCAGCCTTTCGAGGTTCGGCGTCGGCACCGGCCCACCGAAAGCGGATGCGGCGCCAAAGCCTTCGTCGTCGGTGAGGATCAGGATCACGTTGGGCGCGCCGGCGGGCGCCTGCGGCAGCGCGGGGAAGGATTCGCCACCGCCGCTCGCCGCGGCAGGCGCCGACAATGCGGAGGACGGCGGGGGGGAGGGCCGGGATGGATCGGCGGCGATCTCCGCGCGCCCGATGGTGGACAGGGACAGCATGCAGCAGGTCCAGCCCAGCCGCGACGCGCGGGCGCGCAAACTCGATTTCTTCTTCATGCCTGTCCTCCTGGATGTCCCGCCGGGGTTTCAAGCCTGGGCGGACCATTCCGCCGTCCTGTTCCCCGGTCTGTTGCGAAAATCGGCGGGCCGGCCTTTCAGAATCAGGCGGCCCGGATAAATTCCACGCTCGTGTCGGCCGTCGATGCAAGCCGCGCGCCGCCAAGCACCGCTGCCCAATAGCTTTCTGATCCGTCCGCCAGGCGCCAGCCGTGCAGGCGGCGCGTGAGGAGCTGGAGATCATATTCCTCGCTGATGCCGATCGCGCCGTGCATCGCATGGGCGATCGCGGCACTCCGCGCGGCCGCGATGCTGGTGCCGTGCTTCGCGATCGCGGCGTCGAGCAGCCGCGCGGGAAACCCGGAGCGCACCCCGATCGCTGCCGCGATGCGTGCCGCGATCACCTGCTCCGCAAGTATCGCGAGCTGCTGCTGCACCGCCTGCTGCCGGCCGATCGGCTTGCCGAACTGCACGCGATCATTCGCATAGGCGACGGTCATCTCCAGCACCCGCCCGGCGGCTCCGGCGATCAGCAGCGCACGCACCACCGCGCTGGTGGGACGCAGGCCTTCGCTGTCCGCCACGTCCGCATAGCCATCGAGGTCGTGATGGACGCCCGTCTGCGTGGCCGCCGCAGCGACAGCCGTCGGCGCCTCCGGTGAGCCGGTAACCAAGAACGCCGCCGTACGCGCGAAGGGCGTGACACCGGTGCCCGTCGCGATCGCGATCGGCCCGGCGGGGATTTCGCGCCCCGCCTTGGCGAGCAAAGCGCGCGCCACCATCGTGTCGCCCACGGGCAGCGGCACGCAGTGGCGCCCCAGCAGCGAGATCAGCGGCGCCGCTTCGAGGGCCGAGAGCCCCGCGCCGCCGGCGTCCTCGGGGACGAGCGCGTCGAGGAAACCGGAATCGACGAAGGCGCTCCACATCGCGCCGGTTTCGCCACCTTCCTCGATCCTGCGCACGGCGGCGGGGGTGCAGATGTCTTCGACCAACCGGGCGAAGGGTTCGATCAATTCGTTCATGTCCATCATCACGAAGCTCCGCTTATCTGAGGCCGAGTCCGCGAGCGATGATACCGCGCAGGACTTCGCGTGTTCCGCCGCGCAGCGAGAAGCTGGGCGCGACATGGGTCAGGTAAAGCAGCGTCCGGTAGAGCACATTGTCCGTGGGCTCATCGGGATGCGCGCCGAGGTCGTCGCCGATCAGCTGCGGCACGGCCTGCTCGAACTCGGTTCCGAGATCCTTGACGAGCGAGGCCTCAACGATCGGGCTTTCTCCCGCCACGAGGCGTGCGGTCACCGCGATCGACATCTCACGCAGCACGGCGAGCTGCGCCGTCAGGCTGCCGAGCAGTCGCAGCGTCGCCGTGTCCAGGCGGCCGACCGCGCGCAGGTGCCGGGTCCAGGCATCGATCAGGACGACGGAGGAATAGATGCGCTCGGGGCCGCTCCGTTCGAAGGCGAGCTCGGCCGTCACCTGTTTCCAGCCCTGGCCTTCCTCGCCGATCAGCGCCTCGGGAGGCAGGTGAACGTCTTCGAAAAACACCTCGGCGAAATGCGCGTCGCCGGTCAGGTCGACGATGGGACGGATCGTGATGCCCGGGGATTTCAGATCGACGATCAGCTGCGACAGCCCGCTCTGGCGATCGGCGCTCGTCCCGGACGTACGCACCAGCGCGATCATATAGTCGCTGTGCATCGCATTGGTGGTCCAGATCTTCTGGCCGTTGAGTAGCCAGCTGCCATCGTCACCGCGCGCCGCGCGCGTGCGCACGTTGGCAAGGTCGGAGCCGGAGCCCGGCTCGCTCATGCCGATGCAGAACAGCGCCTCCCCTCGACAGATCCGGGGGAGATAGAATGCACGCTGCTCGTCCGTTCCATAATGCGCGATCAGGGGGCCGCTCTGGCGGTCGCCCATCCAGTGCGCCGCGACGGGCGCGCCGGCGGACAACAGCTCCTCGACCACTACGAAGCGGGTGAATGGGCTCCGTTCCGCGCCGCCGAACTTCCTGGGCAGCGAAAGGCCGATATAGCCCGCCTCGCCGAGCAGGCGGCTGAATGCGGCGTCGAATCCCTGCCACGAGCGCGCCCGGCGATCGAGCGGTATCGCCGCGACCGCACCGGCGATGATTTCGCGCAGCGCCGGCCGGAGCGCCTCGTCTTCGTCCGGAAGAACGGAGAGAGTGAGTTTATCGAACAAGCCCTTGATCTCGCTAGCTGGTGATGCGGATATTCACGATGGCCCGGCGGTTCACGCCGGGTCCGACCGCTGCGCTGCCCGTTGCAACGCAGGATCGGCGGATCTCCGCTCCCGCCTTGGCGAGCATCGAACAGGCCGAAGCGCCCCGCGCACGCATCCGCGCTGCCGGACGTAACGGAAGGGCGCGGGGATGCTGCACTTCAAGCGCGCTTTCTCAAGCTGAGTTTTGGTTGAGCGGTGGCAGGTTGTAGAAGTTTTTCTGCCATTTCCGCATGGCGGTATAGGGTTTGATGTCCTGTTTTGCGTAGGTTGGCCTTGGGACATAGGCCTGGGTGCGCCAGATGAGCATGTCCTCTTCGAGCGTGTACAGGAACTGGGACTTGATGCGCTGGCGCAGGTCCGGCGGCATGATGCTGCCGGTGTCGCCGGGCTCGCGCGGGTACCAGATGGTGTAGTGATAATCGGTGGTGTCGTCGTCGACGGGCGTTCCGGCGAAGACGAGGCGATAATGGTAGCTGCCTTCGAAGGCGCTGAAGGACAGGCCGACGCCCGCGGTGATGTTGTGGAGCGTGAGCGCGACGTTGCCGGTGGCGGGCGAGAGGAACCCGACGCGGGTGTGGAGTTCGGCGTCGCGGATCACCCAGTCCTCGAGCACGGGATCGACGGGGGCGTTATGGGTGTGGCGGAAGTGCACCGAATCGACCCCGTTCTCCATCGTCACCTGGGTGTGGACGGACTCCCTGTCGAAGCGCGCGGTGCTGTTGCCGTAGGGCGGGTAATAATCCTCCTCCCGCCCCGGCAGCGCGGGATAGCTTTCAAACACGTGCGGCAGCGCCCAGCGCGGCGGCGCGCCCGTGGGATCGTGCCACATGAACACGCAGCCATGCTGTTCGCGCACCGGCCACTTGCGCAGCGACATCTTCATCGGGCTGTCCTGATAGGGGATGCGCGCGTTGCGGCCCTCCGTATCCCATTCCCAGCCATGATAGGGGCATGCCACGCAATCGCCCTTGACCTTGCCGCCATAGCCGAGATGGGCGCCGAGATGCGGGCAGTGGCCGTCGAGCACCGACAGCTCGCCCACGAGCGTGCGGAACGCCACCAGATCATGGCCGAAATAGCGCAGCGGATGCGCCGTGCCGGGCGCGAACTCGCCGCTCCACCCGATCTGGAACCAGCCAACGGGCCTGTTGGAAAAGGGTAAGCCAGACAGATCCATAACCCACCGTTCCATACACAAACTGACTGATACTCACCTACAGGAACCCGCCACGCCATGTCAATCAAACAGAGCGGTGAATCGTGGGCGACGAGCGTCCATTCATGCGTCCCGGCTATCACTCGCAAGCAGACGCTCCAATAATGATCGGCACATGTGTGATGAACTGCGCACGTGCTGGATCAAAATATCGAAATTGGCCGGCCCACCTGCCAAGTTATTGCGTCCGATAATTAAATCTTATGACGTGTAATAAATGATTAGTGATAATTTAGATGGCAGGCCGGTTTCAGTCGTCTGCAGCGCTGAAGACGGCGTGCCGAAGCACATGTTCGTCGTGAGCGGGCGTTTCCAAATCTCCGAGATAGAATGTTTGCGCCCATGACGTCGCAGGAGCGTGGGCCCGCACACCCGGCTGGTATCGTGGAAACTGGGCGGCTGCCGGAACCGCAATCGTAGCGCGAGGTTCAACGACAGGCGGCAGCCCAGATGATCCACTGCGGCTCAGGCCGGGCGGGCCGCCGCGATCAGGTTGGTGAACGTATCGCTTTCGCGGCGCAGCACCTTGCCGGGCCGGGCGCCCGTGTGTTCGCCACCACGGACGATGGTGACTCCGTTGACGATCACCTCGCCCACACCGACCGCATCGGCGTAGAGACGCTCGGCGTCGCCAGGTACGTCGCCGCGCATATAGACCGGACCGCAGCCCACCGTCTCGGGGTCGAACACCACGACATCGGCGCACAGGCCGGGCGCAAGCACGCCGCGGTCCTTCAATCCCATGAAGTCCGCCGGGACTTTAGTCATCTGGTGCACCGCTTCAACGAGGCTTAGCACGCCATATTCGCGCACCGCACGCTGGAGGATGATCGTCGAGAATGCGAAGGTATCGATCATGTCCATATGCGCCCCGGCATCGGATGCACCGATCAGCGTCCTGTCATCGAGCCACACTTTGCCGCGGACCTTGTAGGTCTCGGGATCCTCGCCCCCGATTTCCGGGGCGAAGGTGGTTTTCAGACCGTCGGCAAGAGCGATGTCGAGCATCACGTCGATCACTTCGCGGCCCTGTTCTGTCGCGATGTCGCCGACGAATTGATCGACATATTTTTCATTTTCGGGGTTGATGACGCTGGCAATCCTCATCCGCGCAAGCCGCGCTATGGTGATCATCGGCGCATCGGCGGGGACCGACGCCGCTTCCTCGGCGAGCTGACGGCGCACTTCGGGGTCCTTGAACATCTCGACCCGCTCATCGAACGGAACGCGGAAGATCGTCTGCCAAAGGCCGGGGTTCATATCGAACAGAACGCCGCCATGCAGATTGATATAGACATTGGGGGTGCAAGGCGCGGCGAGGGCGACGACCTCGGCTCCCTTCGATCGTGCGAAATCGGACAGGCCCAAATGTTTCTCGAGCCGCTGTTCGTCGATCTGGGTGGTGCCCGTGACCGTCAGCACGTTCCAGTTGACCGGGCGCTGCCCAGCGAGCGAGAAATCGGTCATCAGCTCCCGTGTGCCATCGGGGATGGCGAGATCAGGCAGCAACTCCAGCCCCGTTCCCTCGTAATCGCGCACGACAGACGCCAGCTCCAGCAGCTCCGTGCGCGAGGCCCAGCGGGAGGGGACGGGGTTGCCGTCGCCATCATTGTGGCTGGGGGAGATCGTGGTCGAAAATCCCAGCGCGCCCTGTTCCAGGCTCGAGGCCAGCAGCGCCTTCATCTCCCCGATTTCCTCGGGAGTGGCTTCCTCGCCGACCGCGCGTTCGCCCATCACCACGCGCCGGATCGCGGAGTGGCCGCAATAGAAGCCGGCGTTCAAGCCTACCTTGCCATCCAGCCGGCCGAGGAAATCGCCGAAGCTCTGCCAATCCCAAGGCACGGCCGATTGCAGCGTCTGGAGCGGCATGCCCTCCACCCGCGCCAGCATCGAACAGAGATATTCGCCAGCGGACGGCGAAAGCGGCGCGATACTGAACCCGCAGAACCCGCCCAATATGGTGGTCACGCCATGATAGCAGGAGGGGCTGTAGGTGGCATCCCAGAATGACTGGGCGTCATAATGGGTGTGCACGTCGATGAAGCCGGGGGACACGACACGGCCCGCCGCATCGATGATCTCCCGCGCGCCGCCATCGCAAGCGCCGACCTCCACGATGCGGCCGTCCTTGATCGCCACGGAAGCAGATCGCGCCTCCGCGCCTGTTCCATCGATCACCGTGCCGCCAACAATCTTGATGTCGTACATTGGAAAACCTTTGCGGGTTGGCGGGCCTCGCGCTCGCGAAACCCGGAAAGAGCGGTCGACGCGAAGTTGGGCCATCCAGGCGTCAGTCGACGACGGCGCCTCGAATATAAGCGTCGATGGTGCCGGAACATTGGATCTTGTCGTCGCCGAGCGAGCTTTCGAAACGAACGATGCTGCGGATGTTGACCCCGCCGCGTCCGCACGGACAATCGCCGTCGAGATCCACCGTGACCCTGTCGCCGGAAATCACGCCGCCCCAGCGTATGTCGGTCAGCAGATCGACGAAGCCGAAGCGGCCGACGACGACGCCCTGATGGGGTTCGACCAGCTCATCGCCCGCCTCGTTCAGGATCAGCGGCAACACCGTCGGCGGGACGTGGTAATTGCCCCCTGCGCAGTGCGTCGACAGCCAGCTCATCTCCGTCATTCCGTAACCCGACGAATAGATCACATCGCCGAAGAAGCTGCGGATCTGCGCATCATAATCTTCCGGAAGCTTGAAATGCTTCGTCCCGCCGCCGAAGCTCGCGATCGTATCGGGATGAAACTGGCCGTCCGGGATGCCCTGCGCGCGGGCGCGCGTGACGACCTCATATATGGTCGCGGACATGCCCATGATATATTGAGGCTCGTGGCGAAGGCGGATGATTTCGTCGATCATCTCGTTCATGCGGGCGGACGATTTCGCCGCCTGTTCCGCGCCTTCCGCCTCGACCGTCGCGATGTCGGCGGGCGTGGCCGTGCCATCCTTCAGCTTTTCGCGAAACGCCGCCATCTGGCTGACCTTCGCGATGCGCAGCGGCTCATCGACAAGCAGGTGGACCGAATCCGGCCGCGCAAAATCCTGCACGGCGAAACCGGCCGCGATCACGCCGGTATAGGCGCCGCTGGCGGGTCCAAACTGGAAGAAATGGCGGTCGTTCGCCGCCACCGCAGGCTCCGGCCAGCCCCGGAACCGGCGCAGATATTCGTGAAAGATCTCGAGATCGAGATCCGACTTCGGCAGGAGCGAAACCTTGCCGCCTGTTCCGCTCGACGTAGTGACCTTGTAGCCGGCGGCCCACATCCGATCGAGCCAGTCGTCAATGTCGGTGGCGCCGGCCACGTCGACTCCTTCGAAAGTCTCGGTCGAAACGAGCCCCAGCCATCTCGTCAGCTTGTCCCATTGACGACTGGCGACGAACGCCTGCGGATAGCTTTTGTAGGTTGCGTGCGAGAGCAGGAGCGGGACGAGGTCCTTGATGCTATCGATGCGATCGACACCCGTGTCGGACGCGCGGCGATCGAGCACCGGGATCAGCGGACGCATCCGGGCGAACATCTCGCGCGATGCCTCCAGCTGAATCGGCAGCACTTGCGAAGGAGAATATAGGTAGGGGTCAGGGCGCGCGCACATCTCCTTGATCGGCCCTGAGGCCTTTCCCATGGCCACTACCGTTTCAACCATGATATCTCTCTCCACACGCCATCCTCGCCGGAATTCCTCCGGGTGCGCCGATGGGCTCAATCCTCGTCGTTCACCCACCGCATGAAGCGATGGATCGGGAAAAAGCCGTCATGGGCGGTGCCGGCTATCCCGCCGAAGGCGCTGCCGAGCGTGACGACGCGCTGGGTGCCCGCGCTCGCGAGGCGATCGCGATATTCGGCCTTTCGCGCCGCCGGGAACAAGCCCACGGTCTGCGTCGCGACGGTGACGTAGCGGATCGCATCGTCGAGGCGATCGACCCTGACGACATTCACGGTCTTGGCGACGGGGTGGAATTCCACCGGCTCGTCCGAACGAACGACCAGGCCCGTGCCATCATATCTGCCCCAGACCCGATAGATCGGCTCCAGCATGCGCAGCCCCTCGACCTCCTCGCGGATGTCCTCCGGGGTCTTTCCGGCAGATTCGGACGATGTCTCATGCGGCACGCCGAGATGGCGGTGGAGCGCCTCGCAATAGCTGTCGACCTGCTCCTCGCTACCCTCGACGAACTGGAAACGGCTGGCGACGCACGCGGTCTGGTTATAGCCGGTGGCGTCGAGCGCTCCGGCTTTCGCGGCGGCCTCGACGGTTTCGGCACTTTCGAATGCCTCGCGCCCCACGAACGAGATCGAGGTCTTGGGATCGAACGAGACGAGTTCGAAGCCCGGGCCGATATAGTTTTTCGCGCTGCGCAGTGCGCTTTCGCCGCCCCAGGCGACCAGCTTGTCGAAGAATTGCGGGCGGAACAGCAAGCTTTCGATCTTCTCGTCGCCGCCACGCCAGTAAACGGCCGAAAAGGACCGGACCACCGGATGCCCGGGGGCGACCGCCGCCATCGTGCGGAGGATCGCAGGCGCCGAAAAAAGGTCGTTCGAGGGCAGCTTGAAAAGATGCACGCCCTTCGTCAGCGCGGACCGGATCACCGACACGGCCGCCACGCTGGGCACGTTACCGGCGAGCACATGGACGAGGCGGGGCGGGAATGCCCGCACTCTCGCTGACTTCCCGGAAGGATGTGTCACCTCGCGCCAGCCTTCCAGCGCTTCGGTGTTGCGCAGCTCACCTTCGAGGCGAAGCTCGATCTCCTGCCGCGTGAACATCCCCGGCAGGGATTTGAACGAATTCTCGACGATCCGCCTTTCCAGATCGGAGGAGCTGGCGCTGAATTCGAGCGCCTCGGCAAGATAGCCGTCCGGATCGGCGGCAAGCCGCTCACCCGTCGCGACCAGCACGTCGATGATTTCCCTGATCGGCACCTGAAAGGCGGGGCCGGGCTCGGTCCGCGGCCATGTCAGGCTGTTCAGATCCGGCACCGCAAGATCGAAATCGCCGATCTGGCGGTCGCTGCCCAACAGCGTCTCGCCCTTGATGAACTGCGGTAGCTGGAATCGCGGCTTGAGGGCTGGACTTGCCGGCATATCATCCTCTCTGCCGCATCGTTCGCGGAAAAGCTGTTTATAGGTTAGTTTTTACGCCAACCGGCCCGCTATTGGCAATAGCTTTCCGATTGTTTAGCGTCAGAAAAATGATGATTCATTATTTGCGACGTTCCCGACAGGCTGGGGGCCGGCGATGAACGTGCTAAGCCTGATCGACGATCACCGCTTCGGCTGCGTGGTGCAGGGCCTGCGCGGCGAGGACCTCCACGACGCTTCCGTCCGCGATCGACTTCAGGCTCTGTGGATTGACAAGGGCCTGATCATCTTTCGCGACGGTGACAGCGATCCCGACTTTCACATCGCGCTCAGCGCCATATTCGGGGATCTTCAGGTCCATGCGGTCAAGGAAATACTCGTCGAAGGGCGCGACAAGCTGATCCAGCTCGTCGCGAACCCGGACAGCAGTTCGATCGTGGAAGTCAACGGCGTGGAACGCGCGGGCTTCATCCCCTGGCATTCCGACCAGATCTACACGCAGCAGATCAATCATGGCGGAATACTCAAGATCGTGGATCAGCCGGACGAGGGCGGCGAAACCGGATTTGTCGATCAGATCGAGGCCTATCAGCGCCTGCCGGATGATCTGAGGCGCAAGTGCGAAGGCCTCGAGGTGATCTATCAGCTCCGCCCGCGCGATTTCACCCGTTTCCTCCCGTTCCAGACGCTCCGGGTGGTGAAGGAGGCGGCGTTCCAGGCCGCCCTCGCCGAGCGGGCCGCGAACGGGGCCTTCCCGCCCGTCGCGCATCCGCTGGTCTTCGTCCAGCCCGAGACGGGTCGCAAGGTGCTGAACCTTTCGCCGGCCTTCGCGCTGGGCATCGTCGGGCTTCCCGCCGAGGAGGGAAGCGCGCTGATCATGGAGCTCGCGAAGATACTGACCGATGAATCGGTCGCCTATGATCATAGCTGGGCAGAGGGCGACCTCGTCCTGTGGGATAATTGGCGGATGCTGCACTGTGCCCGCGGCGTGCGGCCGGGCGATCTGCGCATCGGGCATCGCACCAGCATCGCGGGAGATTATTCGCTCGGGCGTTTTCTGACGGCGGACGAAACAGCGGCGTTCGCAAGCTTCGTCCTCAACTGAGCGTGTGTTTTGGCAATGGCCGCGACTTGATCGACAGGCCGCAGGGAGAGTGCCGATGGGAGTAAGTGATCCGGCATCGCTGTTCGGTATTGAGAGCCGGGTGGCGCTCGTGACAGGCGCGACGTCCGGCCTCGGGCGGGCGATCGCCGAGGGCCTCGCCCGCGCCGGTGCGACGGTATATCTGAACGGGCGCGATCCGGCACGCTGCGCCGATGCGGCGGAAGAATTGCGCGCCGCCGGGCTGGCCGTGCTGCCATTGGCTTTCGAGATTGGCGACGAAGGGGCGATGGACCGCGAATGCGGGCGCTGGCGGCATCCAGCGGCGATCGCCTGGACATTCTGGTCAACAACGCCGGGGCGCGGCTGCGGGCCGGGGTCGATGATATCGGCCTGTCCGAATTCCGCAGGGTCGTGGATATGAACCTGGGCGCGGCTTTCTTCATGTCGCGGCTCGCGGCGCAGCTGATGCGGTCGCGCCGGCACGGCCGCATCATCATGATGTCGTCCGTCGCGGCCATGCGGGGAAGGGCGGGCGACGCCGCCTATATCAGCGGCAAGGGAGGCCTGCTGGCGCTCACGAGGGCTCTCGCGAGCGAGTTCGGCGCCGATGGCATCACGGTGAACGCGCTGGCGCCCGGCGCATTCAGAACGGACGCCAACAAGGATCTGCTGGCCATGCGCGGCCCGGAACAGTTTATGGACGTGCCATTGCGCCGAGCCGCCGAGCCGCGTGAAGTCGTAGGCCCGGCGCTGTTCCTCGCATCGCAAGCGGGCTCGTTCGTCACCGGCCACTGTCTCACAATCGATGGAGGGCGATCGACGGCATATTGAGGGACTTGGGACGGGTTTTCAGGGAACAGGCGGTCGCGCGTGGGGCGCGACGTCGGTCATAAACTACCGCCCGGATATCGATGCCCGGATAGTTCTTGCGGGGGCCGTAGCAGAACTTCGCGAGCCGCGCCGCACCGCCAGGCACGGGCATCGATCGAGAGCACGGTGCCCGGTCGGCGCACAGATCGAACATAAGACAAGGTTTTCAACGCAATGGAGAATGAAATGACGTCGTCGTCCGAACGCCCCAAGATCGAAATGGACAAGCGCAAGTCGACGACCAAGGTCGGCATGTTGACGGATTGGGCGGCGGGAGGCGTTATCCAGCCTTTCTTCGATGCCGCCACGCTGGCGTTTGAAAATGCGCTCGAAGATGGCGTGATTGATCGCGCGGTCCAGATCGTCGTGCGCGATGTCGATGGCTTGCCCACGGGCAATGTCCATGAAGTGCTTAACGCGTGGAAGGAGCTGGCCAACGAAGGCTGTGTCGCGATCATCGGCCCGCATATCTCGGAAAACGCCATCGCGCTGAAACATTATATCGAGACCGAAGGACGGGTTCCGTCGATCGGCTGGCCGGGGACGGACGTCTGGCAGGGCGAGTGGACCTTTGCCCTGAACCAGGGATCGCTCGTCGAGGAGGGGTGCCTCATGGCCAATTTCCTCGCCCATCGCAAAGCCCGCAAGGTCATCACCGTCGCCGAGCGCTCCGCCATCGGGGGCGAATATCTCGAATATCTCCGGCGGGCGGCCGATTTCGAAGGCCTGAACCTCGGCGAGCATTTCACGATCAGCCAGATCGAGGTCAATCTGGACATGATCGTCGAAGCGATGCGGGCCACCGGCGCGGATGCGGTCGCCTATTGCGGTTTCGGCGTTCCGATCAATCGCTTGGCGAGGGCGATGCGCAAGATCGGCTGGCAGCCGCTGACGATCCTCACCACCGGCTTCCTCACCACGCCGCTGATCGAGGGCGGCATGCGCGGTGCGCACGGATTTTACGGTCTCGATCTCTATGACGAGGAAAATCCGCTCACGCGGGAATTCACCGAGAGCTTCGAAAAGCGGTTCGGTTATCGGGCGGCCAATTATTACACCGTGACCGGCTATGATATCGCGAATGTCGTCGCCCACGGCATCGGCTATGGCCATCCGATCTCGCCGGCCGGGGTCAAGCGCGGCATGGAGCTGGTCAAATATCTCCCCGCCGTTTCCGGTGGGCCCGGCACGCTGATCAGCTACGCGCCCTATGTCCGTCGCGGATGGATGGGGAAGGACTATCTGGTGGTGCGCGAGGCGATCGATGCCGAGGGCGATCTCTTCACCGAATTGCCGAGCCGCTTGGCGCATCGGATGACGCCCCGCACGCGTGGCGAACGCGCCGCCTCCCGACGGGGCGAGTAGCGATATCGCGGCGGAGGGCTGGGGGAGATTTCGGAAATCTCCCTTTGCTCCCCGGTTCGGGTCAGTCCTCGATCGGTGGGCGCGAATGATTGACCCGGGCGACGAAGCTGATCGTCCGGCCATCGTCGCACAGTTCGGCGCGACGCTTCCCGAATGCATCCTGGGTCGATGCGTCGCCCAGATAGCGACGCATCGCCTCCGCATCGGCGAACCACGTCTCGGTGACGAGATCGAACGGATAACCTGCCGGCGGTGTCTCGACGACCTTGTTGATCACCGATCGGCGGACGAGATCCGCGCCGGCCGGGCGATTGTGCAGCTCGTCCTGAAGCGCCAGCCATTGATCGAAAAGCTGCTGCTCGGTGACGGTTTCGGCGCGCTTGAGGAAATGCAGCACGAGGTGACGCGAAAAGCCGCCCGGGCGGACCACATGTTCTTCCGTGACCAGCGTGCAGTCGCGGATAGGCTGCGCGAATATGGCGATTTCGTCCGGTAGCATGATATCCCGATGTTCCGGTTCATCGAACACGCCGTAGCCGCCCGAACGATCGACCAGCCCCAGCAGATTGGCACCGTCATAGGCGTCTGTGCCTTCGGCCGCGTCGAAGGCATCGGACAGGCCGCATTGCACGACCTGGTTATAATAGGGCCGGATGCGCCGGGTGGTGCCGGTGAGCGCCGAATGCTGCTTCCAACGTTCCCAGAATTCGTCTTGCGACAGGGCAGGGTTCCTGCGGGTGAGGTAGATCGCCTTGAACATGGGTATCTCCTGTCATTCGGATCCGGCGGCCGATCTGCCCCGGCCGTGATTCTGGGTATGAACGGAGCTGCCGCCGTCGACGCGCAATGTCTGCCCGCTGATGTAGCGAGCGTGATCCGACGCGAGGAAGCAGACCGCGGCGGCGATATCTTCCGGGTGCCGAGATAGGGCGTGAGCGTATCGCGCAGCGCCGTTTCGCACTTGTCCGGCGGAAACATCGCGAGCGCCGCGTCCGTCAGCACGAAGCCGGGGGCAACGGCGTTGCAGCGGATATTATCCTTGCCGAAATGCGTGGCGATACTCGCCGTCAACTGAATGACGGCGGCCTTTGCCGCGCTATAAGCCGTCAGCCGATCCAGCCCCA
The DNA here is from genome assembly GCF_001890385.1 of Tardibacter chloracetimidivorans. Taxonomy (NCBI): domain Bacteria; kingdom Pseudomonadati; phylum Pseudomonadota; class Alphaproteobacteria; order Sphingomonadales; family Sphingomonadaceae; genus Tardibacter; species Tardibacter chloracetimidivorans. Next base: position 2,243,920 of record NZ_CP018221.1, on the reverse strand, counting down.
GCAGGCCGGCGAGCGAGGCCGTGTTGATGATCGCGCCGCCGCGCTGCCCGAGCATCTGCTTGATCGCATATTTGCTGCAGAGCCAGGTTCCGCGGGTGGCGACGGACAGGACGTGATCCCACGTCGCGGATTCGAGCGCCAGGCCATCGCCATCGGTGGCCATCGTCGCGCTGCCGACGTCGGCCGCGTTGTTGTGGAGGATATCGATGGTTCCGAGCCGCGCGACCGTCTCCGCGATCGCATCCCGTATCTGCGTTTCTTCCGAGACGTCGAGCGCGATGGCTTCCGCGCGGCCGCCGGCGGACTGGATCGCGCCCGTCACCAGCGCGACCTTGCCTTCGAGCGTGATCTTCATGGTTCAGGGCATCCACTCGCCTGCGTTGATATCGAGCTGCGCGCCCGTCACGGCCGCGGCATAGTCGGACGCGAGGAACAGCACCGCGCGGGCACATTCTTCGTCGCTGACGATCCGCCCCAGCGGGT